>CAYWKT010000030.1:0-7247 GCA_964458985.1 uncultured Erysipelothrix sp.
GACGATTAGAAAATAAAAAAGTTATGATTAATTTCGAATCAAATAAAGGTGCGTAGGCATCTTTTTTTATATAGTAAAACCCACATTTTATAGTAAAGTGTGGGTTTTTGTATGTTTTAAATTATTGTTTAGTTAAAAGCCATTGTGTAACACTCGAGCCTTTTGATAAACCTTCTTTAATCATTTTTTCTTTAATTTTATTAACGAGAAGTTCAATGACAAAGACGAGCGTCGTTCTTGATATTGTATCGTGAACTCGTGTATCGACATTATCAGAGAAGAAGTAGACGTTGTTGTTTGCGAGATTTGCGAGTGAATTATTACTAAAAGCTGTAAATGAGATAATTTCACGCTTTTTCATTGCCGCAATCTTTGCAGTGTTGACAGTAATTGTCGTCTCACCAGAGAGTGAGATCGCAATCATTAAATCATGTTCATTCATCGTTTGTCCAATGACATCATAATGGTTAAAATCTTGGATAACGATAGTTTTAATTTTTAAAGTCATTAATAAGTGAGTTAAGTATGAACACATATATTTTGATGATCCACGTCCAATGACATAAATCGTCTCAGCCGCTAGAATTTTGTCGACTATTTCATTTAACTCTTCCTCTTTATTTAAGCGAATAGTTCTCTCGATTGCATTTAAAATGTCACTTGAAAACTCGCTATTTGCTTCAATCGTATTGTTGTTTAACTGTTCTTTTAAGTAATAACGATACTCGTTAAAACCTTCAAATCCAATCTTTTGTGATAGATTTATGACTACAGTTTTTGAGACATTACATTTACTTGCGACATCACGACTCGTCGCATTAACGACATACTCTTGATTATCGATAATAAAGTGTAAAACATCTTTTTCTGTGGCAGTTAGTGATTTATATTTTTCTTGATTTAAACTAAGCATAATGTAAACCCTCCCAGCCATAATTATATCATAAAAATCATTTAAATAACTATTATAAGTGACCAAAGAAAGTTATTGTTTCCATATTAACTAACCATGACTACCATATGATTGTAAACACTTACAAATTTTGATAATCTATACTTACTATAAAGGGAGGATACTTATGAAAAAGTATAATGAAGCAATTCAACGATTTGGTCGTTCACTCTTACTTCCAATCGGAGTAATGGCACCAGTTGGTCTATTGCTTGGTATTAGTGGTGCATTTGCACAAGGTTATATGATTGAAAGAATACCATTATTAGGGACGCCAGTTGTAAACACAATTATGGTTAGTATTCGGACAATTAGTGATACCGTCTTTAATAACATTCCAGTATTATTTGCGATGGGAGTCGCATATGGAATGTCTAAAAAAGATAAAGGAATCGCTGTATTTGCATCAGTAATTAGTTACTTAGTCTTACTTGTTACAATGAACGTTTGGCTAACTGTTACTGGAAACTTAATTACAGAAGGAAATATCGCAGTTGCCGGACAGAGTATGGTACTCGGTATTCAAACAGTAAACGTTAACGTATTTGGAGGAATCTTAGCCGGTATTGCCGCAGCAGTTGCAACCGATAGATATTATGATCTCCAACTTCCAACGGCATTCGCATTCTTTGCAGGACGTAAATCTGTACCGTTAATTACAATGCTTATTATGATTGTAACAGGTTTAATTTTACCATTCTTCTGGCAATACTTAATTGCATTCTTCTCAAGTATGTCCAAGTTCTTACTCCATCCAATTTTAGGTAATATTTTAAGTGGGGTTGTAAACCGTATGTTAATTCCATTTGGACTACACCACGTTTGGAACGCAATGCTTAGATTTACTGAAGCTGGTGGAACATACATTATTGAAGGTGTTGAATACATTGGTTATATGAGTGCTATGAATGAAATCTTATTTAACTTAGGTCCATCAAGTCCATATTGGGAAATGATGCCTGAGCTTACAAGATTTGGAGCGCAACAGCAAATGGTTAGAACAATGTTCGTCTTCCCAGCTATTGGACTTGCAATGTATAAAACAGCACTTCCTGAATTCAAGAAGATGGCTAAAGGTTTAATTATTACGAGTGTTATGACAGCAATGCTTGGAAACGTAACCGAACCACTCGAGTTTACGTTCTTATTCATCGCACCACCTCTATATCTATTATATGCACTAATTGGATCATTTGGTGGAATCGCACTTTACTACATGGGTACGGCAGTCGGATATATCCGAGGAACAGTATTTGACTTCTTAATCTTTGGGGTCTTAATGGAAAACTCAAACTGGATTAATATCGTTATTGTCGGAATCGTTGAAGGATTAATTATGTACTTCTTATTCAAGTGGTATATCGTTAAGTTTAACGTACCAACTCCAGGTCGTGATGAAGAAGGTGCAGTTGATAATATCTTAATTCAAGAAAAACGCTTTACTGAAATCGCAGCACTTGCGGTTGAAGCTTTAGGTGGAGCATCAAACATTAAAACGGTAGAAAACTGTATTACAAGATTAAGAATTGATTTTGTCGATAAGAACAAGATCGATCCTAAGAAATTACGTGAGTCAGGTTGTTCAGGAATATTCTTCCCATCGCCAGGCCATATTCATATTGTTTATGGACCGATGGTTGAGTTTATTCGAAATGAAGTAGAAAACGTTTTAGGAAGGTAGGTTTTATTTGTGAGAAAACCTCATATAATTACGATATCAGGTGCCGGGAGTGCGAGAACTCCCGCACTGATCGGAACAATGGCAATGATGAAAGAGAGATTTCCAGTTAGTAAACTAATTTTCTTTGATCCAGATCTGGACCGCTTTGAGAAAATTAGAGAATATTGTGAACTAGTCTTAAAAGTTCATATGCCAGATACAGAAGTAGTAGTGACAGATGATATGGATGTCGCATATAGTAAAACGGACTTCGTCTTTACATGTATGCGCGTGGGCGGCAGTGAAATGCGCTCATTAGATGAAAAGATTCCACTTAAACATGGTGTCGTTGGTCAAGAAACATGCGGTCCTGGTGGCTTTGCATACGGATTAAGATCAATTGGAGCAATGGTTGAGATGGTTAATCACGTCCGTAAATATTCAAAAGATACGTGGATCTTAAACTACACTAATCCAGCTGCGATAATGGCAGTTGCCTTAGATAAATACTTCCCAGATGATAAGCGTCTTTTAAACATTTGTGATCAACCGTATTCAATGATGGTTAGTTTCGCAAAAATTTTAGAAAAAGATGTTTATGATTTAAGAGCTCGCTACTTTGGTCTAAACCATTTTGGCTGGTTCACAGAAATATTTGATACTGAAGGAAATGATTACTTCGAACAGTTAAAAACATACTTTAAAGATCATGGTTTTCAACCATACAATGCTGAGCAAAGATCGCAGTCATGGCTTGATACATACTTAAGAGTTAATAAGATGCTTAAGCTATTTCCAGACTATATTCCAAACACATACTTACAATATTATTTCTATAAAGATGAAATTGTAGCAGAAAGTGATCCAAACTATACTCGTGCTGATGAGACGATGGACTCACGTGAGAAGGAAGTGTGGGAAACAACGGCAATGGCAATTAATAAAGATTCAATGGAAGGTATTGAACTATTAACAAGTCCAGTCTTTGGTTCGATGATGGTTGAAATCGCAGAGTCAATTGCCTATGACTTACATAATGAGTTTATTTTAATCGTAAAAAATGAGGGGTATATTCCAAACTTCACACAAGAAGCGTTCGTCGAGCTTGCGGGAACACTTGGTAAAGATGGACCTAAGATTTATCCGTATGGCGATATTGATCCATTCTATAAAGGTTTAATGGAAAATCAATATGCTTATGAACTACTAACGGCAGAGGCTTATATCGAAAATAGTTATACGAAGGCTTTAATGGCCTTAACGCTTAATCGAACAATCAATGGAGTTGATCAAGCGAAGGCAGTTTTAGATGATTTAAATGAAGCTAATAAGAAATATTGGTATTTTGAGAAGGAGGAGTAAATATGTATATTTATTCAGAAAACATTTATTGTCCAAATCAAATAATTAAAAAAGGTTACTTAAAAATTGAAGATGGGATTATAAAAGAAATAGTTGATGATATAAAAAATGAGCCTTTTGAAGATTACACAGACTATTTAATTATTCCAGGCTTTATTGACCAACATCTTCACGGATGGGGTACTGGATCATTTGGTAGTGATAATAGTGTTGACTCCTTAATGAAAATGAAGGCTGATTTACCACAAACAGGAGTTACAAGTTTTCTTGCGACATCTGGTGCTCAGCCAACTGAAGAGTTAATTGAAGGTGTAAAAAACTGTAGTACTGTACTTAAAAGCCAAAAGAGTGATGGAGCATCACTCTTAGGCTTACATATGGAAGGTCCATTTGTCAGTTTAGAACAAGCTGGAATGATGAACAAGGCCGAGTTTAAAACACCATCAACACAACTGATGCAACAGTTTATTGATGCACAGACATATCCTAATACAATTAAGTTAATGACGATGGCTATTGAACTTGAGAATGCTAAAGATGTCATCAAACAATGTAATCGTGAAAACATTCAAATTGCGATTGGACATTCAGCCGCAACTTTTGATCAAATAAAAGATTTGAAAGAATATGGAGTTGGTGGCGTAACACATATGTTTAGTGGTATGACTGGCTTTCATCATCGAAACCTTGGTGTAGCCGGAACGGCATTATTCTTTGATGATTTATACTGTGAGTTTGCGAAACAAACAGGGTGGACAGTCTTATTTGAGGCCTTTGATCTTGCATATCGATTAAAAGGACCAGATAAAATTATTATGTCAACCGACAATGGTGCGATTGCGCAACTGACAAAAGAGCGCTATCATTATATTCGTAAGCAAACATTTATTCCAGATGGCGACTATTTAATTATTCGCGATGATGATGGAGTTGAGAATCGCTATAACCGTCATAATTACGATGAAATTAAAGATTTAGAACTTAGTTATATTAAGTCAGTTCAAAACTTAATCAAAAATGTAAATCCTAAAGTTCACGATGTAATTAAAATGACATCAGAAAACTGCGCCAAATATCTGGGAGTATATGATAGAAAAGGATCAATAGAAGCTGGAAAAGATGCCGATCTCTTAGTTGTTGATCGTCACTTCAACATCCAAGCTACATATTGTATGGGTGAAAAATATGTTTAAGAAGCTATTTGGGCCAAAGCCTTTAGATTTTGTATCACCAATGAATGGTGAAATAATTAAGATGGAAGATGTACCTGATCCAGTATTTGCCGAGAAGACGATCGGTGATGGATTTGCGATAAAAATAACGCATGGTGATGTATACTCACCAGTTGATGGTACAGTTGTAGCAATTTTCCCAACGAATCATGCGGTTGGGATAAAAGCTGATGATCGAAATGATTTTCTAATTCATATTGGCCTTGATACGGTAACACATGGTGGAAAAGGTTTAAAAGGATTAGTTAAAATGGATGATCGAGTCAAAAAGGGACAAAAGATTGTCGAGATTGATCATGATTATTTTAAAGAAAACAACGTAGATATGACATCACCAATTATTGTGACGAACTTACATGGAAGACTTCCAATAACTTTAAAAGAGGGAGTTGTTTCGGTCGGTGATGAGGAAATGATTGCAATAAAAATTTAGGAGGATATATGAAAGACATTAAGGGATTGATTCGTGAGCATTTAAGAGATAATCGATTTAAAATTTTATTTGGAATACTAATATACTCAGTAGTGAGCGTATCAATATCAATGTTATTTCAAAAATTTAACCTATTAATTGTTGGCATCATTATAACGAGTGTCATTAGCTTTATTTATTTAGTGAAGCAATATGATTATTCAAATTTAGTTGTGACTGGAAAAGTCGCAACTTTAAATGACTTATTTAAAAATATTAACGTAACTAAAAAAGAGGTTATAGTTGCCCTTGTCTACTTAGCTTGGGCACTAATCTCATTTTTAGTTTTACTTTTAGTTGGAAGTATTCCGAAAATTGCGCCACTTGCGATCATAATCCTGTTTCTATTATTTATTATTAGTAATGCGATTACGAGTACATATTACTTCGCAAGTAAAATTAATCCAGACTTTAACTATGGACATAGTGCCAAATTAGTGATGAAAGATAAATCATTACTTTTAAGTAATGGTATCAAGACAATCATTATCCTAATTCAAGGGGCAATCTTAACGCTTTTAGTTAACGTCTTTGCCTATGGACCACAGTTGGATGTTATTTTAGACTTATCAGATAGTGAGTCGACGGTATTAATTCAAAAAATATTTGGCTCAACAGTAAGTACTTTTATTCAAACTGCCGGCATTCAGATGACGATCTTTTATGTAATCTTTGTAAGCAGTGTAACGTATGGCACGTATGTATTTAAAAACCGTAGAAATATTAAGTAGATAAATTAATTTAAGGAGATTATATGATATATTATTCAAAAAATATAGTAACTCCTAAAGGAGTTATTGAAGGTTATTTAAAAGTAAAAGATAATAAAATTGAAGATATACTTTATAATTATGAAGGTGAGTATATCGACTATGAAAATAATATAATAATGCCGGGCTGGATTGATATTCATATTCATGGCTGGGGACGTGGCTCATATATGTATGATAAAGACGCAAACTCAATCATTTTAATGGGTGAAGATATGGCGAAAGAAGGAGTTACTGGATTTTTAGCGACAACTGCCGCCGACTCACTAGAAAACACATTAAAGTATTTAGATGGGGCAAATGCAGTTTACAATGAAGTTGAAATTAATGGAGCTAGTCTTTTAGGAGTTCACTTAGAAGGTCCATTTATGAGTAAAGAGCACAGAGGTATGCAGAAGGAAGAGTATTGCATTGATCCAGACATTGAGTTTATGAAGACGATGTATGAGTATCAAAAATATCCGGATATGATAAAACTGATGGCAATGGCACCAGAGCTGCCTCATGCGAAAGAAGTAATTAAGTACTGTAATGATCGAAATATTCAAATCTCAATTGGACACTCAAGTGCCGACTTTGAACATATTCGTGACTTAAAAGAATATGGAATTGGTGGCGTTGTCCATATGTTTAGTGGTATGAGTGGAATTCATCACCGTCAACCAGGTGTTGCGGGCGCAGCACTTTACTATGATGATTTATATTGTGAGTTTGCGAAGCAAACCGGAATAACAGTTAGACATGAAATATTTGATATTACATATCGAATCAAAGGTCCAGATAAAATAATTATGACGAC
>CAYWKT010000030.1:7347-12525 GCA_964458985.1 uncultured Erysipelothrix sp.
AGTACTAATGCGGCTAAGTACATTGGAATTGATGAGTTTAAAGGTGTAATTCAAAAAGGAAAAGATGCTGATCTCACAATCTTAAATGAGAACTTTGACTTAGTAGAAACACTCGTTAACGGAAAACGAGTATATATTAATGATCATCTACTTTAAGAAGCTTGATCCAATCCAAAGATTATATATTACGTATGGCGTGTGTGGCGTTGCGGCTAGTTTAGCGCATCCCATCACGCCTAATTTAATAAATAACCTTAATATGCCAAGTTACATGTTTGGCTTAGCCTTTGCCGCAATGTCGATTACCAACTTTTTAATGTCACCATTTTGGGGTAATCTAAACAACTTTGTCAGTAGTAAAAATATACTTGCGATTTCAATGATTGGCTATAGTGTTGGACAGTTTATATTTGGCTTTGGAGGAACTAAAGCGACGATCGTCATTGGAAGAATGATTGCCGGCTTCTTTATTGCCGCCATGAATGTGAGTGCGCTCTACTATACGATGAAATTTAGTAATGAGGAAGATGTCTCAAAAAATATAACGAAGACAATTACAATATTCACCGTTAATGGTACTCTTGGCTATTTAATTGGAGGTGTTATAGGAACGGCAAATATAAACTATGCAATTATTGCGCAATGTGTTGGACTACTTGTATGTGGTGTTTTATTTTATTTTGGTCTTGATGATATAAAAATGCATAAAAAGATTCAAATAAAAGAAATAGCTGTCGATAGTAATCCAATTCAAGCATTTTTTAAGATTAGTCAATATTTAAATATAAAGATTCTACTTTTATTCATGAGTGTGTTCTTTGTCACATTTGCCTCGACATCATTAACGCAGAATTTTCAGTTTTATCTTCAAACATATTTGAAGATGTCACCATCATTTGGTGGAATCACACGTAGTATTGTCGGAATACTTGCGGTAATTGCGAACTTCACAATTACAATTAAGTTAGTAAGTAGTAGTGAAGTTGAAAAATCTATATCAAAAATACTACTTGTATTAATATTAAACTTAGTATTACTATATTTTACTTCAGAGAAGGCGTCGATGTTTATGGTCGTCGGAATTATTTTACTCGTTTTCGACACGGTTCAAATTTCACTATTTCAAGAGCGAAATGCATCGTACGCGAGTGAAGAAAATCGTGGTGTAATGGTTGGCATGCATAATTCAATGAAATCATTAGGGATGATAGCTGGATCACTTTTAGCCGGGATTATGTATGACTTTAATCCATTCGCGCCATTTATGCTATCACTTGTTTTATATATAATTACATTATTAATAAATACACTCAATCATAGAAAGGATTTAGATAGTTATGAGTAAAGCACTACAACTACATAAAGAGAATAAAGGTAAATACGAAATTAGAAGTAAAGTTGAAATTAATAATTTAGATGATTTAAGTCTAGCGTATACACCAGGTGTCGCTGAGCCATGTCTTTTAATTAAAGATAATCCTGAATTAGCTTATGAATATACAGCAAAAGGAAATACGGTCGCTGTAGTTACAGATGGAACTGCGGTTTTAGGCTTAGGCGATATTGGCCCGCTTGCATCAATTCCAGTTATGGAAGGAAAAGCGATCTTATTCAAACAGTTTGCGGATATTGATGCGATTCCTATTTGCTTAGACATTGATGATGACGATGAGTTCGTTGAAATGGTTAGTAAAATGACGAGTACATTCGGTGGAATTAACTTAGAAGACATCGCAGCTCCGCGTTGTTTTGAGATTGAACGTAAGCTTCAAGAAAAAGTAGATATCCCGGTTTTTCATGATGATCAACATGGAACTGCGATAGTCGTTAGTGCCGCAATAATTAATGCCTTAAAATTAGTCGATAAAAATATTGAAAAAGTAAAGATTGTCATTAGTGGTGCCGGAGCAGCTGGTAGTGCGATAGCGAAACTATTACATAATTTAAATGCGAAAAATATTGTATTAGTTGATCGAGAAGGTATCTTATCTAAATCAAATGAAAAATTAGATGATGCGAAAAAGGAGTTACTAACATATACAAATCCACATAACTTAGAAGGAACTTTAAGTGAGGCAATGATTAATGCAGATGTGTTTATTGGTGTATCAGCTGGAAATATTGTCTCAAAAAATGATGTCAGGCAAATGAATGATAAATCAATTGTCTTTGCGCTTGCGAATCCAACTCCTGAAATATCGTATTCAGATGCTAAGGATGCGGGAGCTTATGTCGTTGGAACCGGACGCTCAGATTTTCCAAATCAAATTAATAATATATTAGCCTTTCCAGGCATCTTTAGAGGGGCACTAGATGCTAGAGCGACTTATGTGAGTGAATATATGAAAGTTGCGGCGACTTATGCGTTGGTCGATGCAATCGCGGATGATAAGCTAAATTCTGAATATGTCATTGCGAGTATCTTTGATGACAATGTGACAACTAACGTTGCGAAGGCTGTAGCGAAAGCTTACTTAGATAATTTGTAAAAGACTATAAATATAGTCAAAAAGGATTAACTTAAAAAATTAGTTAGTCCTTTTATTTAGTGTACTTTAAATAGTATTAATTAAATTAATGATCTAAAATGGTGATATTGATAGTTGTTTTATAGTTAGTAAAATGATTAATTTAATCAAATTTTACATAATTATTAAGATAAAAAATAATTATAATCTTATTTTAGAGTTAAAAATTAGTCTCAAAACATTGTGAATTTCATGGTTAAAATGATTATACATTATAACTCACATAGTCGGTGAGAATGTAGCGAGAATGTGAAAATAAATTGATAATAAAAGGCTTTAAATAGGGTAATACCTCATTAAAAGCCTTTATTTATAAAGCTAAGTAGTGTAGAATGTAGATATGCAAGGAGTGTAGTTTATGAACTTAATGAAAATAGGAAAGATAGTAAATACTTTTGGAATTAAGGGGGACTTGAAAGTACTAAGTGACTCTGAATTCGTTGAGGAGCGATTCAAAGTAGGGAGTACTATCTATTTAAAAGACCAAAGTCCACTGAAGATTAGTGGTTTTCGCATACATAATGGGAATATCTTAATCAGAGTAAATGATTCAAATGATATTAACGATGTAGAGAAATTAAAAACTGAGGATATTTATATAGATCAAGATGCACTTGCACCACTTGAGGGGGAATATTATTTATTCCAACTTGAGAACTTAGATGTTTATATTGATGATAAACTATCAGGAAAAGTTATTGAGGTTAGTAAACCATCACAAACAGTATTAAGAATTAAACTTGAGGATCGTGAGATACTTGTACCGTTTGTCGATGCATTTATTAAATCAGTTGACTTAGAAAATAATCGTTTGGATATTAATATGATTGAGGGTCTTTAATGAAGATAACGATTTTAACAATTTTCCCTGAAATGTTTGAGGGTTTTATTAACACATCAATAATAAAAAAAGCTCGTTTAAAAGAGCTAGTAGACATTGAAGTTGTTGATTTTCGTCCATACACGCTTGACAAACACAATCGTGTAGACGATACACCATACGGTGGAGGAGCTGGCTTAGTTTTATTGTATGAGCCTATTGTACGTGCATTAAAGAAGGTTAAAACAGAGAGTTCGCATACGATCATGATGACGCCTGCAGCTGAAGTTTTTAACCAACAAAGAGCACGAAGCCTTGCAAAATACGACCATTTAATTTTAATCTGTGGACATTACGAAGGTTATGATGAGAGGATCTTAAACCACGTAGATGAAGTGATAAGTATTGGGGACTTTATCTTAACAGGGGGCGAATTAGGGGCAATGGTCATTAGTGATTCAATTATTCGACTTTTACCAGGGGTAATTACTAGCGAATCAATTGAAGAAGAATCATTCGAGAATGGTTTATTGGAATATCCGCAATATACTAAGCCGCAAGAAATAGATGGCTATCGTGTACCAGATGTTCTGATCAGTGGTCATCATGAAAATATTAGACAATATCGTCATGAGCAGTCGTTAATAAAAACAAAAAAATATCGTCCTGATCTATTAGATCAATACGATTTAAGAAAGCAGGATATGGCAGTACTAGAAGCTGCCGCAGATATTAAAGAAAGTTAGAAAAGGTAAAAAATGTTTGAAATTACTTTAGATAACACTAATTTTAAATGTTTCTTAGATCCAAAATCAAGAAAAAATTTAAATGTTACTATAAAACCCAATAATGAAATAAAATTATCAAAGCCCGCAAGATTATCAAAAGAACACTTAATTGAATACTTAGAACAAAATAGTGAATGGATATTAGCTAAATCACAACAAGTAAATGATGTTGCAGAGAAGCGCAGTAATAATATTCATGAAGACTATGTCCGTGTATTCGGAGAGAAAGTGTACTATAAAGATTATCCAAATATAAAAGAAGATTTATATGATATATTAAACAATTATGTCTCTGAAACTCGTCAAATGTTTGATGAGTTATTCCAAAAAGAGCCAACAATCGATATTCTACCTTTAAAAGGCAAGTGGGGAGCATGTTCACCCGCAATTGAGAGTATCTTATTAAATGAAACGCTAGTTCACTATCCAGTTGATTGCATTAATTATGTAATGATCCATGAATATGTCCATTTACTAATTCCTAATCATTCAAAAGATTTTTATGACTTAGTCGAACGGATCATGCCAGGATATCGTGAATGTATAGATTATTTAAAAGTCCATTAAACAGTGAAACCCAAACACATCGAGTTTGGGTCTTTATTTTTTGTATACTGTTTTATATAAGCAGGTACTATTAATTAATCATAAGTTATAATGTTTTAGTCCCGGGAGGGAATGTAAATATCTCACTACATAAAACTATGCAATGATTAGAATAAAATATTATAACGTAGTGGAAATCACTTTTAAGTATTATATTATGTTTGAATTAGTGTTTAATTAATCAATAGTAAAATGAGTCCAAAATTTATGGTTAACTCAGTAAGAAGGAACCAAAATTATTTGTGTGACTGCATTTATTATTCGAAAAAATATATGATGCGATTTATAATATGAATATTGCGATAGTTATTAGTTACATATATCTAAAATATGTTAAACAGTATACAATAAGGATAAATATTCTTAACTCGCCTCACATAAATAATTATATAGTATTGTAAATACATGTGCGTTTCACTATTTTTTATTTTTAAAA
>CAYWKT010000031.1:0-12471 GCA_964458985.1 uncultured Erysipelothrix sp.
CGTTTTCAAAAGATGTTAAAAAAGACTTGACACCTGTATACAAGTTTATTATAATGACTGTAATGTGATACCGCTATCATGTATTTAACTCAAAATATATGATTTATAAGCTATTAATAGATCGATAGTTTGAGGAAATGATTAAAGGAAAAATATTACGTTGAAGTTTCAAAATATAGTATGAATACATTTGATATTGAGTTGAATGACTTAGTTTAATATATGATTGTAGTTAGAAATTTAAGAAACTTTTATGAAATTTGTCTAAAAAGCGGAAATGGTGCTGATTTTATAGTATAATCACTTGTATACAGGTGAAAATAATTACTGTATGTATCAAAAAAAGTCAGTTATTTAGAAAATTCTACAAAAAGAGGTCTAAATAGCTTATAAAACACTCAAACTGTGGCGAAAATATTATAAGTTTATACTATAATAGAGTAGACACAAATATAGTGTTATTAGTTAAGAGAAGGAGAGTTAAATGTTAGAAAATATTCATATTTCAGGATTTTCGGATGAGATTTCATCAGACCTGATTGAACAATTGCAACATGTAACAAGTTTAGGGATGAACTACATATCTTTAAGAGGAATCGATGGTAAAAATGTTAATGATTACTCAGTCGAAGAATTCAAAGAAAAAGTTATTCCAAAACTTGAAGAGTACAAGGTTAGTGTTTCAAGTATCGGATCACCAATAGGGAAAGTGTTTATCGATGATGAAGAAGGATTCGAAAAACAAAAAGAAGATTTAGACCGCTTATGTCAAATAGCTAATTTATTAGATACGAAATATATGCGAATCTTTAGTTTCTATATTCCAAAAGGTGAAGATGCGGACCAATATCGTGAACAAGTAGTTAATAAGTTAAAAGCGTTTGCCGAAATAGCAGCAAAATACGATGTTATCTTATTACATGAAAATGAGAAAGATATTTACGGGGATACTGATGTTAGATGTCACAATATCTTAAAAGATGTTGCTTCAGATAACTTCAAAGCAATCTTTGACTTTGCGAACTTTGTACAAGTTGGTGTTAAACCTTTAGAAGCATATGAATTACTTAAAGATGAAGTAGTATATATTCATATTAAAGATGCTGTATTCGATGTCAATGAAAATGTCGTTTGCGGTACAGGGGATGGGAAAATTGAAGAAATCCTTGCGATGGAAATTGCAAAAGGTTATGAAGGATTTTTAACATTAGAGCCACATTTAGTTATGTTTGACTCACTTCAATCTTTAGAACTTGAAGATGCAGGCGATGTAATTAAAGAGGACAAAGCAAAAGATGGTGCTGAAGGGTACCAAATGCAGTTTGATGCATTAAATGAAATCTTAGATAAAATAAAAGGAGGAAATTAATTATGAAAAAAGTAAGAATTGGTATTATTGGATTAGGTTCAGAAGGTGGAATGTACGCTGAATTACTACAAAACGGTGCAGTTTCAAATATGGAAATTGGAGCTATTTGTGATATTGACCCAGCTAAAGGTGAAGTTTCTAAGGAAAAATACCCAGAAATTCCTTTCTATGATAACTATATTTCAATGTTAGAAAGTGGAGATGTTGATGCAATTGTAACAACTGTCCCTCACTACTTCCATACTGAAATGGCAATTGAAGCATTAGACCGTGGATTCCACGTTTTAGGCGAAAAACCAGCAGGAGTTTATACTAAAGAAGTTGAAAGAATGAACGCTAAAGCAGCTGAACATCCAGAATTAACTTTCGGAGTTTTCTTCAACCAAAGAATGAACCCTCTATACCAAAAAATTAAAGAAATCGTAGACGCTGGAGAAATTGGTTCAATTCTACGTTCTAACTGGATTATTACTAACTGGTGGAGACCACAAGGATACTACGATTCAAGTGCTTGGAGAGCAACTTGGGGCGGAGAAGGTGGAGGAGTTTTAGTTAACCAAGCACCTCACCAATTAGACCTATGGCAATGGATTTGTGGAGTACCTGAAAAAGTATTCGCAAAATTAGACTACGGTGTTAACCGTGATATCGTTGTTGAAAACGAAGTAAACGTATTAGTTGACTACGGAAACGGAGTTACAGGATCATTTACTACTTGTACTCACGACATCGTTGGTACTGACCGTTTCGAAATTTTCGGAACAAAAGGAAAAATCGTAATTGAAGATAGTAAAGTTGCGACAATCCACCGTTTAAGAAAAGAAGAAGCAGAATTAAGTAAAAATATGGACATGAGCGACGTTATGAAATTATTCATGGGAATCATGGATAAATCAGAAGTATTCGATGTTGAAGTATTAGAGTTCACAGCTGAAGGACACGGAACTCAACATGCTCGTGTATTAGAAAACTTCGCAGCAAACATTTTAGATGGTACGCCATTAGTTGCTCCAGGATCAGATGGAATTATGGGTGTTAGATTAGCTAACGCTATGCATTTATCAGACTGGAAAAACGAAGAAGTTTCAATGGACTTCGACCAAGATGAATATCTAGCTTTATTAAACGAAAGAATTGCTAAAGAAGGAAAATTCGAACAAAGAGACTAATTTATAAAAGGAGACTGTATATGCTAAGAGTTGGAGTAATAGGTTTAGGCGATATCGCACTAATTCACGTACCATTAATTCAAGCGAGTGAACAAGCTGAATTAGTTGCTGTATGTGATATAGATGAATCTAAACGTGATTTTGTTGAAGGAGTACCATTTTATACAAGTTATGAAGAAATGGTCGAAAAAGAAAACTTAGACATCGTTCACGTTACTCTTCCACATTATTTGCATTATCCAGTAACAAAATATCTTGCAGAACAAGGTGTTCACGTTCTGCAAGAGAAACCTTTAACACTTGATTATCAAGAAGCATTAAAAGCAATTGAGTTAGACGAAAATACTGACTCAAAAATTGCAATTTGCTTCCAAAATAGAAGAAATGCTTCAGTAATTAAACTATTAGAATTAATTGATAGTAAACAATACGGAGAAGTTCTTGGAGTTAAAGGGATTGTTGCATGGGCGCGTCCACAAAGCTACTACGATGTAAAACCTTGGAGAGGTACGTGGGAGTTTGCGGGTGGAGGAAGTATGATAAATCAATCAATTCATACTTTAGACATTATGCAATTAGTTGGAAATAAAATAGAAAGTATTAAAGGCTATAGCCATCAATTACTAGACTATGGAATTGAAGTAGAAGATACTGTCGTTGCAAATATTCAATTTGAAAACAACGTCCGTGGTTTCTATATGGCAACTAATGCTAATATTCAAAATGATAGTGTTGAAATAGTAGTTTATTTAGATAAAGCACAATTAACAATTAAAGATAGTAAACTTTACTTAAGTGATGAAGAAAACGATCGTGTTGAGTTAATTGAAGACGCAGTTTTAGATGGACCAAAATCATACTATGGCGCAAGTCACGGTTATATTTTCGAAGAATTCTTCGATTGTGTTAAAAATGATAAATACGACTTTGTAAGTGTTGCAGATGCAGCAGTTGCAATTAGAATGATAGATGCAATTCAACTATCATCTAAAGAAAACAGAACAGTAAAAATGGAGGAAATTTAATATGAGTGCAAAAATTGGCGTACAAGCAATGATGCTTAAAGGAAAATTTGACGAATTAGGAGCTTACGATACTTTAAAGAAAGTAAGCGAAATTGGATATAATACTATTGAGATTTCTCAAATCCAAATGACACCAGAAAACGTTTCAGAAATTAAAAGAGCTTGCGATGACTTCGGAATTCATGTAGTTGCAATGTCACCAGCAATCGAAGGAAATCCTGTAATGCCACAGGAAAACCTACAAGATGACTATGACAAAATTGTTGCAGATGCAAGAACTTTAAACTGTAAATTCATGCGTATTGGAATGCTTCCAATCCCAAGCATGTTCTCACTAGAAAAAGTTTTAGAATTCTGTGAAAAATTAGAAGTTACTGCTCAAAAATTACAAGCAGACGGAATCAAATTATACTACCATAACCACCACGTAGAATTCCAAAAATACGATGGTGAATACTTATTAGATATTATTCGTAAACATGCACCTACAGTTGGATTTGAAATTGATGTTCACTGGGTACAAAGAGCTGGTGAAGATCCAGTAAGAGTTTTAGAAAAATATGATGGTCTAGTTGACTTAGTTCACTTAAAAGACTACCGCGTTGGAGAAATTAATCCTTCAGTATTAGACTTCTTAGCTAAAGGTGATATGGCTGGATTCATGGGTGGATTCAACAACATTATCGAGTTTGCTGAAGTTGGCGAAGGAAACTTAGACTTCCATGCTATAATTGAGGCTGGTAAAAATTCAGGAGCTAAATATTTCCTAGTAGAACAAGATGATACTTACGGAAAAGATCCATTTGAATGTTTACAAACATCATATGATAACTTAGTTGAAATGGGCTACGGAGATATGTTTTAATGGCTCGCCCAATTGACTTAAAAGCAAAACATTCTATTTAACAGACGAAAAAATCGCATGGGTTGAAGAAACCCTTGCGAGCCTTTCGCTAGATGAGAAGATTGGTCAGATCTTTGTAGATATGCTTTGGGGAAATAGCGAAGACGAAATAAAAGATTTAATTGATACGTACGGTATGGGTGGATTCAGATACAACAATATGCCTAAAGAAGCATTGTACGCACAAAATAAAGCTATCCAACAGAACAGTAAGGTTCCAGCGCTAATCGCTGCTAACGTTGAAGCTGGGGGTAATGGAGCGGTTTCGGGCGGTACATTAATCGGTACACCAGTCGCTATTGGTGCAACAAAGAATAAACAATATGCTTATGACTTAGGTTACTACGGTAGTGTTGAAGCTGCAGCTATTGGGTGTAACTGGACTTTTGCGCCAGTTGTAGATATCAACATGAACTGGAGAAACTGTGTTGTAAGCAATCGTTGTTTCTCAAGTGAGGCAGATGTAGTCTTAGAAATGGCGCAAGAATATATGCGTGGTGCTAAAGATGCAGGTCTTGCAAGTTGTATGAAACACTTCCCAGGTGATGGATTAGATGAACGTGATCAACATATCGTAACAACTATTAATGATTTAGAAATTGATGATTGGGACGATAGCTTTGGAAAAGTTTATAAAGGAATGATTGAAGCAGGAGTTCCATCAATAATGATTGGACATATCCTACTTCCAAGTTATTCACGAAAACTACGTCCAGGAATCGAAGATAAAGATATTATGCCAGCGACAATCGCAGATGAGTTACTAAATGATCTATTAAGAGATCAATTAGGATTCAACGGTTTAATTCTTACTGATGCAACACATATGGTTGGACTAACAGCTAAAATGAAACGTAGTCTATTAATCCCAACAATGATTGCTAAAGGATGTGACCAAATTCTTTACTATAGAGATAAAGATGAAGACATTCAAGCATTCAAAGATGGTCTAGCATCAGGTATCGTTACTGAAGAGAGATTAAATGAAGCGGTATTACGTGTATTAGCGTTTAAAGCTTCAATTGATTTACCAGAAAAACAAGCAGCTGGAATAATTGTTGCAAAAGAGAGTGGATTAGAAGTAATTGGTAGTGAAGAACATTTACAAGTAGCAAGTAAAATTGCAGATGATGCAATTACCTTAGTAAAAAATACTCAAAATCAATTACCACTAAATCCAAAAACACACAAACGTATTATGTTATATTCAATCGATTCAACTCCAGAGTTCATGTCTGTCTTAGGCATGGGTGGAGCATCAGCTGAAGATAAAATGAAAGCTGAATTAGAAAAAGTTGGATTTGAAGTTGATGTTATGGATTGGAAGAGTTTCTTCATGCAACAACTAAATGGAAAACAATTACTTGCAGGAACACCTGTTCAAGAGTTTGTTGATAAATACGATGCTGTAATACTAGTAGCTGACGTAGTCGGATTCTCACAAAGTAATGAGAGACGTCTGCACTGGAACATGCCAATGGGACCAGATATTCCTTGGTATGTAACTGAACTTCCAACAATTTTCGTTTCTGTGGATAATCCATTCCACTTAATTGACGTTCCAATGGTTCCAACGTACATTAATGCTTATGATAATGAACAAGAAACTATTAGACTAGTCGTCGAGAAGATTATTGGAAAATCAGAGTTTAAAGGTGAAAGTAGTGTTGATGCATTCTGTGATGCATGGGACACAAGATTATAATTAAAGAGAGGAGAAAGTTATTATGAAAATGACTTTTAGATGGTACGGGAAAGATGATCCTGTTACATTAAATAATATTCGTCAAATTCCTAACATGACGGGTATCGTTACTGCGGTATACGATGTTCCAGTTGGGGAAGTTTGGCCAAACGAAAGAATCTTAGAATTAAAAGAGGAAATTAACAGTTACGGTTTAGATATGGAAGTAATTGAAAGTGTTCCTGTTCACGAAGATATTAAATTAAGACGTGGAAACTACGAAGAATACATTGAAAACTTCAAAGAAAATATTCGCCGTTTAGGTGCTGCAGGAGTTAAAACTATTTGCTATAACTTCATGCCTGTATTTGACTGGACTCGTTCAGAATTAGACAGAGAATTACCAGACGGAAGTAACGCATTAGTATTCTATGCTGATCAAGTTGATAAACTAGATCCAACTAAATTAGCACTTCCAGGATGGGATTCATCATACACTCCAGAAGAAGTTGCTGAATTAATTGAAGCATACAAAACTATTGGTGATGAAGGACTATGGGCTAACTTAGACGCATTCATTCAAGAAATCTTACCGGTTGCGATTGAATCGGACGTTAACATGGCAATTCACCCGGATGATCCACCTTGGCCAATTTTCGGAATTCCAAGAATTATTACAAACGAAGAAAACTTAGATCGTTTCTTAGCATTATATGATGACTCACACCACGGACTAACTCTATGTTCAGGATCACTTGGTTGTGCAACATTCAACGACTTTACAGCTATGGTTAAAAAATTCGCAGGTATGGGACGTGTACCGTTCGCTCACTTACGTAACATTAAAATCGTAGATGATAAAGGTTCATTTGAAGAGTCAGCACACTACTCAAGTACTGGATCATTAGATATGGTCGAAATTCTTAAAGCATACTACGACGCTGGATTTACAGGATATGTTCGTCCAGACCACGGTAGAATGATTTGGGGAGAAACTGGTAAACCAGGATATGGTCTATATGACCGTGCTTTAGGTGCAATGTACTTAGGCGGAATCTGGGAAACTTTAGAAAAATTAGACGAGGAGAAATAAGATGAACTTACCTTTACAAGTAGATTTAAAAGATAAAATTGCAGTAGTAACTGGTGCAGGTGGAATCTTATGTAGTACTTTTGCCAGAGCTTTAGCAGCAAGTGGAGCTAAAGTTGCACTTCTAGACTTAAACTTAGAAGCAGCACAAAAATATGCAGATGAAATTACAGCAGAAGGATATGTTGCAAAAGCATACGAATGTAACGTTTTAGATAAAGCAAGTATTCAAGCAGCACGTGATGCAATCGCAGCTGACTTAGGAACATGTGATATCTTAGTAAACGGTGCAGGCGGAAACAGTCCAAAAGCAACTACAGATAACGAATATCACCATGAAGATGATTTAGATAAAATGACTACGTTCTTTGATTTAGATCCAAGTGGAGTTGAATTTGTATTCAACTTAAACTACATGGGAACATTACTACCAACTCAAGTATTTGCACTTGATATGGTAAACAAACCTGGAGCAAATATTATTAATATTTCAAGTATGAACGCATACACTCCATTAACAAAAATTCCAGCATATAGTGGGGCAAAAGCTGCAGTATCAAACTTTACTGAATGGCTAGCTGTTCACTTCTCAAAAGTTGGAATCAGATGTAATGGTATCGCACCAGGATTCTTCTCAACTGCACAAAACGCAGCGTTATTATTTAACGAAGACGGAACACCTACACCAAGAACTGGTAAAATCTTAGGTGGAACACCAATGGATAGATTTGGTGAATCAGAAGAATTACTAGGAGCATTATTATTCTTAGCGAGTGATAAAGCAAGTGGATTTGTAAATGGAGTTGTAATCCCAGTTGATGGTGGATTCTCAGCTTACAGTGGTGTGTAGTAATGAGTAAAGAACTATATTCACAATTTTCAAATTACGGTATCGTACCAGTAATTCAAATTAATAAAGTAGAAGACGCAGTACCATTAGCTAAAGCATTAATTGATGGTGGACTACCAGTAGCTGAAGTAACATTCAGAACTGAAGCTGCAGAAGAAGCAATTAAATTAATGAGTGATGCTTACCCTGAAATGATTATCGGGGCAGGAACAGTTTTAACAGTTGAACAAGTAGATGCAGCTGTTAAAGCTGGATCTCAGTTTATTGTTTCACCAGGATTAAATCCTAAAATTGTTAAATACTGCCAAAGTATTAACGTACCAATCCTTCCAGGAACAGCAAATCCAAGTGATTTAGAAGCTGCGATTGAATTAGGGTTAGATACTGTTAAATTCTTCCCGGCAGAAGTAAACGGAGGTCTACCTGCAATTAAAGCAATGTCAGCACCTTACGGACAATTAAAATTCATGCCAACTGGTGGAGTTAATGAAGATAACCTAAACGAGTACTTAGGCTTTGATAAAATCTTAGCTTGTGGTGGAACTTGGATGGTTAAGAGTGATTTAATCGATAGTAAAAACTTCGAAGAAATTACAAATTTAACTAAAAAAGCAGTTGCAAAAATGTTAGACATCAAACTAGCACATATTGGAATCAACAACGATGACAATAATTACGCAAACAATATTGAACTATTCAAAAACTTTACATTAGAAGGATCACGCGAAACTTCTAAATCAACATTCGTTGGTGATGTAGAACTAATGGATAGTGTGTACAACGGTGAAAAAGGACATCTAGGATATAGTTGTTCAAACATCGAACGTGCAATCTTCTATTTAGAAAAAAATGGAATTGAGTTTGATTATGATACTGCAGTATATGAAAATGATAAGATCACATTCATTTACGCAAAAGATAGTATTGCAGGATTTGCAGTACATTTAATAAGAAAGTAGGAAATAAAATATGAAAATAGTAACATTTGGAGAAATTATGTTACGTCTTTCTCCACACGGATACCATAGATTCACTCAAGCAGATGAGTTTGAAGCAACATATGGTGGTGGAGAAGCAAACGTAGCTGTATCATTAGCTAATTACGGATTTGACGCAACATTCGTGTCAAAATTACCAGAGCATGCAATCGGACAAGCAGCTGTAAATGACTTACGTCGTTACGGAGTTAACACTAACGAAATCGTTCGTGGTGGAGATAGAGTAGGAATTTACTACTTAGAAAAAGGTGCAAGTCAACGTGCGAGCCAAGTTATTTATGACCGTGCTCACTCATCAATCGCAACAGCTTCAAGAGAAGATTTCGATTGGGACAGAATTTTTGATGGAGTAGATTGGTTCCACTTTACTGGAATTACTCCAGCATTAAATGATAATGTTGCTGCAATCTGTTTAGACGCTGTAAAAGCTGCTAAAAAACACGGAGTTAAAGTATCATGTGACTTAAACTACCGTAACAAATTATGGAGTAAAGAAAAAGCAAACGAAGTTATGAGTGGCTTAATGAGCTACGTTGACTTAATCGTTGCTAACGAAGAAGATGCATTCGATACTTTCGGAATTCAAGCAGGTGACACTGATGTTACTTCAGGTCACTTAGCACGTGAAAGTTATGAAGACGTTGCAAGACAACTACACGAAAGATTCGGTTGTGAGTATATTTCAATTACATTAAGAGAAAGTATCTCAGCTTCAGTTAATAACTGGGGTGGAATGCTTTATGTTGATGGAAAAGCACATTACTCAGAAACTTACGAAATCAACATTGTTGACCGTGTTGGTGGAGGAGATTCATTCGGTGGCGGATTAATCTATTCAGTATTATCAGGTAAATCACCACAAGATGCAATTGAATTCGCAGTTGCAGCAAGTTGTTTAAAACATACAATTCAAGGAGACTATAACAGAGTAAGTGTTGCTGAAGTTGAACTATTAGCTGGCGGCGATGGCTCAGGAAGAGTACAAAGATAGTATGAAACAATTTCTTGATAAAGATTTTCTATTAACTAGTGATACAGCTAAAAAGCTGTATCACGAATATGCAGCTGATATGCCAATTTATGACTTTCATAACCATTTATCAGCACAAGAAATCTATGAAGATTTAAAATTCGAAGACATTACTGAAGCTTGGTTAAAGTTTGACCATTACAAATGGCGTGCTTTAAGAAGTAACGGAGTCAGCGAGCACTTCATTACTGGAGATTCTACTAGCTGGGAAAAATTTGAGAAGTGGGCAGAAACTATGCCAAACTTATTCGCAAACCCACTGTATCACTGGACACACTTAGAATTACAAAGATTCTTTGATATCCACACTCCATTAAATAAAGATTCAGCAAAAGAAATCTATGAGAAAACAAATGAGTTACTACAAACTGATGAGTTCAGTGTTAGAAACTTATTAAAAAAATCAAACGTTGTAGCACTATGTACAACTGATGATCCAACAGATGACTTAAAGTTCCATAAAGCTTTAAAAGAAGAAGGATTTGAAGTCGAAGTACTACCTACATACAGAACCGACAAAATTGTTAATATTCAAAAAGATACATTCGTACCTTATATTGCACAAATGTCAGAGGCTGTAGGCTATCCTATTGAAACTTACAGTGACTTTGAAAAAGCTATTCTTGAAAGAGCAGCATACTTCAAAGAAGCAGGGGCAAAATTTGCCGATCACGGATTAGATCAAATTTTATACGTAGAAACAACATTAGAAGAAGTTTCAGATATTTTTGCTCGTGCAAAAAATAATGAACCAATTACTGATGAAGAAGTAGCGAAATATCAAGGATATGTTCAACGTTCATTAGGACGTAGATACGCAGAGTACGGTTGGGTAATGCAGTTACATATCGGACCACTACGTAACAACAATACACGTATGTTCAACTCAATTGGTGCAGATGCTGGATTTGATTCAATGCAAGATAAAGAAGTTGCATTCCAATTATCAAGATTCTTAGATAGTTTAGATGTAACTAATGAACTTCCAAAAACTATTTTATACAACTTAAATCCAAAAGATAACTATGTTTTATCAACTATGTTAGGAAACTTCCAAGATGGAGTTACTCCAGGGAAGATTCAATTTGGACCAGGTTGGTGGTTTAATGATCAGAAAGATGGTATGATTGATCATCTTGAAGTACTTTCAGCAACTGGTCTTGTATCACGATTTGTAGGAATGTTAACTGACTCTAGAAGTTTCTTATCGTTCCCACGTCATGAATACTTCCGCCGTATTCTTTGTGAATATGTAGGGAATTTAGTTGAAAATGGTGAATTCCCTAACGATGAAAAATTCTTAGGTGAAATGATTCAAAACATTTGCTATAATAATGTAGTTGAATACACTAAGTAAGATTTTAAAAGGTCGTCAACACGACCTTTTATTTATTTAAAGTTGAGGTGGATTATGGGGCAGAAAATTAATAAGAATATTGTATATAGTACAATTAGACAAGAAATACTCGATATGGACTTATTACCGGGACAAGTAATTAGTGAAATTGAAATCTCGAAACGTTTTTCAGTTTCTAGAACACCAGTTAGGCAAGCATTTCAAAGATTAGAATATGAAGGACTTTTAGAAATTAAATCACATCTTGGGACGTATGTAACTTTGATAGATTTAAACCAGATTAATGATATACGATTTATGCGTGAGCAAATAGAGTTAGAAATAATTCGATTATTGGTGCATCAAGAGAATAACAATATTGAATTAAAACTACGTATGATTTTAGATGAACAAGGTAAACTATTTTCAAGTGATATTGATGATCTTGAACTTGCTAAAAAGTTTATGAAAAGTGACAATGAGTTTCATAAAACATTATTTGAAAGTGCAAACAAACTAGGAGTTTGGAACTATTTAATGTCTATTGAACATCACTATGAACGCCTAAGAATGTTTTTAAATATTTATGATAAAGAATACTTATTTGCATTATATGAAGACCATCAAGAGTTTTACGACAATATAGTTAATGGCCAATGGGATAAAATCCAAGAGCGCTACAAAGATCACTTAAAAAAAGGAATCGAACGTGGGACAGATTTCATTGTTCAAAACTCAGATTACTTTACAGAATTTTAAAATTACAAGCAATTACTTAATGATGAATAAATCATAAGAGGAATTGCTTTTTCATTTTTCGCTTAAAAAGTAAAAATAAGTTTAATATATTAAATTATTATAATTAAAAGAGCATTAAAATAGAATTAATTTAGCGAATGACATATTATATATGTGACATAAATAAGACAGGACACTTCCGTCCAAAGGGTTAGCTAATTCTAACCTTTTCTTATGTTTGAGTTTATATGTGTTATAATTATTTAAAGATAAGGAGA
>CAYWKT010000032.1:0-12263 GCA_964458985.1 uncultured Erysipelothrix sp.
AATAAAACTAGAAACCAACCCCATTTTCAACTTTTATTAATTACTTGGAAATTCTTTACTAATATATTCAAATGCCGCCTGTGCTGCGATTGCACCATCACTACTTGCAGTAACGACTTGTCTTAACATTTTATCATTAATGTCTCCAGCACTATATAGTCCCGCAACCGTCGTTTCCATCTTATCCGATGCATCGACATAGTTATTTTCATTAAGTTCACAGTATCCTTTTAACATTTCAGTTAATGGATCAGCTCCAATGTATGGAAAGATTGCTTTTCCTACAATATCGAACTCTTTATCATTTACTTTATCATAAACAGTTAATCCTGTAATATGCGATGGATCCGCAAGCATTTTAACTGATTCATGATTGTATAAAATTGTGACATTTTTAATTGACTCAACTTGTTTAACAATACGCGCCTCAGCACGTGCTTTATCTCCACGCACGACAATCGTAACATGATTTACAAGTCCTGCTAAGTAAATTGATTCTTCAAAGGCACTATTTCCGCCACCAATTACGATAACATCTTCACCTTTATAAAATCCACCATCACAAATCGCACAATATGAAACTCCACGACTTGCATACTCAACTTCATTTTCAATACCTAATAAGCGCTCTTTAGTACCTGTCGCAATAATTACTGCATGTGCTAAGTATGTTTCTTGATCACTAATAACTTCTTTCCCATATTCATGATCTTTTACTTCAAGGACACGCCCATATTTATATTCAGCACCTAAACTAGTTGCATGGTTAAACATGTCTAGTGCAAGGTCTGCACCGTGTGTCGCTTCAATTCCTGGCCAGTTAGAAATCTCATTCGTTAAAGTTAGTTTTCCTCCTGGTGCATCTGCTTCAATGAACGCTGTCTTAAGTCCACTTCTTACTCCATATATTGCGGCAGTAAGTCCTGCAGGACCACCACCAACGATAACTAAATCATATTTATTCATTTTCTTACTCCTTAATAATATCTAAGACTTCAAGTAAGTCATAGATTACATAATCTGCATTACAGCTTAATAATTCTGCTTCAAGTCGCACTGATGTGACAATTACAATTGAAATAAAGCCAGCTTCCTTAGCCGCTAAAACGTCTGTTTTAGTATCCCCTACATAATAGTTTTTAGTCGTAGTTGGATCAACTTCATTTTTAGCTCTTAATATTCCTTCAGGGTTTGGTTTAGGATGATTAACTTCATCGCCACCAATAATGACACTTAAGTACTCATTAAAGTTTAATAAATCAATTCCAAGTTGTAAAGAATCACGCATCTTACTTGAGACAACCCCAAGTGTTGCCCCATTATTTTTTAATGTTTTTAACAGTTTAGTCGCATTTTTTATTTCGACTAATTCTTCTTTTTGCATTTGCATATTAATTTCTTTATACTCATCGACATACATTGAAACATCATCTACGTCTAAGTATCGATTAAACGTATGTTTTAGTGTTGGTCCAATAAATGTATCTTTCATTTCATCATTAACATCAATCTCTGGGAAATGTTTATTAAAGACCATTTCAAATGTTCTTAAAATTAGTGGATTAGTATGAGCAATCGTTCCATCAAAATCAAATAGAACTAATGGCTTACTACTTTCTTTTTCATTTTTTCTAAATAGTCCTTGAAATCCAAGAAGTCCAATAATAATGAAAATGACTGAAGTAACTTGTGCTGATTTTAAGCCAAAGAAAACTAAACTGTCTGTTCTAAAATGTTCGATACCAATTCTTACGATTCCATACCAAACTAAATAAGCATAAACATAGTCGCCACTCTTCATCTTACGATACTTAGGTAAAACAAACTTAATTAAGACAAATCCTAGTAAGTTTAAAACACTCTCATAAAAGAACATCGGTTGTCGATACTCACCATTTATGTACAT
The DNA here is from genome assembly GCA_964458985.1 of uncultured Erysipelothrix sp. Classification (GTDB taxonomy): domain Bacteria; phylum Bacillota_I; class Bacilli_A; order Erysipelotrichales; family Erysipelotrichaceae; genus JAAZDN01. The sequence goes on from CAYWKT010000032.1 coordinate 1,907, forward strand.
TTTTGTTTTAAACCATTCTGGGAAGTACTTATAATAAGCTTCAGTTACGACATTTCCAAAAGCTTCTTGATTTACAAAATTTCCCCAACGACCGATTGCCTGGGCAATAAGTAAGTTAGGCATTGCACTATCTGCCAAGTTAATAAAGTTAATATTTAACTTCTTACATCTAAAGTAAGCATAAATGACAGCTGCGACAATTCCACCTTGAATCGCTAGTCCACCATCACGAAACGCTAAGATTGACATTGGATTCGCAATGAAGTCTTTTAAATCAGGATGAAATAGGACATACCATAAACGCGCCCCTACAATTCCTACCATTAAAACTTCAAAGAACATATCAATTATTGAATCTTTACTAATATTATATTTTTTACCATCTAAAATTGTGAAGTATAAAGCTACTCCAGCACCTATAAGAATGATTACCGCATACCATGCGATATCAATTCCTAAGATTCTTATAAAAACTTTAGGATCAGGAAACAACTGCATAGACTATTTGATCTCCTTCATTTTTTGCTGCATCTCTGCTTTCTTTAGTAAGTAATTTTTTACTTTCTCATCAAACTCACGAGCACTATTTATTCCTCGTGATTTTAAACTAAAGTTTGAAACTGCCGTTTCAACTAAAGCGGCCATATTACGTCCAACTTTAACTGGGAAGCGTAATTTTGGAATATCAATTCCTAAAATATCCATATACTCTAAGTTTACATCACCTAATCGATCATAGTCTTTGGTTCCATCCCAATGTTCTAGATAAATTACGACATCAACATTAATTGACTCTAACATTGATGATGCTCCAAACATTTGCATAACATTAATTATTCCAATACCACGAACTTCTAAGACACCTTCAAGTAAATATGGTGCTTTTCCGACGATAGTGTTGTGCATGTTGTAAGTAACAACGCGATCATCCGCAATCAGAACGTGACCACGTTTAATTAACTCCAGAGCTAACTCTGACTTACCGACACCACTATCTCCCATAATTAGTACACCTTGTCCATAAACGTTAATTAGTGTCCCATGAAGTGATGATGATGGTGCAAATACTGCATCTAAGTATGTAATGATTTCGACTGTCGTACGAACCGTTTTTAATTTACTACGTAATATTGGAAAGTTTTTTGAACATGCGATTTCTTCTAATATTTTTGGAACATCATGGTTTCTTGTAATAATTATCGTCGGTGTTTGTTCATGCGTTAAAAAATCAAAGTGTTTACGTTGTTCAGACTCTTCCATCGTATTAATGAATGAAATCTCTTTATCGCCTAAAATAACGATTCGCTTCGTATCACTATGAACATAGTAGCCTGTAAGTTCTAATCCTGGACGATTAACGTCTGGTACTAAAATATCACGATCAAGACTTGATTCATTGCCACATGCCATTTCTAAATTAAGTTCATCCTTCAAAACTCTTACTGTTGGTATTTCAATAATATCTATCATAATGCCTCCTCATTTAAAACTCGATTTAAATACTTACCTGTATAACTTTCCTTAACCAGAGCGACAGCTTCAGGCGTACCACTTGCCACGACAAGTCCCCCACCAGTTCCACCTTCTGGACCTAAGTCAATAATGTAATCGGCATTTTTAATAATGTCTAAATTATGTTCAATGACAATTACTGTATCTCCATTATCAACGATTCTCTGTAGAACCGCAAGTAATTTTCTAACATCATAACTATGTAAGCCCGTTGTCGGCTCATCTAATACATAAACAGTTTTACCTGTCGCACGTTTTTGAAGTTCACTAGCTAGTTTAACACGCTGTGCTTCACCGCCTGATAAAGTCGTACTTGATTGTCCAAGTTTAATATATCCAAGACCAACATCGTCTAATATTTGAAGACTATGTTTAATTTTATGGACAGAGTCAAAGAATACAATCGCATCTTCAACCGTCATATCTAAGATATCAAAGATATTCTTCCCTTTAAATGTCACTTGAAGTGTTTCATCGTTGTAACGTTTACCATCACACTCTTCACATTTCACATAGACATCTGGTAGAAAGTGCATTGAAATACGTTTTACTCCATCACCACGACATTTCTCACATCGACCTCCACTAACGTTAAACGAGAAACGACCTTTCTCATATCCTCGAAGTTTAGCTTCAGGTGTTAATGCAAATAAATCACGAATCTCATCAAAGACTCCCGTATATGTCGCTGGATTTGATCTTGGAGTTCTTCCAATCGGATTTTGATCAATTGATACAATCTTATCGATATTTTCTAAACCTTTAATTGATTTAACTTTACCTGGTTTAATTCTCGTTCTTCTTAACTCTTTCATGATTGCCTTAGTTAGAACTTCATTAACTAGTGATGACTTACCACTACCTGAAACACCGGTTACGACGTTAAAGACTCCTAGTGGAAACTTAACTGTTATATCTTTTAAGTTATTTTCACTCGCTTTATTTACTGTTACAAACTTACCATTACCAACACGACGCTCACTTGGAACGCTAATTACTTCTTTACGACTTAGAAATTGACCAGTTAGTGAGTTTGGATCTTTCATTATTTCTTCTGGTGTTCCTTGTGCTGTAATCATACCACCATGAACTCCAGCTCCTGGTCCAACATCAATTATCCAATCTGATGCTAACATTGTATCTTCATCATGTTCAACGACGACAACACTATTACCTAAATCACGCATTGATTTAAGCGTATTAATTAGTTTGTCATTATCACGTTGATGTAGTCCAATACTCGGCTCATCTAATACGTAAAGAACGCCCATTAAACTTGAGCCAATTTGAGTTGCTAAGCGGATACGTTGCGCTTCACCACCTGATAGCGTACCGGCGACACGCTCTAAAGTTAAATAGTTTAGTCCGACATCAAATAAGAAGTTTAAGCGATCACTAATTTCTTTGATAACTAAGTTCGCAATTTCTTGCTCATTCGCATTTAACTCTAAATTATTCATAAAGACAATTGCCTCTTCAACTGACATACTTGTCCATTCATAAATATTTTTATCTTCAATCTTAACTGAAAGTGCCATTTCATTTAAACGTTTTCCACCACACTTACCACAAGCTTGTTCTGATAAGAATGTTTGATACCAACGACGACTTGACTCACTCGTAGTCTCCATAAAACGACGTTCAATTAAAGTTTTAACCCCTTCAATTATGTCGTTACTAATTCTTACGTTTCCATTTTTAGAAACTATTTCTCTTCTAATTGGCTCTTTTGATCCGACTAGAATTATGTCTAACTCTTTTTTAGTATAGTCTTTAAACGGTTTATCTAAATCTATATTGTAATACTCAAGTAGAGTAACGAAGTTTTGCCACTCAATATTTTCAGTACCGACCATATTTTTATAGTAGATAATTCCACCTTCATTTATAGATTTGCTATCATCAGGTACTAATAGTTCTAAATCTAATACTTGCGACATTCCAATTCCATTACAAGCATCACAAGCACCTAGTGGTGAGTTAAATGAGAATAAGCGTGGCTCTAACTTAGGTAATGAGAATCCACAAATATCACAGGCATAATTAGATGAAAACATTAATACTTCATCATTTACATTAACCTCTACTACTCCATCCGCTAACTCAAGTGCAAGATTTATTGAATCACTTATACGTGACTCATTATCTTTTCTTAAAATAATTCGATCAACGACAACACTAATATTATGGAACGTATTTTTATCTAAAGAAATTTCATCTTCAAGTAACTTTAATTCACCATCAACCATCACTCTCACATATCCATCTTTTTTAAGTTGATCAAATAGTGCTTGATGAGTCCCTTTACGACGTTTTATAATTGGCGCCATAATCATCATTCGACTATTTTCTTCTAACTCCATTATTTGCGCCAGCATTTGTTTAACACTTTGAGCTTCAATTTTTGTATTGTGAACTGGACAGTATGGAGTTCCAATACGTGCATACATCAAGCGTAAAAAATCATAAATCTCAGTTGCAGTTCCAACAGTCGACCTAGGATTATTACTCGTAGTTTTTTGATCAATACTTATTGATGGTGATAAACCTTCAATACTATCTACATCTGGCTTTTCTACACCACCTAAAAATTGTCGTGCATAGGCACTTAATGACTCTACATATCGTCTTTGACCTTCGGCATATATAGTATCAAATGCGAGTGAAGTTTTTCCACTGCCTGATACACCGGTTAAAATTACTAGTTTATTTCGTGGTATCTCGATATCAATATTTTTTAAATTATTTTCGCGAGCACCTTTTATTATTATTTTGTCTAAATTCATACTACACCTCGTCTTTCTATTATACATTAAAAAGCCCTAATTATTAAATTAAGGCAATGATTTTCACTATTCTGATTTTATTTCTAACATCATATCACGAAGCTCAGCCGCTCTTTCAAAATCAAGTGCTTTTGCCGCTTCATTCATTTCATTTTTTAGATTTTCAATTAACTTAGCACGATCAACTTTACTATCTTTAACACTTTTCTTCATATAGTTGACAGCCATTTCTTGCGTTTCTTTACCACGAATCGTATCGCGAATTTCTTTCTTAATCGTCATCGGGGTAATATTGTGTTCTAAGTTGTATGCCATTTGAATCGAACGACGACGGTCGGTCTCATCAATTGCCTTACGCATTGAGTTAGTGATCTTGTCGGCATATAAAATTGCCTGTCCGTTGACATTACGAGCTGCACGACCAATCGTCTGAATTAATGATCGCTCTGATCTTAAGAACCCTTCTTTATCTGCATCAAGTATCGCAACTAAAGAAACTTCCGGTAAATCTAATCCTTCACGTAGTAAGTTAATTCCAACTAAAATATCATACTTACCTTTTCTAAAGTCTTGAATAATTTCGATTCGTTCTAGTGTCTTTACTTCATGATGTAAATATTTAACTTTATAATCTAAGTTTTTTAAATAGTTGTTTAACTCTTCAGCCATCTTAACGGTTAATGTCGTAATTAAAGCACGCTCACCAACTTCAAGTCGTTCATTAATCCGCATAATTAAGTCATCAATTTGACCTTTAGACGGAACGACAATAATTTCAGGATCAATTAAACCGGTAGGACGAATAATTTGCTCGACTACATGATCAGGAACTTTATTTAATTCATAATCACCAGGTGTGGCCGAAACGTAAATTACATCGTTAATAACTTCTTCCCACTCTTCAAATTTCATCGGACGATTATCAAGTGCACTCGGTAGTCTAAATCCGTATTCAACTAAAGTTAGCTTACGCGCTCGATCTCCATTGTACATACCACGAATTTGCGGTACTGAAACGTGTGACTCGTCAATGACGAGTAAGAAGTCATCCGGAAAGTAATCGTAAAGGTTAAATGGTCTAACCCCTTCTTCACGATTGTCCATATGACGTGAATAGTTTTCAATACCTGAGACCATTCCAAATTCACGTAGTGCTTCTAAATCATATTTAGTTTTATTTTCTAAACGTTGATATTCTAAAAGTTTATTCTCTTTATGAAAGTAATTAAGACGTTCTTCCAGTTCTGCTTCAATCTTATCCGCAGCTCTTAACACTTTCTCTTTATCACGCGCATACTCATTTGCTGGAAATACATTATATACTGAGTATCCATCTAATATTTCGCCGGTTAGTGCATTAACTTCCGTAATTCTTTCAATCTCATTATCAAACATTTCAATACGTAAAACAAAGTCATCCTTATGACCTAGCGATACTTCAATACTATCACCACGGACTCTAAACGTTCCTCGTTTTTGTTCGATATCGTTTCGACGATACTGACGTTCAACTAACTTACGTAAAAGATCGTCGCGTTCAATAATCTCTCCAACTTTAATCGTAAAGAACATATTACGATACGTCTCTGGATCACTACTACCATAAATACTCGCAACTGAGGCGACGATAATTGTATCTTTACGACTTAGTACCGCATTGACAGCCGCTAAGCGAAGCATATCTAATTCCTCATTTATCATTGCGGTTTTCTCGATGTAAGTATCTGAGCGTGGCATGTACGCCTCTGGTTGATAGAAATCAAAGTTTGAAACGAAGTATTCAACGTTATTATGCGGAAATAGTTCTTTAAACTCACTGTATAACTGTCCGGCTAACGTTTTGTTATGGACAAAGACGAGCGTTGGTTTATTAACTTGTTCAATTACATTGCCAATCGTAAACGTCTTTCCAGTTCCAGTTGCCCCTAAAAGAACTTGTTCATGCACACCATTATTTATATTATCAACTAATGTTTTAATCGCTTCTGGCTGATCTCCCATTGGAGTAAAGTCAGAAACTAATTGAAACTTTTCACTCATTATTTCTCACCTAAAATCTCTAATGCTTTATCTAATTGTTTATCATATAGATTTGAGTTCGCAGTCCACTCTTTAATGACTCTTTGCATGATTATCTCATAAACTTCTTGATTAATTTCTGATGTTTCTGATATACCTAAATCACTTTCAAAGGCATTTAAGGCACTTTCAGTACTACTATCAAAGTAGCCATCAGTTCGATCAACATCATAACCTAAGAAGTCTAAGGCATTTTGAAATGTCGATACGACTTCAGAAACACTATCTATTTTAAATGTAACACCTTCTGGATATTCAGAAAATGATGTACTTAAAATTGAGTGTAGCTCTACGACTACATCAGGAGTAATTCCTTCATTGTGAATTTTCTTGCCACTTGGTGTTAGCCACTCAGCAGTCGTATATTTTAATGCACTTTGGTCTTCAAACATTTTAGTTTGTTGGACCGTACCTTTTCCATACGTTTGGACTCCGACGACTACAACGTTATCTAAATGCTCAACAAGTGCTGCCGTGAACACTTCACTGGCACTTGCGGTAAACTCATTAACTAAAATGACAATTTCATCAAATTCAAATTGAGTATCACTATTAGTTTTTTCAACGACTTGTTTATTATTTTTACTCTCAGTAATTAAAACTATTTCATCTTTTTTAACGAAGTAGCTAACGATGTCTACGACTGAATCTAAATAGCCACCACCGTTATCACGTAAATCGACAATTAATTTATTTTGCTCTTTAGAAAATTTCTCTAAATATGCATAAACTTCCTCAGCAGTACTTTCTCCAAACTGATCAAGTTCTATATATCCGATATCATCGCTTATTACTTCGCCAAAAGTTGAATATAATACTTTAGCACGTTCTACTTCTATATCTATATCTTTTCCTTCACGAGAAACTGTAACTAAGACTTTAGTTCCTTCTTCACCTAAGACAAGTTCTGCCAGCGAATTTAATTCTAAGCCGACGACTGATTTATTATCGACACCGACAATTATATCACCAGCTTCAATTCCAGCTTTTGCGGCTGGAGAGTTTGGAAAGACTCTTTGAATAATGAATGAATCATTTTCTGATGCGTAATATTGAACACCGATTCCTACGTACGATCCTGAAAGGTTACTTGAATATTTAGCAATTTCTTCTTTAGACATGTATGTCGTATGTGGATCTAACTCATCAACACTAGTTAAACCATAAAATCCTTTATCTTGAATGTACGTATCGATATCTTCAACATCTTTTCCGAAATACCAATCACGTGTCATAATACCTTCAATTAAATCGTATTTACTGCCTCCACTACTTATACCGCCACCTAAGAGAGTATTGGAAAATACCATTCCAATTAAGAAGAAGCTTAATCCGACGATAATAAAACTAGTCCGTCTTTGGCGTTTACTTTTCTTTTTCTCATTTATTTCATCTGGCCATTCGTGGCGCTCTAGTTTTACCGAAACTTTTACTTCTTCATTATTTTCCATTTTATACTTCCTATCTAGTTATAACCGAATGCCACTCCTGGATCTAAACGACATGGTGCTGCATTTCCTTTATTTATACAACGATTACTTAAGTTCATTCCAATATTATGGCTTGTACTTCCGTTCCATGTAGATAAGTAATCATTAATACTTCTTGATCCTAAATAAATAACTTCAACGTGAACGTGAGGTCCAGTTGAGTTTCCTGATGATCCAACTCGACCAATCGTTTGGCCGGCACTTAAAACAGTACCACTTGCGATTGGAGTTCCTTGTTGCATGTGGAAATAACTTACTCCATATAAGCTTCCATTAACTGTAACTAACGTATAAACGTAGTTTCCGGCCATTCCACCACAACGATTACCTAAATATCCCATTGTCGGACATCCATCGTTACTTTTAATGACAACGCCATTTGCGGCCGCTCTAATCGGTGTTCCAACGCTTGATGCATAATCATATCCAATATGCATTGCGCTCCATGGTGGTGGATATGCCCACACTTTAGCTGAAATGTATCCACCTGATATTGGACGTACGAAACCACCTGATGATTCAATCGTTTCTAGTGCTTTCTCATTCGCCGCAATTTGTTTTTTAAGTGCAGCAGTATCTGCATAGATCGCCGCTGTTTTAGATTCCATCTCACTAACAAGTCTTTGATAGTTCGCAACTGCGATATCAACTTCATTTTTTAAAACTTGTACTTGAGCTTTACTTGATTCAATCGTTTTTATATTAATCTCAATCGTTTCTTGTTGGACCACAAGTGAGTCTTGTGCAACTTTTTGCTCTTCAATTAAGCGATTAATTTCTTCAATTTGAATTGCTTCGTATTCCATAATATCACTCATAATCGACGCACTCGCAACTAGTGATGCAAGATCTTTAACTTGGAATAAGAAATCAATCTCATAACCAAAACGAATATCAGATTGCGTTTTTTTCATACGCTCAACAATTATTTCATCCTTAGCTTCAATTTCTGCTTCACGCGCAATAATCTCGGCTTCAATTGTCGCAATACTACGCTCTAGTGCAGCTATATCATTTTCTAAACCTTTTATTTCGACTGCATAACCATCTATTTTTAATTGATACTCTTCCGCAAGTTCAACTTGTTTCGCCATATCATCATTATACTTTGATATCTCACCTTTATATTTTTCAATTTCATTAGTTGAATTTTCTATCTTTTTAGACAAGTAAGCATTGAATCGTTGACAAGTTGGTTTATTATCCTTCGCACTGTCTGAACTACATAAGTTTCGATAATAACTTTCATTTTCCGCAAAGTTTTCCGCAAACACATTTAAAAAACTTACATTAAGTGAGATTGCGATTAATAAGACTATAAAACTTCTTCTTTTTTTCATCGTTTCCACCTTAAGTATCGAGTAACCGATACGAAACTTCCAACTAAACCAACTACAACCCCAAGTGACAATAGTAAAAGACTTAAGTAAAATACAAATGGATTAACTGGTTGTAGGACAAATATTTTAGACACAAAGATTCCACCGGTCGTTCGATATAAGTATGAATAACCAAGTGACATTACAATTATTGGGATTAATGATCCTAATGCACCAATAATGACTCCACCAACTAAGTATGGTGCGCGAATAAATCCGTTTGATGCACCGACATTACGCATAATACCGATCTCATCTCGTTGAGCATAAATTGTGGATTTTATCGTGTTTGATATTAAATACATTGCTAAAAGGGACAAGACAAAGACAATTATCCATCCGGATTTTTGAACTGAGTTTAAGGTTTGAACTAAACTCTCAACTCCTTCACCACCTTGCTCTGCACCTTCAATACCTTTTAGACTCGCAACTTGTTCTTTTACTGAGGTTAAATAATCAGCATCATTAACTTCAATTACAAATACATCATTCAAGGGATTATTTTCACCTTCATGGCGACGGTAATAATCTGCTTGCTGGGGATACAGATTTATTTGCTTATCTAACTCTTCATGTTTTGTTGAGTATGTTACTGTTTGTACATATTCTATATTTTCAATTTTTTCTTGTAATATGACAATGTCATCATCATTTACTTCACGATCAATCTTAACTAAAATAATTAAACTACTTTTGATACTACCTGAGATTGATGAAATGTTCGTTGAGATTATAAAAAAGACCCCAACTAATAATAACGTTATTGTTACTGCCGTTATACTTGAGATTGACATCGCAAGATTTCTAAAGACGTTTATGAATCCTTCTTTTACATGACGAAAGAATCGTGTGATCATACAAGGCTACCTTCTTTCTCACGGATATATCCGCCTTTTTCCATATCTGCTGCTACGTATCCACTATTTAGGATAATCGTACGCTTCTTAAACTCATTTACGATATTATCATCATGGGTAACCATAATGATTGTCGTTTTTTCTTCTTCATTGATTCGCTCTAATAGTCCCATAATTTCACGAGACATTTCTGGATCTAAGTTTCCTGTCGGCTCATCGGCAATTAATAACTTTGGTTTGTTCGCAATCGCACG
>CAYWKT010000033.1:0-12040 GCA_964458985.1 uncultured Erysipelothrix sp.
TGTTAAATTGATATATTCTATCGTTTTTCACATTATAAAAGCACATATCTTTTTTTTGGGGGTAAAACAGATATGTGCTAATACTTATATAATATTATCTTCGTATAATCTTGTACCTATTGAATAGGAAACATAAATAAGTTCCCCATTCTTTCCATCATTTAACTCAGCAACTTCATGTATTGCTTCATATGATATTTGAAAGAAATCTTGTTTAACTGTCAATATGGGAGGGGTTATATAGTTCAATAAAGTAATTCCATCATAGCCGGTTACAGTTGGTTGATACCCTCTTTTATTTGCTCCATGTAAAGCACCAATAGCCATTAAATCTGATGCACAAATAATGCAATCATATTCTTTTGGTGATTCTATAACTAAGTTATATGCTTCCTTCTCATTAAAATTTGCATAATCTATGTCTATGTTAATATTATTGACTTTCATAATATTTTTTAAACCGTTTATTCTCATTGTTGTAACATAGCCATCTTTGTCCCCTGCAATATACAACACTTCTTTAAAGTCATTTGAACTTAAAACTTCTTCACTAATTTCTGATTGAGCTTTTGTATGGTTGATCATTATAGCAGATGTTCTTGAATTTATTATTGGAGCATCAACAACAACTATAGAAAAGTGCTCATCTTCAATGAGATCATGAAAAACATTTTTTTCTCGACTCATTCCATATAAAACTAATGATGAAATTTGATTCTTTTTAAAGTACTGTAAAGTTTCTTTTTTATCTAATCCGATAAAAAATGATGAAAATATAGGAATAACTTCTATACCTAGTTTATGTCCAGCTGAGATTGCTCCCAGTAAATACTGCATATTTCTTTCATCAATTGATTGATAATTTTCACTTACTATGACTATTAAGCCAATCCTATTTCCAGTTTTAGATGAAAGAGCTGAAGCAACCTTGTTTGGTGTATAGTTTAGCTTAATGACCGCTTCATTAACTTTTTTCTTTGACGCTTCACTTACCCCTTTGTAATTATTTAACACTTTAGATACAGTTGAAATAGCTACTCCAGCCTCTCGCGCTACATCTTTTATATTATTATACATTATATACCTCTTCTCTAAATAAATGAGCTACACAATATTAATGTTTAGCTTCAATACTTACTATACTCTACATTCTATACTATTTTTCAAGTAAACAAAATATATATATGTCTATATTATGTTTGTAATGCCTAATCACTGTTATAATCAAAAAACTATATCAATTTAAGTAATTAAACTAAATTGATATAGTTTCTTATTTTTATTTTAAAATCTATTGTAGTCATGGATTAGTTTCTTAAACCACACTAATTCTTTTTCTATATTTTCAAAATTCTCCATCTTCCATTCCCAGTTCGGTTTTCCAATTGATCCTGGAGTGTTAATTCTTCCTTCTTTACCCAAACCTAAAATATCTGCGGCTGGGACAATTGTAACATCAGCAATAGAATCCATACTATACCTAATTAGATTCTCATTTATAGTACTAAGATTTAACCCTTTAGACTTTAATACTTTATCAACATAATTACGGTTCTCAACAGTTATGGTATTATACCAATCTACAATAGTTTGATTGTCATGTGTTCCTGTATACACAATTAGCTTTTTATGGTCGTCAAAATTATTATTTTCTTCATTCTCATCTAATGCAAATTGTGTTATCTTCATCCCATACATATTATAATGCTCTCTTAACTCATGAACTTCTGGACGTAAATCTCCTAAATCCTCTGCAATTAAGTTAATATCAGGTAACTCTTCGTATATTGTATCTAAGATATTATAGGCTGGTCCTAATTTCCATTCTCCATCAATCGCAGTTTCACATTCAGCATTAATTTGCCAATAAGTGTCAAAAGCTCTAAAATGATCTAATCGTATAATATCAAATAAGCTTTGATTCCAAGATAGTCTATCAATCCAAAATTTGTATCCATCTTTGGCCATTTTATCCCAATCATAAATTGGATTACCCCATCTTTGACCAGTTTCTGCGAAATAGTCTGGTGGTACTCCTGCAACAAATATTGGCTCTTTTTCTTTTAGTAAGTATTGATCTGCATTAGCCCAAACATCTGAAGAGTCCATTCCTACATAAAAAGGTATATCACCCATAATTTCTATATTATTGCGTTTTGCATACTCTTTTAGATTAGTCCATTGCTTATGGAATAGATACTGCTTATACTTCTCATAGTTCATTTCATAAGCAGCTTCTTGAATAGGAATATCTTTTGGAAAGTAATAACTTTCAACTGAACTATCCCAGTCAGTCCAAGTTCGATAACCATTATACATTTTTAAAACTTTAAATTTTACATAATCCTCTAACCAGTCAGTCTCAGATATAAATTTTTGATAATCATCGTTATTAGGATCAAATAGTAAAAATCCTCTTCTTAAATATCTTTCTTTAATTTTCTTAACTTCTACATAATCAACATTAGTGCTACTAAAAGTACTTGGAAGAGTAACATCAACTAACTCTTCAACTGATTCTAAATCTATGTACATTTCATCACCAGCAAATGAAGAAAAAGGTTGATAAGGTGAATAACCAAATCCAACTGGATTTAATGGTAATATTTGCCATATTCTTACATTAGATTGCTTAAGTAAATCAATAAACTTATATGCATCCTTACCAAAATCACCTATACCATATGATCCTGGTAACGAAAACACTGGTAATAACAATCCTGCTTTTCTCATATAAACCTCCTAGAAAACGTTTTCCTTTAACTATATTATACATTTATATATTACATTTGCAAGTGATTTTTTATATTGTAGTAAACGTTTTCATATGCTGATATTTCTTATGGTGATAAAAATGAAGAAAGTATATGATGAAAATATAATAAATGAACATATTAAACGTGAAGATGACCATGGTATCGTTGATGTTAACTTATTACGACCGGGACAACTTCTGAACATATTAGATAATAAATCTATCGCTTACATACCGCTAGGTACTGTAGAATGGCACGGAAGACATAACCCTCTTGGAGTCGATAGTATTAAGGCAATAGAACTATGTACAGCTTGTGCTAAAATAACAGGAGGGTTTGTAATGCCTCATATATATGGTGCGGCAGATGCTCATTGGAATGCAGGACATGGAGTCGGAGTCGGTATGGATGCAACTGCTGGATTTCTTCTTCCTGGAAACTTTTATCATGTTCCAACTCACATACTCGTAGATTACATTAGTGCAATAGTTAAAAATTTACTAGAACGAGGGTAAGAATGGTAGTTTTAATCGCAGGACACAACCCACCTGTTCAGGACGATATGATGAAGCAAGTTTGCTATAAGTTCAAACAAGATGGCGGGCAAGAACCAGTAATTTCTTTTATGGAATACGAAGCCATAGAGGATGGACATCCTTTAAAATACGGTGATCATGCAGGATACTATGAAACTTCATATATGATGCACCTCACAGATAAAGTTAATCTTGATGCTAATAATTTTACAAAACTTCCTGATTTAGGAGTAGGGACATCTATTCCTGTAAATGATTCCAACTCTTATATTGGAAAACAACATTTTGAACTTCAAATAAAAACCTTATCGGCAGCGGTTAATAAAGCATATTCAACACTAAAGTAAAAAACTAGCGCTTAACTAGCGCTAGTTTTTTTTATAGTTTCCATATATCTTCGTTATAGTTTCCGATAGTTCTATCACTTGAGAAAAAGCCTGCTTTCGAAATATTATTTATGACCTTAGTCATCCATAAATCAGTATTTACATAATCATTTAACATTTTATTTTTGACTTCTATATAATCTTCTAAATCTAATAAAGTCATAAACCAATCTTTATTTAAAAGGTCATCATATAATCTTCTTAAGTTTGTCTCATTACCTAATTCTAACATTTCATCACTTACTAAAAAATCTACCGATCTTCTAATTATCTCGCTCTCATCATAGTATTTTCTTGAGTTATATGCTTCTTTGTCATATAGATCAATAACTGTCTCACTGGATTCGCCAAAAATGTATATATTTTCTTCTCCTACTAATTCAGCAATCTCAACGTTAGCACCATCCATTGTTCCTAATGTCAATGCACCGTTTAACATAAACTTCATGTTACCAGTTCCACTAGCCTCTTTACTCGCAAGTGAAATCTGCTCAGATATATCACATGCAGGAATCAAGTATTCGGCCTTAGTAACATTGTAGTCCTCAACAAATACTATTTTGAAATGAGGTGATACATCTTCATCATTATCAATAATTTTTGAAACTACTAATAAAGCGTGAATTATATCTTTAGCTAATATATATGCAGGGGCAGCTTTTGAGCCAAAAAACATAGTTAATGGTTTCGGAGGAATGTTACCTGACTTTATCTCAAAGTAAGTATCAATCGCGTATAAAAGATTCATCTGTTGACGTTTATATTCATGTAATCTCTTAATTTGAATATCAAAAATAGAGTTAGGATTAACTTCAATTCCTTGATCTCTAAGTAAATAGTCAGCTAATCTATGTTTATTTCCTTGTTTAATAGTTGCAAGTTTTTCTTTTACTACATCATCATTCTGATATTTTAGTAATGATTCTAAATTATCTGCATCTTTTAAGAATGAATCTCCTATCAACTCTTTTAAGTATTTCACTAGATCTTTATTACTGTGCTCTAACCATCTTCTAAATGTAATTCCGTTAGTCTTATTGTTGAATCGGTTAGGATACATTTTATAAAAATCATTTAGTTCTGTATTCTTTAAAATCTCAGTATGTAATGCAGCGACTCCATTTGTACTATAGCTATAGTGAATTGATAATGCCGCCATATGTACAACATCATTTGAGTCAATAATGTAAATATTTGAGTTATCTGATTTTTCTTTTATATCTTGATCTAATTCTTTTAAGTATTTAACTAAAGATGAATCTACTTCTTCAAAATAAGATAGAGGCCATTTTTCTAAAGCTTCAGCCAAAATTGTATGATTCGTATACGCGAATGTATTCTGAATAATTCTCTTTGCTTCGTCTTTATGTATCCCTCTTTCAACTAATTCTTTATATAGTACTAAAATTGCTAGTGCAGGATGTGTATCATTTATTTGAATCACTGCTTTCTCATCTAAGTTAGCTAGGTTATCTAGATTTTGAGATATAATCCAATCTATTCCGCTTTTTACCATAAAGTATTGCTGAGCAAATCTAAGTCGTAATCCTTCTTCAGTTGAATCATCAGGATATAAGAATAACGTTAAGTTTCTACCTTTATCACTTTGATCGAACGTTATACCTTCCGATACAAGTTTTTCATCTACTTCTTCTAGATCAAAAAGATAAAGAGGAATTTTGAAATCATTATGACCTAATACATCAATTTTATACATTCTTGATGTAACATTCACGTCTCCTATATTAAAATTCGTTTTAAAATCAGTTGGAACAACCCAACCTGGTTGAGTTAACCACTCATCTCTATGTTCAGTTTGATGATTATTTTCAAATACTTGTTTAAACAATCCGTAATGATAAAGAAGTCCAAGTCCCTCACCTTTTAAACCTAATGTTGCAATTGAGTCTAAGAAACATGCAGCTAGTCTACCTAGTCCCCCATTACCTAAAGATGGTTCAATCTCAAAGTCTTCTAACTCAGATAAAGAACGGTTATTTTCTTTTAAATATTCATCAAGTTCCTCATATATTCCTAAGTTCATTAAATTATTAGATAGAAGTTTACCAATCAAAAATTCCGCAGACATATAGTAGACTGTTCTCTCACCTTCAACTTCTTTTTTATCATCAGATAATGACTTAGTCATTTCTAAGACTTTATTGTAAAGTTCTTCTGTTGTAGCAGATTTTACACTATCATTTAAATATTCATTAATTATCGCTTTCATTAAAACCCTCCTCGGAAAACGTTTTCCTAAACTCATTATAACACGAATAATTTCAATGTAAAGGTCGTACTAAAGCTTATATTGCATAATCTAAATAAATCCTAACATTAATAAATATTTAAATACTAATAATCATAGTTGGTATTTATAGTTATATTATTGCTTGATCGTGTAATACAACTCTAAAAACTGATTATATGTCGTAGTATTTACTAACTTTAGTTTTACTTCTTCATTGATGTTTGAAAATAATGGTATTCCTTCACCGAGTATTACTGGTGCGATCGTTATTTTCATATCACTAATTAGTTTTCTGTTTAAAAACTCACTTATTATTTGTCCGCCGCCAACTACCCATATGTTTCGATCTTTATTTTTTAACTCTTCAATGAGTTTGTCCACATTATCGAATGATTCTACGTTGTTGTGGATAACTTTATTTGACGTAAGTATGTAGCTGTCTTTATCTGTGTATGGATAATCATCAATATTATCTACAATCCAATCATATGTTCTTTTTCCCATAATAATCGTATCTATTTGATCATAGAAGTTTTGATATCCATTATCTCCTTCTCCTTCAACGCTCATTAGCTAATCTAAGTTGTCATCTTTTGTTGCGATGTAGCCATCTAGTGTCATTGCGATGTATAGTTTGTATGTATTTTTCATAGTCTTCCTCCATTTATTTATTATTGTATCAAAAAAGGTTTCAGAATTCTGAAACCTCAATTTATTTTATTTATGTGATTGTTTTTTTCTTTCGTGTGATTTTAAGAATTTTTTTCTTAAACGAATTTTATCAGGTGTAACTTCGATTAACTCGTCGTCTCCAATAAATTCGACTGCCATTTCTAATGTAAGATCACGTTTTGGTACTAAGCGCATTGCTTCGTCGTTTCCACTACTTCTTACTGCAGTTGCCTTTTTGTTTTTAGTTGGGTTAACTTCCATGTCCATATCACGAACTGTTTCTCCAATGACCATTCCTTCATATACTGCATCTTGTGGTTCAATAAAGAATGTACCATGATCTTGTAAGTTGAAGATTGAGTATGTCATTGCTTCTCCGTCTGTGTTTGAAATCATTACTCCGTGTTTACGGCTATTGATTGCTCCACGGAATGGTTCATATCCGCTGAATTTTCTAATTAATGTTCCTTCACCTCTTGTGTCTGTGATGAATTCTCCATTATATCCAACTAATCCTCTTGTCGGTACTTTCCATTCCATACGAACGTAACCATTGTTTTCACTCATGTCGACCATTTCACCTTTTCTTAGGTTTAATTTTGTCATGATTGTTCCTTGGTAGTCCGTTGGTGTTTCAACTACGACTTCTTCCATTGGCTCACATTTTACGCCATCAATGTCTCTGAAGATAACTTCAGGTTTTGATAGTGCAAGCTCATACCCTTCACGACGCATATTTTCAACTAAGATTGTTAAGTGAAGTTCTCCACGTCCTGAGACGTTGAAGCGGTCTGTTGAGTCTAATGCTTCAACTTTTAGTCCGACGTTAACTTCTAGTTCTTTGTCTAAACGATCTTTGATGTTTCTTGATGTAACGTATTTACCACTTTTTCCTGCAAGCGGTGATGAGTTTACTAAGAAGTTCATTGATAGTGTTGGTTCATCAATATGAATATGTTCCATTGGTAAGATTTGATCTGGATTGTTAATTGTATCTCCAATTGTTAGATCATCGATTCCTGATACTAAGACGATATCACCACTGTGGGCTTCTTCGACATTTTTACGATCTGTTCCTTCGTATGTGTATAAGTTTGCGATTTTTCCTTTTACGATACTTCCATCCGCACGCTCAATAGCGATTTGTTGATTTTTTCTTACGATACCTTGGAATACACGACCAATTCCTAGTCTTCCTGTAAAGTTATCATAAGCTAATGTTGAGATTTGAAGTTGTAGTGGTTCTTCATCTAAGTTTGGGTAAACTTCTGTATGTTCGATGATTGTTTCAAATAGAGGTTGAATATTTACTAATTCATCTTCTACTTCTCTTACTATTTTTCCATCTCTTGCAACACCGTATAAGATTGGGAAGTCAAGTTGTTCGTCAGTTGCATCTAAGTCTAAGAATAACTCATAGACCATATCTACTACTTCGTGTGCTCTTTGATCTTTCTTATCAATTTTATTGACAAGTAGAATTGGTTTTAATCCTAACTCTAATGATTTTTGAAGTACGAAGCGCGTTTGAGGCATTGGCCCTTCCGCTGCATCGACAAGTAGAATTACTGTGTCTACAGTTTTTATTATTCGTTCTACTTCACTTGAGAAATCCGCATGTCCCGGAGTATCTACGATATTAATTTTGTAATCTTTGTAACGTACTGATAAGTTTTTTGAATAGATTGTAATACCACGCTCTTTTTCGATATCATCGCTATCCATTACACGATCATCAAGTACTTGGTGATCTTCGACAAGACCACTTTGGTTTATAAACGCATCTACTAACGTTGACTTACCCGCATCAACGTGCGCAATAACTGCGATATTTATTATTTTTTGCATATAACCACCTTTTTCTAGCCGACTAATTATAACATATGTAATCACGTTTAAATATAGTTAATGCAACTTTTTTGCTCATTATTCACATCTTTTTTTCACTAAAACCCTTACATCTATGAAATACGTACATAAATGACTAATTATCTTATTAATAAGGCTTATTTTTATTGTATAATGTTTTATGTATGGAGGTTAGATAATGAAGTTAGTTTCATGGAACGTAAATGGCTTTCGAGCAATTATGAAAAAGAATTTCAAGCAATTCTTTAATGACGTTGATGCCGACATATTTTGTATTCAAGAGACGAAGATGCAAAATGATCAAGTTGATGTAAGCTTTGAAGGATACTATCAGTATTTTACAAGCGCAGAGAGAAAAGGTTATTCGGGGGTCGCTTTTTTCACTAAACATGAACCATTAAATGTATCTTATGGTATTGATGCGACTGATCATCCAGAGGAAGGTCGAAGTATCACACTTGAGTATAATGATTTTTATGTCGTTGGAGTTTATACTCCAAACTCACAAGCTGATTTAAAACGTATTGAGTATCGTACTTTATGGGAAGATGATTTAAGAAAGTATTTAAATAATCTAAATGAAGAAAAACCAGTTATTTTATGTGGTGACTTAAATGTTGCCCACAATGAAATCGACTTGTTTGAAACGATTAATAATGCGGAAACAGCTGGCTACAGTCAAGTTGAACGTGATAAGTTTAGTGAATTATTAGATAGCGGTTTTATTGATGTTTACCGATACTTATATCCTTATGAGGAAAATAAGTATACGTGGTGGAACTATCGATTTAATGCTAGAGCACTAAATAACGGTTGGCGAATTGACTACTTCTTAGTTAGTGATGACTTAGAAGAGAGCATTAAGGACTTTATTATTTATGATGAAGTAATGGGCAGTGATCATTGTCCGGTTTCATTAATTCTTCATGAAGACCATTTAGATTATTAGGAGGGTTATATGTTAAAAGATCGATTTTTAAAATATATTTCATTTGATACAGAATCTGATCCACATAGCGAAAGCATTCCAAGTACGAGTAAACAGAAGTTATTAGGACAATACTTAGTACAAGAGTTATTAGAT
Organism: uncultured Erysipelothrix sp.; assembly: GCA_964458985.1. Lineage (GTDB taxonomy): Bacteria > Bacillota_I > Bacilli_A > Erysipelotrichales > Erysipelotrichaceae > JAAZDN01. The sequence continues at coordinate 9,555 of CAYWKT010000033.1, forward strand.
ATGAAAGTATCTAATGCGCACATGGACGAATATGGCTATGTATATGCTCATCTGAAAGGAAATATTGAGGGTGCAGACAAAGTTGGATTTGTCGCACATATGGACACTTCATTTGATTATAGTGGAAAAGATGTCAACGCCCGTATTATTGAAAACTATGACGGATTGGACATTAAATTAAATGATGAAATGAGTACGACTGTAGAGACATTCCCGTGGCTTAAAGATTTAGTAGGAAAAACTTTAATCGTCACTGACGGAACAACTTTACTTGGGGCTGATGATAAAGCTGGAATCGCAGAAATTATGACACTTGTCGAATACTTAGTAACATTAGATGGAAATCATCCAGATGTTTCAATTGCCTTCACAACTGATGAAGAAATTGGACGTGGAACGATTAAGTTTGATGTTGATAAGTTTGACGCTGACTATGCTTATACAGTCGATGGTGGAACAGTTGGAAGTATTGAATATGAAAACTTCAATGCCGCATCAGCTGATGTCATTATTACTGGCGCAAGCATTCACCCTGGCGACTCAAAAAATAAAATGATTAACGCAATCAATATCGGTATGGAATATCATAGTTTACTAGATAGTACTATGCGACCAGAACATACTGAAAACTATGAAGGATTCTATCATCTACATGATATAAAAGGCGACGTTAGTGAAACTGAGCTAAATTATATAATTAGGAATCATGATGAAGAAGAATTTTCATTCCAGAAAGAGCAAATGATCAAAGCTCAAGATTTTATTAATAGTAAGTACAATGCGGACTTAGTACAAGTCACATTAGAAGATACTTATTATAATATGCATAAGTTCTTTGAAGATAAGATGCATATTATCGAGATTGCAGAAGAGGCAATCAAAGAGGCAAACCTTGAACCATTCAGTCTTCCAATAAGGGGTGGAACTGATGGCGCTGTACTAACATACAAGGGGCTTCCAACTCCAAACCTTGGAACTGGTGGCTACAACTATCATGGACCATATGAGTTAGCGGTACTTGAAGAAATGTATGCGAGTGTAGAAGTGTTAAAAAATATAGTTAAAATAGTAGGAGAGAGATAAAATGGATTATTTACAGCTAAAAGATGATTTTTATTGGATTGGTACGAAAGATTACGGATTAAAAACTTTCGACATTATTATGACAACTGAGTTTGGATCAACATACAACTCATATTTACTTGAAGGAAGTGACGCAATCGCAATCTTTGATACAACTAAGATCGCATTCGCAGATGACTTCATTAATACAATTAACCAAATTACTGATGTCAACAAAGTTAAATACTTAATCATTAGTCATACAGAACCAGATCATTCAGGAATGATTACTAAATTATTAGAAGTTCACCCTGATATCGTCGTTGTCGGTACACAAATCGCAATCAACTTCTTAAAAGAAATTACAAACAAAGAATTTGAACATATCGCAGTTAAATCAGGTGAAACATTATCACTTGGAAACTATGAGTTAGAATTTGCGGTTCTTCCACAATTACACTGGCCAGATACAATGTACACATACATTAAAGAATTAAAAACGGTAATTACATGTGACTCATTTGGAGCTCACTACTGTAGTGAAGATATGTTACTAAGTAACTTAGAAGACCGTGAAGGTTATCATGAAGCACGTAAATATTACTATGATGTTATTTTAGGACCATTTAAATCATTTATGAGAAACGGAATTAAATTCATTGAAGAACACGATGTTGATATGATTGCGGTAGGACATGGTCCAATCATCGATACGGATATTGATGAGTTACTTGAAACATACAAAGACTGGTCAAAAGAAATTGAACGAGTTGATAAAGTCGTTATTGCATACGTAAGTGCATACGGATTTACTAAAGTTATGGCTGAGACATTACAAGCTGAACTTCCAAAATACGGACTACAAACTGAGCTATATAACTTAGAAGTAGATGATTTTGATACAGTACGCGCAAGCTTAGATGATGCGAAAGGATTCTTAATTGGATCTCCAACAATCTTAGCTGACGCTGTCTTCCCTACATACGACTTCCTAGGCAGACTTTTCCCAGTAACACACCACTATATCAAATCTAGTGCGTTTGGATCATTTGGATGGTCAGGAGAGGCTGCAGGAAACTTAGTCGGACGTATGACACAGTTAAGAATGAAAACTATCCCTGGCTTTAGAGCTAAATTTAATCCATCAGAAACTGAGTTAGCTGATTTAAAAGTTTGGGCTAAAGAGTTCGCTGAACACGTATTAGGATAATAAGTTTATGTTAGACTTTATATTCGAAATTATTGCAGAGCTGCTTTTAGAGCTATTAGTAATAGAAGGCTATGAAAACAGTCTTGATAAAGGAAAGCCTAAAATACTAAGACTAATATTAGTCTTACTACTACTTATATTTTTTGTAATAGTTATCGGATCAATGATTGTCTTAGCAATTACACTAATTATAAATAAAGACGTATCTGGATAC
>CAYWKT010000034.1:0-3639 GCA_964458985.1 uncultured Erysipelothrix sp.
TCCATATGAAATCTACTATAATGTAGTGTTGCAATTAATTTGACAATTCAAGCGTTAAAAAAAGAAGTATTGGAAATTTCCGATACTTCTTTTATTTTTTTAACTTAAGTCTTCACCATTAGTTTCAATTACTTTTTTATACCAATAGAATGAATCTTTACGTAGACGATCTAGTGTTCCATTTCCGAAATCATCTTGATCAACGTAGACAAATCCGTAACGTTTACTCATTTCAGATGTACTTGCACTAATTAAGTCAATACAACCCCAAGTTGTGTAACCTAATAGTTCAACACCATCTTCAATTGCTTCAGCCATTTGTTCGATATGTTGGCGTAAGTAATCAATACGATAGTCATCATGAATTTTTCCATCAACGACTTCATCATATGCTCCAAGTCCATTTTCTACGATAAATAATGGAACTCTATATCTTTCATATAGACGATTACATAGGATTCTTAATCCAATTGGATCAATTTGCCATCCCCAATCTGATGCTTCTAAGTATGGATTTTTCTTTCCAAATATCATATTACCGCCAGTTTTTTCCCCATCTTTTTGATGTGATGAAATATTTGACATGTAGTAACTAAATGATAAGAAATCAACTTTACCTTCTTCTAATAACTTATCATCTCCTGGTTGAAAATCAACTTTAATATTATTTTCTCTAAAGAAACGTAAAGCTGCCTCAGGATATGCTCCACCTACTTGGACATCACTGTAAAGATTTGCCATTTGCTCACTTCTCATTTGCTCTAGTGCATCTTTAGGGTGACAAGTTTCCGGATAACTTTGACTTTGAGCAATCATACATCCAACTTGTGCTGATGGATCAGCCTTATGAATATATTTAACTGCTCTGGCACTTGCTAAAAACTGATGATGTAGTGCTTGATATCCAGCCGATTTCATATCATCGATACCATCCGCAAAGATTCCACCACTCATAAATGTTGCCATTGTAATAACGTTTATTTCATTAAACGTTAACCAATATTTAACACGGTCTTTGTAGCGATCAACGACTGTTTTTACATAGAAGTCAAAGTCTTCAATTGTTTGACGACTTAACCATCCGTTTTGTTTATACGCAAGTCCTGCCGGCACTTCAAAGTGCTGCAGACTAACTAAAGGCTCAATTCCATATTTAGCTAACTCATCAAAGACGTTATCATAAAATTTAAGTCCTTCTTCATTTGGTACTAACTCATCACCATTTGGGAAAATTCTAGGCCATGAGATTGACATTCTAAATGTTTTGAAACCCATTTCTGCCAGCAGTGCAATATCTTCTTTGTAGCGATGATAGAAATCAACACCACGACGTTTTGGATAATTACCTTCTGTATCATTTAATGAAAACTCAAAATCAGCTTTAGTTGTTGGCGTAAAAAATGCCATTAACGATTCTAAATCTTTTCCTTCAAGTCTTTGCGCCATATCACTTGTCGCAGCTCCACGGCCACCTTCACGATATGCACCTTCATATTGATTTGCGGCAGTTGCCCCTCCCCACAAGAAATCCTTTGGAAATCTACTCATTATATTCAACCTCTTTATCTAAATTTTTTCCATTTGATTTAATTACATCTTTATACCAGTAGAAACTATCTTTACGATAACGTTTCATTTCAGAGTTTTTAGCTATTTCATCATCTTCGTCACGATCAACGTAAATAAATCCATAACGTTTAGTAACTCCTTCACGTGTACTAATTAAGTCGACAGCACTCCATGGACAGTATCCAAAGATATTTGCCCCTTCTTCAATTCCGATTTCCATTTGACGAATCGTTTCACGTAAATGTTCAATACGGTATGAATCGTGGATTTTTCCATCAACTAACTCATCAGGTCTTCCATATCCATTTTCAGTAATGATTAATGGTAAATGGTAGCGATCAGTTAAACGACGTGCCGTTACTTGAATACAGTATGGATCAAAGCGATGTCCATCTTCCCCATTAGGCAAGTAATCGTTTAATATTACTTTTCCAACTCCCGGTTTTTCCATTAGTTTAATTAAGTAGCTAGTTTCACGGTTATCAGCATTAATTAGCTCATTGAAGTCAAAGAACTCATATTCCATGTACTCTGTCGTATCATTTGCATAACAGTTAAATCCGATAAAATCAGGTTTACAACTACCCATTAATTCCATATCACCTTCGTGAATATCTAAGACTACATCATTGTCTTTAAAATACTTATCAACACTCTTTGGATAAGTTCCAAAGATTAGTGGATCAAGATAGAAGTTATTTCTTAAATCATCCATATTCATTGATGCAAGTACATCTTTTGGATCAGCAGTTGCTGGATATGATGTTGTGATGTTTGGTGCTGGACCAATTTTTGCATCTGGACACATATCATGGCATAAATGAATTGCCTTAGCTTGGGCTACAAGTTGAATATGTGCGGCATTATATAAATCATTGGCAGTATTTACTTTTTTACTACCACCAATCATATCGATCGCGCCAAAGTAGATAAGCATATTTTGCTCATTGTATGTTAGCCAATATTTAACATCATCTTTAAAATGCTCAAATAAGACTTTACAATACTCAACATAAACATCAATCATTTTACGATCATTCCATCCTCCATACTTATTTTGTAGAGCTACTGGAAGATCAAAGTGGAAAATAGTTACGACTGGTTCAATGTCATATTTTCTTAACTCTTTAAATACATTTTTGTAAAATTGAATCCCTTTTTGATTAATTGCGCCTTCACCATCTGGAAGGATACGACTCCAAGAGATTGAGAAACGATATGCTTTGAATCCCATCTCTGCCATCAATGCAATATCTTCTTTGTAATGATGATAGAAGTCAGTCGCATAATGGAAGCTTGCAGTACCTGGATTGTTTTCTTTCACATCCCAAATTGATAGACCACGACCATCTACATCATAACCTCCTTCAATTTGTCCTGCGGAACTACTTGCACCCCATAAGAAATCTTTAGGAAATCCCATCTAATTCTCCTCACTTTCTAATGCTTTTTCAGCTTGTTCTTTTGCGTATAATTGGTTATCGTAAACCTTCATAAATGGATACCAAATTAAGGTTGTAACTACTACGATAACTAATGCGGTAATTGTATTATTAAATCTTAGTGTACTTAGAAACTCTGCAACACCAATTGGCATTACTGATCCAACATTAATATAACCTGGAATATTCCATCCAATAGAGTATGCCACATGACCAATGACCATTGCGACTACGATATTTAAAATGTATGGAATAATTAGAATCGGATTATACATAATTGGATAACCAAATGTGATTGGCTCATTAATATTGAATATTCCTGGAATAATACCTGCCTTTGCAACTGCACGAATTTGCTCTGACTTAGCACGTAATCCATAAATTGCAGCTCCAATTGTATTTCCTGTACCACCTGCCATTTGAACAAATCCAAATAACATAACTGGTGCATAAACTAATCCTGAGATTCCTGATGCTTGATAAGCAGCGGCATTTTTAGCTAACTGTTCTAACATAACTGGCATAATTGCGACATAAACCATCATCGTTCCATGAATACCAAAGCCCCAAAGTAATCCAGTGAAAACACCTAATAATAGCATTCCCCAGAATCCTGTTAAGTATGATA
>CAYWKT010000034.1:3739-11263 GCA_964458985.1 uncultured Erysipelothrix sp.
TCCAGTTCCCCCTAAGAAACCAGTAGTAATTGATTGCATTTCTAATGTTGAATATCCAGTAGTTGCAACGATTAAGAAGTTTAATGTTGAACTAATAGCACCTGCCATCGGTTTAAGTTTAAGTGCTCTTGAGTAGTTATATCCTAATTGGAATACAAACCAGACAGATAAGAAGTTCATCGTTAAGTTATAAATACCATAAATTGATAAGTATAGTTCACTCTCTTGTGATATAAGTCCGAAGTTTGCTGGGATTACGACTAATAATTGGAAGAACGCTCCTGCCATAATGATTCCCATTGAACCCATGAATGCCCCTTGAATTGCATCTACTGCTTTATTAGATCCAACTTTATCTCCAAATGCTTGAAGCTTAAGTAATGCTTTTGACTCGAAGAATTTATCCATTATAGTTCAACCCCTTTTTCTTTTAATAACTTATCGATTTGCTTAAAGATATTTACTGCATTTCCGATTGCATAATCAACTGGTTCGATCTTCGCAATTGGATAATCATCTCCAGCAATACTAATCATATTAGCGGCACGATTAGATACTTGTGGTCCATATAACATTAAATCCCAATCTTTATATATTTCTTCAAATGATGATACTCCGTGTGCTTCACATTCGAAGTTTTCGATTCCTAATTCTTCAGCACGTGTTTCTAATTTTTTAATCAACATGCTTGTACTCATTCCACCTGCACAAATTAATAGTAATTTCATAAAATTTCCTCCCTTTTTTATTTACTATCTATAAGCAATATCATTTCTTCAATTAACTCAACCGCCATCATTGTTGTCATAAGATGATCTTGTGAGTGTATTAGTAGAACGTCAATGTCCACCCCCTGCCCGCTAGCACTCATTTGCAGTAATTTAGTTTGACCTAAATGCGCTTCATTAATGTACTTATTAGCTTCCTTAATTAACCCTTGTGCTTTCTCTAAATCTTTCTCCTCACGCATTACCGTAAGTGCTGTAAATGCTAAACCTTTTGCTTCCCCTGAGTTCGCAATAATTATCATTGCTAATTCTTGGGTCTTCGTATTTAATTCTTCATTCATATATGCTCTCCTCTCTTAATATTTCATATATTGTTGCAATTTCTGAGTCGGGAATAATTACGTTAAAACTATGCTCAACTCTTTTAATAACTTCTTTTATTTTCTGCATATCCTCGAGTTTTATTTCGAAATACAACTCTGTATTTTCATTTTCTATAACTTGCTCTTTTCTAAGCAGACGATTTACTAATGCTCCAATGTGTAAGAATAAACCGACTTTTTGATCAATTGTTAATCCATACATTTCATCAAATTTATCTAAAACTTTTGGTAAGGTTTTTGATAGTTTTTCTTTATCTAAATTACTCTCTTCATTTAAATATTCGATCATTTGCTTATAATCAACTTCATTTTGGCGCATATTTGAAAATAGTATTTTGTCTAAACTATTAGTTTCAACCTCAAATATTCTTGAAACTGGTACAAATGGTATTCCATATAACTTCGGATTATATGTCCCAACAAATGCTCTGATATCATAAAATTTTCGGATGTTCTTAACTTCTTCCAATAACTTTTTACGGTCTGATATCGCAAATGAATATATTTTTATATCATCTAACAAATGTCTTTTTAAATATTCTTTAATTTCAACTGCACCGCCTTCACCAGTATGACATAAGGTAATGATGGCCATCTGCGTTGATTTCACATAATTCATTTCTTTATTTAATCCACTTAATAAACTATGGTGAATAACATCAATATCTTTCTCGGTTGCAATCTGTCGACTTGCTTCAATTCCAATTAGAGTAATCGGCATGTAGATTAATCTAATATCTACATCTAACTCGCTCGCAATTTTCTCCAACATAATTTTTAATGAACCCATGTCATAAATGACGATAACACCTTGCCCTTGATCAATCTTACTAATAAGTTTCTTTAGCTCTGTATATGCATCAATACTACTTTTATCTAAAGCTAAATCATAGGCATAAGTATTGTTGAAATTAACTAAATCATTTATTACATTTGCGATTGATGTGGCACTTTTTGCTCCATGCATCGCAACGAGTAATTGTGGATGACTGTCATTATCAACTTCTAAATAATCATTTAGAAATAGACTGATTAAACTCACTTCTTCATCACTTAAATCACGATTTAAGATTGAAACTAAATCTTTAGATAAACCTTTCGCAAGTTTGAACTGGCTTGGATATTTATCTTTAATCTCAATAACTTTTTCATCACTTAAGTATTTAGAGCCATGACCATTTTTATATATCGCATTAATATGTAAACATAAGCCATAAATAACTGTATTGGGATAACTTACATCCATAATGATTGAACTTTTCTTTACAAATTCTGTAACGATATTAATAATTCTTTTATCGACTATTTTTGATAATTGCTCAACGTTTACTTCGTTGTTTGGAAGATAGTAACTAATAGTTTCTTTAAACTTCTCTATTTCAGAAGTAATGTATTGGTCGGTTTTTTCCTTGTTCATTTCATTGTTATGGAAGAATGATATGACACTGTTCATATTTTCATAGAATTCTTTAAAATATTTAGCTTGATTAAATGATGTCCCATCTTTTGAATAAAAGTAATTGAAATTTTTTGGAATAAACTTTTCAATGTTTTGTTTATGATCACGATATTTTAATAATAAATCAGATACTTCTTTTTCAAAATCGTGAATCAAAACTTTAATCGTGTCTAGATTTTGATCATACGTTCTTAAGTACGCATTTGCGACTGCCAACTTAACTATCCCTATTAAATATTTAATATTAAGGTCATTTTCACTTATCAAAAGTGCTGACAGAACATCATGATCAATCTCTATATGATGTTTTGTCACTATCGCTTCGTTTGAGAATATTGAATTTATTAACTCAACTTTCTCGCTAAGTCCTCTCTCTGCCAACTTAGGCAAATTTAAGATAACTGGTATTTTTAATTTTAATGAATTTATTAAATCGACATTTTTACTTAAATCAGTCGTTAAGATTAATGTAGTGTTAACTGTATCTGAGACAGTACCATCTAAATATTCAAGTTTTTGAGTTTCGATAAAAGTAATCAATTTACCTAAACTTACACCATCTAATAGATGAATATTATCGATTAGAAGGTATGAATCTTTAGCTTCTTCAAATATATTAGTAAATGTATTTTCACTTTGTCTAAACAGCTTATCTCTTAAAATCTCCTCATTATGAATATAATGACGACAGTTTAACTTATGAAGTTTGGTACCTGCACTTAATACTTTCGTATTAACACCATATTCAAATATTAAGTTTGATAAGTAACTTTTTCCTGTACCGACATCGCCAATAATTAATGTATTCAAACTACGTCCTGGATAATGGACTGCGGCTTTCGCAAGTTGAATTACATTTGATAACGATTCACTACTTCCAATTAGTTTTTCAAATATATCTGCACTAGAATCTTTTTGTAAGTAAAAATATACCGGTCGTGTATTTGTCTTACTTATTAACCCCTCTCTAACTAATTCATTTAAGATTGATGAGGCATTAGTTCGTTGAATGCCACATGCCTTTGCAACGATAGTTGTATCTAATTTATTGTTGCCATTCGAACTTTCTAGTTTAATATAATCGTAAACTAGCTCCTTACTTGACTTAACCATTCTTTCATACCCCCATTTAATACTTTTACTTTTTCAATGTCAATCACACTTTTGTAACCGCATTCATCTATTTATACACTAATTATATCAAATTAATGACCTTTATTAAGTCTTTGTGTATAATAGTGTATAAATTAGGGTGGTTTTTATACACTGTATAACATTTTAGATATAGTGTATAATCACTTTTAACACAATAATTAAGTTTAATTTAGTGTATATTACATATAGGGAGTGTTATTATGAACAATAATCAATTTTTAGAAATAGTTAATGAACTTAGTGAGTTACATATTCATCAGATAAAGATAATTAACGGTGAAAAGACTTTTACTCATAATTTTGACGGTTCAAATTTGTGTGATATAAGAAGTATAAGTAAGACTGTAATGACGATGATTTTTGGGATTGTAAAGAGTCAATATGATATTGATGAGCATACATTTATTTATCCAATTATTAAAGATATAATCAAGATTGAGGATGATAATAATCTTAATAAATTTAAAAAAGTACAAGTTAAGCATTTACTAACTCATACGATTGGCTTTGATAAAGTGTTATTAATGCGTGATGATATTAAACATATCGCTCCAAATGATTATTTAGATTTGATTGTAAATAGTGAAATTGTATATAATCCTGGATCACACTATTTGTATTCAAATGCTGGATTTTATTTACTATCAGTCATCCTAGATACATACTTAGATCAATCACTACTAAAATTTATTGAAGATTACTTTTTTCAAAAACTTTGTATTAAACAATATAAGTGGGATTATTATGGTGATTATTTAGCTGGTGCTACGAGACTACATTTAAATGTAGATGACTTAATAAAGATTGGAGAGCTCTTATTAAATGATGGAGTGTATAATAATCAAGTTATTATCGATCCCAACTGGATTGCATATATGAAAAAGTTATCCACAGTTACTACAAGTGTTGATAGTGAAAAGCAGTCTTTTAGAAGATATGCATATGGACATGGAATGTGGCTCGCATCTGATTCAAACATAACTTTTGGACATGGAACTGACGGTCAAATTGTCGTATCAATTAAAGATAAACATTCAGTTATTGCAGTTTTATCTTCCCAATCTGATTTAAAGCCATTAGAATTAATAATCAATAATATTATTGAAGACTATTTATAAGATACAAAAAGCCAATCTTTCGATTGGCTTTACTATTATATTATGCACTTTGCTTACGACGTTTACTCATACGATATGTTGAGTACGTGTATAAGACGATTGTTGCGATGTAAGGAATCATAAATATTAAGTCCGCAGGTATTGAGAATCTTTGAAGATGATTTCCTAGTGAGTCAAAGAAGCCAAATAGTAGTGCCGCAAGTAATGCCCCACTTGGAGTTCTTCCCCCAACATTAGATGATGCCAGTCCGATAAATCCACGTCCTGACGTCATATTTGAAGTAAACATAGAAATATATGACATCGACATGTATGCACTCGCTAAACCGACTAAAACACCTGAGATGATCATTGCAATGTATCTTGTTTTATTGACAGAAATACCGACTGACTCTGCCGCATATTCATTACTTCCGACCGATCTGATTCTTAATCCTAGCGGTGTTTTAAATAACATGTAATTAACTAAAATAACTAAAATGAATGTTACATAAACTAATGCACTATGTCCAGAGATTACTTCTCCAATAAAAGGAATATCATTTATTAACGGAATATCAATGTTTGGTATTACTTTACTGTTTAATGCAGCCGAGTTTCCTTTATTACCTGTAAGTAAGAATAAAATGAATGTCGTCAGTCCTGTAGACAGTAAGTTAATTGCGATTGCCGCCATAAACTCATCAGCTTTTAACTTTAATTTAAAGTATGTAAGAAATAAAGAAAAGAAGACTCCTGTAATAATTGCGAAGATTAGTCCCGCAGTTACACTTTGAAATAACCATGATCCTATTACCGCAAACAGTGCAGAAAATAACATAATTCCTTCTAATGCCATATTTATAATTCCACAACGAGCACTAATTAATGACGCAAGCGCAACAAGTAAGATTGGAGTTGTTCCACGTATTACACCAAACCAAAATTCTGGATTTGTAAATAATTGTATAAACATTTTAAATTTCTCCTTCATTTAGCGAGATTGACGCTTTATTAATTGCACGTTGTTTCCACATACTTAAGAATGATTTAGCCGAGATTAATAGTATGATTGACGCTTGGACAATTGATATAATTTCTGCTGGGACATCTGTTGTGAAGTTAATCATATCAGCACCAATTCTAATATATGCTAGAAAGAATGCTCCAAGTGGTACGTATAATGGATTATTTTTAACGAGTGCTGCGATTAGAACCCCATCAAATCCAAAACCTGGAGATGATGCATATCTAAATGTTGAGTAACGACCTAGCATTTCAACTGCTCCTCCAAGTCCGGCAATTCCAACTCCGATTACTTGCGCAAATAAAATAACTGATTGAGTTTTAATTCCTGAATATTGCGCAAATTTTTCGTTAATACCTGTCGCACGTAATGCATAGCCCCATTTTGTTTTAAATAAGACGATATATGAGACTACTGCTAAAACTATTGCGATAACTAGACCATAATGAATATTTGATTTGCCTAAGTAAAACATTGATCCTAAACTAACTCCATCTTTTAGTGGAAGTGACTCTACGTTTATTGAAACAGGATCACGGTAGTAATTTAAAAATAAGAATAGGACAAAATGCGTAATGATGTAGTTCATCATTAATGATATTACTAGCTCTGATGTCTCAAACTTTTTATTTAAGTACGCCGGTACAAATCCAATTATTGCCCCGGAAATAAAACCAGCAGCTAATGCCATTATAATTGTCAATAGGGGTGAAAACGGGGAGTTTACGCCAATGATTGCGGCAATTAAAGCTCCGAAATAAAATGATCCTTCCGATGACATATTAAAACGATTTGATTTGAAAATTATCGCCGTCGCAATACCTGTGAATGAAAGTGGAATTGTCAGTAGTATGACGTTTCCAAATTGTCTTGGATTCGTAATTTGTCCAAGAAGTAATATTTTAATCGCCTTAGCAGGATCACTTGAAACGAGTGATATGACTAATAGTACGATGACTAGGGCAATGACAATCGCTAAAACTGTGCGCATTATTTCGAATTTTTGATCGATACGGCGTATCTTACTTCGATTGTCTTCTTTAATTTGTAATTTACTCATTACTTACTTACCTCACTAATTTCTTCAATACTCATTTGTTTAAGACCAAGCATGTATAAACCTAAATCTTCTTCACTTACTTCACTACTATCTTTAAAGTATGCGACAATCTTTCCTTCATAAATAACGATTAAGCTGTCTGATAACTCTAATACTTCGTTCATATCAGCTGAAGATAAAAGTATTGCTCGATTTTCATCGCGCATTTTTACTATTTGATCATGAATAAATGTTGCAGTTCCAATATCAATTCCTCGTGTTGGCTGATCGGCAACTAATAGTTTAACATCACTACTCATCTCACGAGCCGCAACTACCTTTTGCATATTTCCACCTGATAAAAGTCGTACATGTGTATGTTTACTATCGGTTTTAATTTGGATTTTTAGATTAACTCTTTAGATAAGGCGTTAATCTTTTTAGAATCTAGAATAAATCCCTTACTATATTCCTTTGAAGAGTAGACATTTGAGATTAAGTTTTCTTCAATACTAGCGTCAATCATCACTCCAAAAGTCATACGATCTTCTGGTATGTGATACAAACCTAAATCCCTTAACTGCTTAATCGGATTAGTACGATCTACAGCTACGTCAGTGAATGTGATTTCTCCAG
>CAYWKT010000035.1:0-10683 GCA_964458985.1 uncultured Erysipelothrix sp.
TTGATCTTCTCTAGTTTATAGCCATTACTTTCAAATATATTTAGATCACGTTTTTGCGTATATGGATCACATGACACGTAGACAATTTTACTTACTTCACTTTTTACTAAGTTTTCGATCATTTTTTTAGATAGACCACTTCTTGGTGGATCGACAATCGCAACATCAATATCTTCTAAAATACTAAAGTCTTCGTTTAAATCATGCTCGATAATATCGACATTATTTATTTCATTTAAATTAATATTTTCTTGGGCTGCCTTAACCGCATCACTCACGACTTCAACACCAAGTACATGATTTACATAATCAGACACAATAATTCCGATTGTTCCAACTCCACAGTATAAGTCTGCGACATTGTCGCTTTTTTTGAAGTCCGCAAAGTCAATTACTGTTTGATATAGTTTTAGTGTTTGCGCGTAATTTATTTGATAGAATGATTTACTCGTAAGTTTAAACTGTTTATTAAATAGTGTATCGATTAAATATTCACTACCATATAAGACTATTTCTTTATCATTGAATAAGTAATTTGAAGAGTCTCCGACATTTAAAATGACTGATTTTACTTTGTCACTATAGCCAACTATTTCCTGGGCAATTTTTAGTTGGTGACGATTTTCTGACTCACTAACTAAAATAATCATAATCTTATGTTCAAAACGTGAGTATCTAAAGATTACATTACTTATGTTCGCTCTCTTATTGTTATTTAGGGCTTCAATTGTCGGCGCTAATACATTGTTTATTTCATCATGTGCTAATAGACAAGATGTTACGGGAATTAACTCTTTTTTATCATTGTACATATTAAGTACTTCATTTTGATAAATAAATTCACTCTTATTACGGTAATGATATAGATTATCAGCTTGAGTAAGAGATACTTCTTGATTAAAAAGTTTACTCATTTGATTTTCTTTTATTTTTACTTGCATCGGATAATCAAAATCTAAGTAGCGCGTATTATTGTATTTATGACTGTAGTCTAAGTACTTATCATTTCGATAAGAGCTCATTTCAATTAACTTTGTGACTCTGGCAATCGAAAACTTCTTTTTTACTTCGACTATTTCTAAGTCACAAACTTCATCGACTATTACATTTCTTGCGAATATCGTATAGTTATCTACTTTAAAAACACCATAGCCTAAGTTTGAAACATCAATACATTTTATATTTTTGACTACTTCACCTTTAAAAAAAGGTGAGGGATTATTCCTCACCTGATTCACCTTCATCTTCTGCGTCTTCCGCATCTTTTTCTGCTTTAGCTGCTTCTTTCGCATCTCTAATTTCTAAAACTTCTTTTTTAAATTCAGGATCACGAGCATCACTCACGAATTCATAACTTGGCTCACTCATACTTCCATTCTTAATTATTTCATAATAGTAGAATGATTCTGAGTCAGTATCTTCAACATCGTTGTACACGTGAATTTCTAAATCATATTGCTTATTAGTTTCACTATTTGTAAAGTATGTTTCAATTGGTAAGATTTCATTTACGGCTTCATAAATTTCTGTACCTAATTTTTCAATTTCTTCCCAACTTACAACTTCACTCACTTCCGCATATATACGTAGTGTCGAAGCTTTTAAATTAACTTTATGATTAATAATGATATCTTGTTCTAAAATATCATTAACTTCTTTAATTTGATCTTCAGTGATTTTAAACTCTAATTGGTTATTATTTCTAGAACCGACAATTGGCGTTCCTGTTTGTAACTTATCACGTAAAAGTATTCCACCAAATATTACAAATGGCGTTAAGATTACTATTAGTAAGACGACAGTCGTCTTTTTTGAATTTAATAAGTTGTTTAATTTACTATTTTTCTTTTTCATATTTACCTCCGTTATGAAATTTCATAACTGAATTAATTATATCATACTTTCAAGTTGTTGTTTAATGAGCATGTTTGTTTTCTTAGGGTCAACTTTTCCTTGTGATAACTTCATCACTTGTCCCATTAAGAATCCAATTGCACGATCTCTTCCGGCACGATAGTCCTCAACTGATTGTGGATTAGCTTTAATTGCTTCATCGATAAATTCAATAATTTTTGAATCATCTGAGATAACTTCTAAGTTTAAGTCTTTAATTACTTGTTTAGTCGCTTTATTTAAGACGATTTCATCAAAGACACGTTTAGCTTGTTTACCAGAAATAACTTTATCGTTAATACAGTTAATTAAAACACCTAACTCTTTTGGATCTAGTTGAATCTCACTCACTTCTAAATTATTTTTATTTAGATAAGCTGACAGTTCGCCCGTCGTCCAGTTAACTGCACTATTGTAGTCAGTAGTTTCTTTAATTACTTCATCAAAGAAATCACTTAACTCTTTATTATTTACTAAGACATTCGCATCATACTCTTTTAAATCTAATGCTAAGTAGCGCGCTAATCGCTCACTCGCAAGCTCTGGTAGATTATCTCTAACATCGTTAATAAAGTCTTCCGATAGGCTAATTGGTAAGATGTTTGCATCTCTAAAGTAGCGATAGTCAACTGTCTCATCTTTGGCACGCATTAATACGGTTGTACTAGTCGCTTCATCATAACGGCGAGTTTGTTCTAAAATTTCCTCACCACTATTTAAGATGTCACTTTGTCTTTTAATCTCAAACTCAATGGCTTTTTGAATGTTGTTAAGTGAGTTTAAGTTTTTAATCTCAACTTTATTTCCAAATTTTGGATAACCGTATGGTCTTAGTGAAATATTAACGTCACATCTTAGTGATCCTTCTTCCATACGCACATTACTAACGTCTAAATATTTTAATATTTTCGCAACTTCACTCACAAACTCGACTGCCTCTGCGCCACTATTAATATCAGCTTCACTGACAATTTCAACTAATGGATTTCCGGCACGATTATAATCGATAAAAGTATAGTCACCCTCATGAGTTTGTTTCGCTGTATCTTCTTCCATATGGAGACGATTAATTCTAATTTTCTTACCACTTGCTAATGTAACTGCACCATTTGATCCAATTGGAAAAAAGTTTTGCGTTATTTGATAGCCTTTAGTTAAGTCTGAGTAAAAATAGTTTTTACGATCAAACTGCACTACTGGATCTATTTCTAGATTTAACCCCATACATGCTCTTAATGCTAATAAAATTCCATAACCATTTACGGTTGGAAGCACACCAGGAAAAGCCATATCAATCGCTGAAACACCTGTATTTGGTGCTTGCCCATATGTAACTGGCGCATCTGAAAACATTTTTGTTTTCGTTTTTAACTCACTATGTAATTCTAATCCAATTACTACTTCATAATTCATTATAAATCACCTACTAAATCTTCAATTAAACTTGATAATGTTAATAGTTGTTTCTCATTAAATGCCTTACTACTTAAGTATACTCCAACTGGCATATTATCAACTGTACACATCGGAAGGACGATTCCTGGATGACCACTAAAATTGTCCATCACCATATAATTATTTGATATATCACTATTTGAGCTGAAATCTTCGTCAAACTTCGGAGCAATTCTGCCACTTGCCGGAGCAATGAAGAAATCTACTTCAGATAGTTTTTCATTAATTTCATCGACTACTAATTGTCTAACTTTTTTAGCTTGATCAAAAATACGTGTATAATTATCTCCACTTAAACTGTAAGCCCCTAATAGTTGACGCGAACGAACTTGATATCCTAAACCTTCAGTTCTTGAGTTAAGCATAATTTCATCTAAGTTTGAACCATTAACTCTTTTCCCAAATGGAACACCATTTAAATTAGAGTGAGTTGAATATGATTCCGCATTTGATAATACTTTATAAATAGTTGGAAGTGCATTAAATAATTGCTTATTAAACTCGACCTCTACAACTTCAATATTATTCGATTTCAACTTTTCAATTAATTCATTAAATCCTCTAATTATAGCTTCGTCTTTAATGTCTTCTACGACATTTTTAATAATTCCAACTTTAATATTTTCGATATTACTATTTAATGTTGCGTAATCTTCAACTGGTTTATGTGATGATGTTTGATCATTTACATCATAACCGGCGATTACTTCTAACATGTTTGCCGCAATCTTAACGTTTTTAGCGAAAATTCCGACGTGATCTAATGATGGTGCATATGGAATAACGCCAAATCGTGAGATTCTACCATATGTCGGTTTAAATCCGACAATTCCAGTATATGATGCTGGAATACGCATTGAATCACCCGTATCAGTTCCAAGTGAAACATCGCTAAAGCCTGCACTAACTAACGCCGCACTACCTGAGCTTGATCCGCCTGAAACTCGTTCATTATCTAATGGATTTAACACTGCACCAGTTGCGGCTGTGACACCGTATCCACCCATGCCATACTCATCCATTGATGATTTCGCAGTAATAACTCCACCTGCCGCAATTATCTTATCGACAATTGTCGCATTAAAGACTGGAGTATAGTCACTTAAAATTTTACTTGATGCTGTCGTTTTAACGCCTTTTGTCGAAATATTATCTTTAATAACTACATCGACATTAGAAAGTTTTCCTTCTGCGTTATCATCTTTAATTAAACACTCACTGACAATCGCATTTAAGTGTTTTACATTTTCATATTTTTCCAAGATTAGCCGACCACCTTTACTATTTTAACCATATTGTTTTCAGAATCTGCGGCATTTAATAATACTTCTTCAACACTTAAGACTGATCCAACTTCATCCATTCTTAAACTATTTTCGTTTAATTCAAATGGCATATGCATACTCTTTACATTTTCTGTATTGATTTCGTTTAATGCTATAACTTCATTTTCAAAATTTTCGAAAAGTGTTTCAACACTTTCCCATTCTTCATCATTAAAGCCTAAATATATATTTTGCGCTAATGTTTTTATATTCATTTATCGTATTCCCCTTACATTTCTATTAACTCAACACTGTTAGAATTTGCACCTCTGACAATGATTGCGAGTGTAGTATTCATTGATTTTATTTCGACTTTCACTGGCACATTTGTATCTAACTCGACGACAAGCTGCGCAATGTAATTACTTAAAGCTGTTATTTCTGTATATGTTTTCGTTTGTACGTTAACACTTATTTTTAAATCGATTAATTGATCGTTCTCAAATTCACCGTATCCGACAATTCCAACATCATCAGGTATGAATAAGTTCACACTTTTCTTCATATTCGCAATTTGACTATTGATATTACCATCTACTTTTCGACCACTCTCTGTTGGAAAGATAGCCCACTCTTGGTTAATTGCGACAAACTGTCCTTGACGGTTCTCATACTTAGCCTTCGCAATATAATTTCCTGGAATACTTGCGTTAGAAGTATCAGTGACATATATCGAAATAACGATTGGCACGTTGTTTAATTCTGGTTTTTTTCTTAAGTATGACTCAAGCTTTGGACCTGCCGTTTGAGTTGCGAAATCATATAAGACACTATCATCCACAACAGTCGGATATCCATCATCATCTTGAATCGTTTTATTTAAGACTAAGGCGAGTGAGACACCTGCTAATTTGTCATGATCTTTTTTATCGACAAAGTTTATTTCATATAAGTCACTCACAAATAACGGTCCCGTTACTTCTTTTTCACTGTTTACTTTAACTGATAATGTATTCACTGGATTAAGCCCAAATGGATTTTCTTTTCCTTCACGTCTTTTTACTAGTGGATAAAACTCATTACGATAATCAGTCGTAATTTGTCCTTCTTTTAAATCATATTTACTCGTTTCAAAATACTCTTTTGAAATTTCAGTCAAACCACGGCCAATCTCGACATAATCTTTTCCAGTATGTTCAAAGCGACCATATGATGACTCAAATGGCATCACATAATTATAATTACTTTTATCGCGGCTAATAACCGTAATATTGCCAGGTTCTTCATCGACATTATTACTGCTACAGCCACTAATAAATACTAAGATTAATAAGGCACTAATTATTTTTTTCATCTTTATTTAACTCCTCAATAAACTCAGACTCACTCATAACCTTTACGCCTAATTCAAGTGCACGTGTATATTTACTACCCGCATTCTCACCATAAATTACGATATCAGTATTTTTACTTACTGAAGATACGACTTTCGCATTTAAGCTTTCTAAAAGTGTCTGAAGTTCTTTTCGCTTATAATTACTTAAAGTTCCAGTAATTACAATCGTCTTTTCTGAGAATAAACTTTCCTCATCAACTTCTATTATATCACTCTCTAACTTAAGTCCGAGTAATCTTAGATTTTTAATCATCTCAATGTTTTTCTCAACTTTGAAGAACTCATATATTGAGACGGCCGTAATCTCACCGATATCATCAATTAAGATTAAATCTTCAACTGAGGCATTCATTATTTCTTCAATTGTATGATAAGCGTTCGCTAATGTTTTAGCCCCTTTATTTCCGACATGACGAATTCCAAGTCCTGAAATAAATTGCTCTAAACTATTATTTTTTGACTGATTAATTGAATCGATTAATTTTTGATATGATTTCTCTTTAAAGCCTTCCATCGCTAATATTTCATTAGCTTTTTGATCTAACTTATAAATATCCTCAATACTATCTAAAATATTCGCTTCATGAAATCTTGTCACAGTCGCCTCACCTAATCCACTAATATCCATTGCATTACGTGATGCAAAGTGCGCTAATGATTCAATAATACGAGCTGGACAATCTGTATTTAGACAATAGTGATGTGCTTCATTCTCAAGTCTTTGTAGTTTTGAGTGACAGATTGGACACTCTTCTGGAAATTTGTACGCAACACTATTTTCGTCTCTTTCATCAAACTTAACTGAAACTACTTCTGGGATAATCTCCCCTGCTTTTCGAACAATGACTGTATCATTGACTCGAATATCTTTAAGCTTGATCATATCCTCATTATGAAGTTGTGCGAATGAAACGATACTGCCATCAATTAAAACTGGCGTTAGTTTCGCATTTGGGGTAATCTTACCCGTTCTTCCAACTGTAATAAAAATATCTTCAACTTTAGTTTCAACCTCGACAGCCGCAAATTTATAAGCGATTGCCCATCGTGGATAGTTCGCAGTATAGCCCAATTCAGCCTGCATATCCAAGTCGTTAACTTTAATGACGACGCCATCAATATCATAGTTTTGAACTGTAATATTTTCTTCTAACTTTAAAATGTAGTCATAAACTTCTTCAATCGTCTTTAAAACTTTATTATGTTTATTCGTATTAAATTCTAGTTTATCTAAAAATTCTAACGTCTCACTTTGCGTATTAATACCATATGCTTTAGGCGCGACTACTTGAAACATAAATGCATCTAAATGACGACTTGCGGCAATACTACTATCTAACTGACGAACTGAGCCTGCGGCCGCATTTCTCGCATTCGCAAACAAGTCTTCATTGTTTAAAGCTCGCTGTTGATTAATTTTCGTAAAGTTTTCTTTCGTAATAAAAACTTCACCACGAACTTCAATCTTATTTAACTCTTTTATTTTTAAAGGTAAACTTTTTATCGTTCTAATATTGTTCGTAACATCTTCACCGTAAGTTCCATCTCCACGGGTTACGGCTTGTTTGAAGTTTCCATCTTCATAAGTAAGTGCCATCGCAAGACCATCAATCTTATATTCAACGTTGTATGAAACATTTGGATAGCTATCTCTAATTTTACTGTCGAAAGCTTGTAAGTCTTCAAAATTGAACGCGTTATTTAAAGAATACATTGCCTGTTCATGCTGGACACGTTTAAAACTATCTAAGATGACGCCCCCAACTTTTTGAGTTATTGAGTTTTCATCGTAATATTCTGGATACTCTGCTTCTAAACTTTTTAGTTCATTATAAAGTTGATCATACTCATAATCGCTTAATGTCGGCGTATCTAATACATAGTATAAGTACGCATGTTCTTCTAATAATTTTCTTAACTGTAAGATACGTGATTGTGCCATTTTAAGCTCCTTCCTTAAGAGTAATTGATGCGTGTCCCTCGACAAACTTTTTAATTCCATGGGGATGCATAAACGCAATTGTCGCAACACCATTGTCGACACCAATAACGACTCCATCACCATATTGGCTATGAACTATTTTTAATCCATCACTTAATTTTAATCCGCTCGTATCTAACTTCTGAATACGATTTACTAAAGGTTTAGTTGGACGCGGGAATGTTTCGCGATTTTTATTTTCAAATGTTGCCCCGACATGTTCGACATAATCACTATCAATTTCATTAATGAAACGTGATGTCGTACGCATCTTATTTAATACGTGTGAAAAACCACTACTTTCAGTTAAAAATAGCTGCTTCTTAGCCCTTGTGTATGCAACGTAAGCTAATCGTCTTTCTTCTTCAAGACCACTTAAGCCTTCCATTAAAGTACGCTCACTTGGAAAGACACCTTCACTCATACCTGCGACGAATACATAATCAAACTCTAAACCCTTTGCGGCATGAATCGTCATCATCTGCGTGAAACTTCCAGTATCATAATTTTCTTTATCACTATATAAAGAAATTATTTGTAAGTACTCTTCTAATGTTCCTTCAGGATTATTTTTAATGAACGTTTCAATATCATTCATTAACTCCTGTAAGTTTTCTATACGATCTTCCTCTTTCGAGGCTTCTAACATTTTAATATAACCTGATTCTCTTAATAGTTTATCTAATATTTTATCAATCTGCGTTTGGTCCATTAATTTTGCTTCTTCGATTAATGCGACAAACTTCAGTGCTTCATTTTTAGCTCTTCCAGTTAAGACATTATGATTTTTTATAACTTCATACATTGAAATGTCTAACTCTTTACTTAGATTAAAGATGTTATCCATTCCCTTGTTTCCAATACCACGTCTTGGATTATTGATGACACGAGTAAACGCTAAATCATCACCAGTAATAATCATACGTAAATAAGATAAGGCATCTTTAACTTCTTGTCGATCATAAAATCGCGTTCCACCATAAATTACATACGGTATTTTGTAGTCAAGTAAACCTTTCTCAACGGCACGTGATAAATAGTTTGAGCGATAAAGAATTGCGATATCTTTATATGAGACTCCATCGTCAGTTAACTTTAAAATGTTCTGCGCAATCCAGTTAGCTTCATATTCTTGGCCAGCCCCTGTATAGTGCATTATTTTCGCATCTGATTTTATGTTCGTAAATAATTCTTTTTTAACGCGGTTTTGGTTATTAATAATAATACTATTTGCACCTTCTAATATCATATTAGTCGAACGATAGTTCTGATTTAAGATAATCGTTTCTGCATCTTTAAAATCTCTTTCAAAGTTCATAATTATATCAACGTTCGCTCCACGCCACGTATATATCGTTTGATCTGGATCGCCAACGACGTATAGTTGATTGTCTTTACCCGCTAAAAACTTAACGATACTATATTGAACGTTGTCGACATCTTGAAACTCATCAACTAAAATATGTGAGAAACGACGTTGCCATTTTTCTAATATAACCGGGTGTTCTTTAAATAGTTTATTCGTAAAAATTAGTAAATCATCAAAGTCAGCTGCTTGTAGCGACTTAAGACGACTTTGGTAATAGTCATACATTTGTGCTTTTGGTTTTTGAGTTTGATCATCGCCTGCTAAGTGATATGCGTACTCCACATCAACTTCCGCACTTTTATTGCCTGATATGTAACCTAAGATTGAGCCAACTGAAAAGTCTTTTTTCTCAATGTTTAAATCTTTATAAGCTTCATTTAATATTGCTCTTTGATCTTGTGAGTCCATTATTGTAAAGTTCTTTGGATAGTTTAATGCTTGAATATCTTCTCTTAAAATTCTAACGCATAAGGCATGAATCGTAGAGACGTTCACATTAAAACTACTATCACTTAAAACATCAGTGATTCTTGATTTCATTTCATTCGCTGCCTTATTAGTAAAGGTAATTGCGAGAATACGATATGGAGCTACATTTAGTTTTTCAATTAAGTATGCAACACGGCTTACTAAAACTCTAGTTTTACCACTTCCTGCACCTGCCACTACCCTAATATATTTCGCATCTGAAGTCACAGCTTCAGTTTGTTGTTTATTCAAATTTTCTAACACTTATTTCAGCTCCTTGCCTAAAGTATTATACCAAAAATAACTTTATTATTCATGTTAGAAATCACGGTAATAATAACTAACTTTAATATGTTATAATTTTGATAGGAGTGATACATAATGGAGTACAAACGTTTTGATAATAATATCGTTTTAAGAGTTAATATTGGTGAAGATATCGTCGAAAGTATTAATAAAGTTGCCCATCTAGAAAAGATTAAACTAGCGAGTGTTACGGGTATTGGTGCAATAGATGATTTAACTATTGGTATCTTTAAACCAAGTGATAAGACATACTATGAAAACAAGTTTAAAGAGGATCTAGAAGTCTTAGCTTTAAATGGAAATATTACGACTAAAAACAATGAAGTTTACATTCATTTACACATTAGCGTTGGCGATGAAAAAGGAAATGCGTTCGGTGGTCATTTAAATGAAGCAATCGTTAGTGTTACAGCTGAAATATTTATCCACATTATTGATGGTGAAGTCGACCGTAAACTTGATGAGTCCATAAATATTAACTTACTTAAATTTGATTAGTAAAAAATCGTCATCTGACGATTTTTTTATGGAAGCATAACTAAGATAATAA
>CAYWKT010000036.1:0-6331 GCA_964458985.1 uncultured Erysipelothrix sp.
CTATTTTATTAAATACAATATAAATACTATACAGCATCAATGTATTTTCATTGTGGTTTGAATGTGAACTCTAAGGAAACATATTGCTTAATAAAATGACTAAATTTGTAGCTAAAAACAGTGGTTTTAAGGAAAAATAATTACTTTTATTTAGTGATTTTTATTGAGATAAAAGTCAGTGAAATTAATAAAAGTGTCCATATCACAAACATTATTAATAACATCGATACAATGATGTCAAAACTGTCTAAATTTGCACTAAATCTCATGATAGTAGTTGTGAAAAAGCCAATATAATATGGTATAATATATACCGATTACAATGAAAGGTTTTGGTATAATGTCAAAATTAATTATAAAGGACTTACACGTTGAAATAGACGGTAAAGAAATTTTAAAGGGTGTAGATTTAGAAGTTAATGCAAATGAAATTCATGCACTAATGGGACCTAATGGTCACGGTAAATCAACACTATTGGCAGCGGTTATGGGTCATCCACGCTATGAAGTAACACAAGGATCAATTTTAATCGATGGGGAAGACGTTTTAGAAATGAGTACTGCGGAAAGATCTAAAGCAGGATTATTTTTAGGGATGCAATATCCACAAGAAGTACCTGGTGTTTTAAACAGTGATTTCTTACGTGCGGCAATTAATGCTCACCGTGAAACTCCAATTGATTTATTTAAGTTCATTAAAGAAATGGACAAATATACTGCAGAGTTAGAAATGAGCCCAGATTTAGCTCATAGATATTTAAACGAAGGTTTTTCAGGAGGAGAGAAAAAACGTAATGAAATTATGCAAATGCGTTTACTTAACCCGAAATTCGCACTTTTAGATGAAATCGACTCAGGTTTAGATATTGATGCATTAAGAATTGTCGGAGAGTCAATTATGAAAGCTCAAGCAGAAAGTGATTTAGGACTATTAGTAATTTCTCACTATGGTAGATTTTATGATTTAGTTCCACCAACACACGTTAACGTTTTAATGGGTGGTAAAATCGTTAAATCAGGTACTAAAGAATTAGCGGATCGTATCGATGCAGAAGGATATGAATGGCTAGCTAATGAATTAGGTATCGACATAACTGAAGAAGTTGAAGAAAAAGAAGTAGTACTTCTAGAATCTTGTGCAGTCGCAGGTCAACGTAATGCTTAATGTTAATTTAACTTTTAGTGACTTAGAAAATAAGTCGCTTGATATCGTTGAAAATACATCATATTCAATTAACTTTGATGAAGATGGACTTTTATTCTTTAACTTTAAAGATGTAAGTGAAATTAAATTTAATGTCAGTGTCGCAAAAAACGTTAGAGCTCGTATTATTTACTGGAGCGAAAACGATACTAACGTTGAGATTGAAGAATTATATGAAATTTTAAATGATAGTTATTTAAATGTTATTTATGGAGAACTATCAGATGGTGAACTAAAACGTCATGCTACGGCTAATCTTCATAAAGGTTCAGAAATCTTAGTCGAAGGTGCAAGTGTAACATCATCTAAAAAACACCAAACATTTATTGCGAATCATACTGATAAGTATACAACTTCTAACTTAAACAACTATGGTATAGTTGCGGACGGTGGAGATTTCTTCCTAGATGTAGTTGGTCGCATTATGATCGATGCAGTAGGTGCAAAAGCTCATCAAGATTCTAAGATTTTAACTTTAAGTGAAAATCAAAAGACACAAGTTGTTCCACAACTTCTAATTTATGAAAATGATGTCGAAGCATCACATGCAGCGACAGTAGGACAAATTGATGAAATGCAACTTTACTATCTACAATCACGTGGACTATCGGAAATGGAGTCTATGGCTTTATTAATGAGTGGCTACTTAATGCCAATCGCGAATGCAATTGAAGATAAAGAGTTAAGTGATCATGTAAAAGAGTTAATCGCTAGCAAGGTTGATGAAATATGCTCGACAGAGAGAAAATAATTCAAATCCGTAAAGATTTTCCAATGTTTAAAAACAACGAGAAAAACGTTTATTTTGATAGTGGGGCAACGACATTCAAACCACAATCAGTTATTGATGAAGTAGTAAAATACTATACTCATAATAGCTACAACGTAGGTCGCTCTGACTATATGTCAGCGTTTAACGTTGAAAAACAAGTAAACGATACTCGAAAGTCAGTTGCAAAGTTTATTAATGCTGATGCGGATGAAATAATCTTTACATCAGGGGCAACAGAAAGTTTAAACTTAGTGGCATTTTCATACGGTTTAAAAAACTTAAAGCCAAATGATGTTATACTCACAAGCCAAGCCGAACATGCAAGTAACGTTTTACCTTGGTTTAAAGTCGCAAGCGAAACCGGTGCGATTATAGAGTACGTTGACTTAACGGATGAAGGTCATTTAAGCGTTGAAGTATTTAAAGATGCAATGCATGATAAAGTTAAAATCGTAAGTTTAGCCGCAATCACAAACGTATTAGGAACATTAATTCCAATAAAAGAGATTAGTGAGATTGCTCATAGTTATGGGGCAATTGTAGTTTGTGATGGGGCCCAATCAGTTCCACATATGGAAACTGATGTTAAAGACTTAGGTGTTGATTTCTTAGCTTTTAGTGGACATAAAATGCTAGCTCCAACTGGAGTTGGCGTATTATACGGTAAATATGAAATTCTTGATGAAATGCCGGCATACTTTCAAGGGGGCGGCTCAAATGCTCGCTACTATCCTGATGGTAAAATAACTTATAAAAAGCCACCGTACAAGTTTGAAAATGGAACACTTCCAATTGAAGCGATACTTGGTTTAAATAAGGCAATTGAATATATCAATGAAATCGGAATCGATAATATTCATGCATATGAAAAAGAATTAGTAAAATATTTAGTAAGTGAAATGAGTAAGTTAGATAATGTTGAACTGTACAATCCACATACAGAAGTTGGGATTGTCTCATTTAATGTAAAAGGTATATTCTCACAAGATGTTTCAACTTACTTAGATACACAACACGTACTTGTGCGCTCAGGACATCACTGCTCTAAGATGTTAAGTGAAATTATTAAAGCACCAGATACAGTTAGAGCGAGTGTTTACTTCTACAATACATTTGAGGAAGTAGATAAGTTTATTGAAGCACTAAAAACAACGACAATCGAAAATTGTATTAATTTATTTATATGAAAGAAGTGATCTAATGAATAGTATGTTAAAAGATCCAATGATTGTAAGGCAATTAATAATGGATCATTATGAATATCCAAGAAATCATGAACTTTTAGATTCAGGTGATTACTATGAAGAGCATATGGATAGTGAATCATGTATAGATGATATAAAGGTTCAAATGATTGTTAAGGATAATAAAATAGAAGATGTAAGATTTGATGGAATTGCATGTACTATTTCAACCGCATCAACGTCAATAATGAGTGAATTACTTAAAGGTAAAACTTTAGATGAGGCACAAATTATCGTCAATGAATATAACAAAATGGTTATGGAAAAAGAGTTTGATGCTGAATTATTAGAAAGTGCAATTATATTTGAAAATGTTTCGAAACAAGCAAATCGAATAAAATGCGCAAAGATTGGCTGGGATGCAGCACAATTGATTATCGATGAAAGTAGGGATAAAGATGAGTAGTCATGACGAAAAACTATTACCGCAAGGTGATTATAAATTTGGATTTCAAGACGAAGATGTTTCAGTCTTTAGAACCGATGTAGGTTTAACGAGAGAGACAGTCATTGAAATTAGTAAAATAAAAAACGAGCCAGAATGGATGTTAGAGTTTAGATTAAAAGCATTTGATCACTTTATAAACTCACCGCTTCAAGATTGGGGTCCAAGCTTAGAGCACGTAGACTTTAACGATTACACTTATTATGTAAGACCAAGTGATCGTGTTGAAAAAAGTTGGGACGATGTTCCACAAACGATTAAAGATACTTTTGAAAAATTAGGAATTCCTGAAGATGAACGTGAGTTTTTAGCGGGAGTCGCAACTCAGTATGATTCAGAAGTTGTATATAGTAATATGTTAAAAGAAGTTGAAGATAAGGGAGTAATATTCCTTGATACAGACTCAGCACTAAGAGAGCACCCAGAATTATTTAAAAAATACTTTGACAGTGTTGTACCTTACAACGACAATAAATTTAGTGCCTTAAATGGTGCAGTATGGTCAGGTGGATCATTCATTTATATTCCAAAGGGAGTAAAACTGGATAAACCACTACAATCATATTTTAGAATTAATAGTGAACGTATGGGACAGTTTGAACGTACATTAATTATTGTTGATGAAGGGGCAGATGTGCATTACGTTGAAGGATGTACAGCGCCAATATACTCTAATGATTCACTACATGCAGCGGTCGTTGAAATTGTCGTTTTAGAAGGTGGAAAATGTCGTTACTCAACAGTTCAAAACTGGTCAAGCAACATTTTAAACTTAGTAACTAAACGTGCTTATGTCGCAGCACACGGATCAATGGAGTGGATTGATGGAAACATCGGATCATCAATAAACATGAAATATCCAGCTTGTATTTTAGCGGGAGAATATGCTCGTGGAATGACGATCGCAATTGCGGTCGCAAGTGATAATCAAATTCAAGATTCAGGGGCAAAAATGATTCATTTAGCGCCACATACGAGTAGTACTATTATTTCTAAATCAATCGGACGAAGAGGTGGGCAAGCTCACTATCGTGGAAAAATCTTTATGGGAGAAAACGCACATTACAGTAAATCAAAAATTGAATGTGACACACTACTATTAGATAAACAATCATGGAGTGATACAATTCCAGATAACATTGTTAAAAACAACTCGTCATATATTGAACATGAAGCATCAGTTTCAAAAATTTCAGAGGAACAACTATTCTATTTAATGAGTAGAGGTCTTGATGAAGAAGAAGCTACAGAGTTAATCATTATGGGATTCATCGAACCATTTACGCGTGAATTACCGATGGAATATGCAGTTGAACTTAACCAATTAATGAAACTCGAAATGGAAGGTTCACTTGGATAAAAGTAAAGTAAGACAGTATTTAAGTGATCAAAGAAAGCGAATGACTTATAAAAAACGCGTTAATAAAAGTCTTTCGATAATTGAGAACTTACTACCATTACTTGAAGGTAAGAAAAATATTGCGATATATCTAAATACTAAGGAAGAAGTAATTACCTTAGATTACTTAGATTACTTTCTTCAAAACTTCGATGTAGTTAGCTCAAGTATTACTGAAGAAGATCAACTATGGTTTTATCAAATTAAAAATAAAAATGAACTAGTTCCAGGCTTTATGCAAATCTTAGAGCCAGCGGAAGAAATACTAGTTAATAAAGAAGATATTGAAGTTATTATTACTCCAATGCTTGGCTTTGATAAAAGATGTAATCGAATTGGTTATGGTCGTGGATATTATGATAAATACTTAGAAGATTATAAAGGTGAGATAATAGGGCTTGCCTTTGCTGAGCAGGAATATCCACATTTACCAACGACTGATTTAGACGTTAGAATGGACTATGTAGTCACCGATAGAAAAGTTTTTAAGAAACAGTAGTTTAAAAAACGACATTTACACCATATTTTAGCGTAAATTCACTGTTAATATGTATACGTAAGTTAGAAGTAACTTACTAAGAAGGTTAAGTCGTCCCTAAATAATTCCCTATTATTGACTTAACATAATTCTATCCCCTTAACGTAAATATAAGATATTAAAAGACACCACATAATATAATCGGTGTCTTTTTTCATTAGTACAATAAAGATAATGTTACGTAAATTAGAACATAATTTCTCGTATATTGATAGTTATAATATAGTTGTAAGTCAAATAAGACTTATAAATGATTAAGTCAGTCCCTAAATAATTCCCTATTATTTGACTTAATTAATTTCTATCCCTTAATATAAATAACTGAAGACACGGAAAATAATCCGTGTCTTTTATTTATTTGACTATTGTGTAATTTCGTTCAAAACTCGATTAAACTTCCATAATTAAACGTATATTGTTCATTATAATATAGTTGTAAGTCAGATAAGACTTAATAAATTAAATAGATCAGCCCCAAAATAATCCCCTATTATTTGATCTAAATAATTTTCCCTCATGCACATGAATGAAGACACTCAAATGGACGGTGTCTTTTTTCTTTGTGCGAAATTACATTCGTTCAAAACTCGATTAAACTTCCATAATTAAGCGTATATTGTTCATTATAATATAGTTGTAAGTCAGATAAGACTTAAGTAAGTTAAATAGATCATCCCCAAAATAATCCCCTATTATTTGATCTATATAATTTCTTCCCTCACATTTTGA
>CAYWKT010000036.1:6431-10669 GCA_964458985.1 uncultured Erysipelothrix sp.
CCCCAAAATAATCCCCTATTATTTGATCTATATAATTTCTTCCCTCACATTTTGATCAAAGACACCAAGTAAGGATAGTGTCTTTTTTCTTTTAAATAAACAATGTAAATATAATGAGAATAAGACGATAATTAAGCGTACGTTATCAATTATAATATATTCATAAGTCATAGATACTTATGAATAATTAGTATATAGTAATCCTCCTTCAGATGATTAAGACACAATATTAGTAGTTGTGTCTTTTTCTATCTTGACACATTGTTCACAACAGTACCACAAAATAGCGTATATTGAGCATTATAATATTATTGTGAGTTGATAAGCTCCATTTGAATAAAGAGAATAAAAAGCGCTTAATGCGCTTTTTTACCTTGATAGGAATCTCTTTTGACTAACTCTTTTTGGATATTATTCAACACGACTGTTTTCTTTCTCGTCCAAATTGGCGCAATTAACTTATCGAAGTCGGCATCTCCAGTTAATCGTTCGATAATAATGTCTTCATCAATAATCTCAAGTTGTGATGCAACGATATCGACATACTCATCAAGAGTAAGCAAATCAAATGGTTCTTTTAAATAAGCTTGGCCTAATCGAGAATCACTAACTAAATGCAGCATATGTAATTTAATTGCATCAACCTTTAAATCAGAAAGTAGTTTAGCGCTATTAAGCATCATCGCTTTACTTTCGTCAGGCAGACCGTTAATTAAATGCACACATACTTTCAAGTCAGTTTTTTGAATTCGTTTTATCGTATCTAAAAATGTATTTAAGTTGTAGCCGCGATTAAAAGTATTCGCAATATTATCATCAACTGTTTGTAGACCTAACTCTAACCAAATAGTTTTTACTTTGTTTACTTCATTTAAGTAATCAAGCATTTCATCACTTAGACAATCTGGTCTTGTTGCGATATCAATTGCGACAATTTCATCAATGTGTAAGAAAGGCTCAATCATCCTTTTTAAGTTATCAAGCGTAGTGTACGTATTCGTATATGCTTGAAAGTAGGCGATAGTTTTCGCATTTGGCCATTTGCGAAACATCATCTTTTTACCTTCTTCATACTGAGTTAGTAATTCATCATTACTATTTCCGCTAAAGTCACCACTTCCGGCACTACTACAAAAGCTACAACCACCATAACTTAAATGACCATCACGATTAGGACAAGTTAGTCCAGCATCGAGTGAGATCTTCGCTACCTTACTTTTAAATGTCTTTTTAGTATAATAACTAAAGCTATAATATCTTAAATTCGTATCACTATTTTTAAATGGATTTTTCATTTTATTCACCTAATTTAAATTATAACACAACTAATATTGTTACATAATGTAAATTCTTTCATTACAATTTGAAAAGATTTACAAATTAATGTAAAAACCGTTGACATTAGTTTCTTTATGTTGTATTATTATATCAAGTGATAGAGATCACTAAATAATATCCCTAATCCACACTAAATAGGGAGTAAAGATAATCAACGAATCCTTTGCTAATTTCTTCTTTTTCATTATTTCTATACAATAAGTTGATTACAATAAAAAACTATACTATGTATAGTTTTTTTACTAAGTATGTTATAATGTTTTTAGTGCAATGAAGAAAAGTAGTAATTATTGATTTATGCTAAGAGAGTTGACAGTTGGTGCAAGTCAAACATAATAGATAATGAACTTGTTTTGGAGCAGATGAGAATCCGGTAACGCGATATAGTTATTGAGCGCAAAGTATTAAAGTACTTTGAACTTAGGTGGTAACACGCACAGGCGTCCTATGGAGACGTTTTTTTTATGGAAAAAAGGAGTGTAATTATGGCATTTGATCATAAACAAATTGAAAAGAAATGGCAAGATTATTGGGTAGGTAATAAAGTATTTAGAACTGATACTAGTGATTTTTCAAAAGAGAAATATTATATTTTGGATATGTTTCCATATCCAAGTGGTGAAGGTTTACACGTTGGTCATCCACTAGGATATACAGCGACAGACATCTTAGCACGTATGAAACGTATGCAAAACAAAAATGTCTTACATCCAATTGGATGGGATGCATTTGGACTTCCGGCAGAGCAGTATGCACTACAAACTGGAAATCATCCAAAAGACTTCACGATAAAAAATATCGATGTATTCAGAGATCAAATTCAATCGTTAGGCTTTAGTTATGACTGGGATCGTGAAATTTCAACGACTGATCCAAAATACTACAAATGGACACAATGGATCTTTACACAACTATATGAGCGAAACTTAGCATACGTAGCTGAGATGCCTGTAAACTGGTGTCCAGAACTTGGGACAGTACTTGCGAATGAAGAAGTAATTGATGGTAAGAGTGAGCGTGGTAATCATCCAGTATATCGTGTTTTAATGCGCCAGTGGGTATTAAAAATTACAGAGTATGCGGAAAGATTACTTGAAGATTTAGACTTACTAGATTGGCCTGAATCGACAAAAGAGATGCAAAGACATTGGATTGGAAAATCAGAAGGGGCAGAAGTCATTTTTGAAATTGCTGATCATGATAAAGAGTTTACGGTATTTACAACACGTGCCGATACTTTATTTGGAGCGACATATTGTGTTTTAGCACCTGAGCATCCATTTGTAAAAGAAATCGTTACCGACAGTCAAAGAGAAGAAGTTGAAGCTTACGTTAATGCGGTCGCAACGAAGAGTGATTTAGAACGTACAGAACTTAATAAAGATAAAACAGGAGTCTTTACAGGAGCCTACGCAATTAATCCAGTAAATAATGAGAAACTTCCTATCTATATTGCGGACTACGTACTAAGCACATATGGTAGTGGGGCAATTATGGCAGTTCCAGCACATGATGATCGTGACTATGAGTTTGCGAAAAAATATGACTTAAAAATAACTCCAGTCTTAGAAGGAGATATTAGTGAGGGTGCATTCGTTAATGATGGTCTTCACATTAACTCAGACTTCTTAGATGGTTTAAACCAAGCAGACGCTACTTCGAAAATGATTGAATTTTTAGAAGAAAAAGGTATTGGAGAACATAAAATTAACTATCGTCTTCGTGATTGGTTATTCTCAAGACAAAGATATTGGGGAGAGCCAATTCCAGTCGTTCACTTTGAAGATGGAACATCACGTGCACTATCACTAGATGAGCTACCACTTGAACTTCCAGAGACTGACAACTATCATCCATCAAGTGATGGAAACTCACCACTTGGAAATGTCGATGAATGGTTAAATATTGAGATTGACGGTAAAAAAGCTAAACGTGAAACTAACACGATGCCACAATGGGCAGGAAGCTGTTGGTATTACTTACGTTATATCGATCCACATAATGATATGGAAATCGGTGATGAGAAATTACTTGAACATTGGCTACCAGTCGATCTGTATGTCGGTGGGGCAGAACATAGTGTTCTTCACTTATTATACGCGCGTTTCTGGCACAAAGTTTTATACGATATTGGCGTAGTTAATACGAAAGAGCCATTCCAAAAATTATTCCACCAAGGTATGATTTTAGGGGCAAATGGTGAGAAAATGAGTAAGTCACGTGGAAACGTCGTTAACCCAGATGAGTTAATTAGTGAATATGGGGCAGACTCACTACGCTTATACTTAATGTTTATGGGACCACTTGAAGGATCACTACCTTGGTCAAATCAAGGAGTAGAAGGCTCTCGTAAATGGTTAGATCGTGTTTATCGCTTATTAACTGATAATAATCGTGTAACTGATAATAACGATGGAAAACTAGACTTTACATACAATCAAACTGTTAAAAAGGTAACTGAAGATTTAGAGAACATGCGCTTTAATACGGCAATTGCTCAAATGATGGTCTTCATTAATGAATGTTACAAAAATGATACTATTTATAAGGAATACGCAATTGGTTTTGTGAAGTTATTAAGTGTCTTTGCGCCACACATCGGAGAAGAGTTATACAGTATTCTAACGAGTGAAGAAACTGCGGCATACGCAGAGTGGCCAGTGTATGATGAAGAATCACTGAAGCAAGATGAGTTAGAACTTGTAGTTCAAGTAAACGGAAAACTTCGTGGTAAAATCAATGTCAGTGTTGATGAGGAAGATAGTGTTGTTGAAGAGCTAGCACTAGCGAATGACAATGTTCAAAAACATATTGAAGGAAAAACAATTAGAAAAGTAATTGTCGTAAAAAATAGATTAGTTAACATCGTAGCTAATTAATTATTTCAGACTCTATTAAAA
>CAYWKT010000037.1:0-7337 GCA_964458985.1 uncultured Erysipelothrix sp.
TTACTAATTAAAATTAATTCAACTCTTTTCTTAACGCTTCTAAAATATTTTCTTTCTTAATGTTCTTACTTGAATATAATGATACTGATAACATTATGATAAACACTGCGAATATCGAAACTAAGATCGCAAAATAAGGAACGATCATTTCTTGTGAAGTATAAGCTTCTCTGATTATTGAGTTTAAGGTGAATATAAGAATAAATGATATTGGAAGTCCAGTGATTATCGTTTTTAGACTAAATAGTATACTCTCATAAACTAAGATACGATTGAATCCGCTAGTATCCATACCAACACTACGTAGCATTGCGAACTCTCTTCTTCTCAGTACGATACTTGTAAATACTGTATTGAAGACACTTGTCACTCCAATCAACGTTGTAACGGCGATAAATAGATACACTATAATACGCGCTAACGTCAATACGTTTCTAATTAATAATGCTTCTAAAGTTGGAGAATATGCATATAAATTATCAAGATTTAAGTCAGTAATTTCATCAACTACTTTTTGTGAATCAGATGTTTTAATGTACATTGAATCATTAATATCCCCAAATGTCGAATAGTATCCTGAATTACTTTCTTTTCGATCTGATTCTATTAACTTGTTAATCTGCTTTTCACCTGTAATTACTGTTGAATAATTAAACTTACTCGCAATATTAAATCCATTAATTTCTGAGTCATTAGTAAAGGCGATATTATTCAACTCTAGCGGAATTTGACTATCATTTAACTCTCTTAATAAAGTAATCTTAGATAATGTCTCATCAAATGGTTTTATTTCTACCATTTTTAAATTATTGTTCACAGTTTTATATACTGAACGTGAGTTTACAATGACATAGTCACTATCACTAATGTTTAATCTTGCTGTATAGTTTCTAAATTCTTCATCACTTACAGCGATCAGGTTTATACCTTCAGTGTAATCAGTGATAATATCATAGTCTTCTATTAAGTACTCACGATACTCTTTTGAATACATGTCAGGTCCTGGATTTGTCAATAAGTGAGTTTTTTTCATACTTATGTGTTGGAGATCTTTAACGATAGGATCTAATTTATCTAATGATTCTTGGCCCGTCAAGATTTTTCCATTACCCATATCTAAATTGTACGTGTTTACTTGAATATCATACCCACTATCACCCATATAGCTGATTGATCTCTCTAATAGACTACCAAATGTACTAAAACTTACGAATAATACTAGTGATGTTACTAGAGATATTAAAGTAATACGATAGCGTTTCTTATTGCGTTTCATATTCTTATGGGCTAATACACCTTCCGCCTTAAATATTTTAGACACAAAGCGGTTTGTCTTTACTTCTTTTGGAGTAATTTTTATATCATCTTTTTGACGAATTAAATCAATCGCCGTTGTCTTACTCGATTTACGAGCAGGAAGCATTGCCGAAATGAAAATTACTAATGTCATAAATATTAACGGAATAGTGAATAACAGTAAGTTAATATGCATCCCAAATACGAGTGGTAGTGGATCGTTTTTCACTAAATCAAACGTATAGAAATTTATTATTTTAATTAAAAACACTGATACAGCTTGCGATAGTATGACTCCTAAAAACATACCGATAGCTCCAATAATTAATGCTTCATAGTAAACTGAGTATTTAATTTGCGATGGTGTTGCTCCGATACTTGAGTATATTCCAAACTCACGTTTACGGTCAATCGCAGAAATTGCGAACGAGTTATATATAACTATAATACATCCAGCTGATAATATCGTTAAAATGAAAGTTAAAAGGATTGCCGCAATGTTATTAATATTATCAAAACCAAATCCAGTATAAAACATCATTAGCTGATAGTTTTCTGAGATTGGATCAATATAGTTCCAGCGTTCTTCCATTATAGATTCATCGTTATAGTTTATAACTCCGAAACTGTCGTTATCAATGTATTTTTCTGAAGCTTCTTTTTTATACTGTTCAGCTAATTTAGGATTATTATACTTTACAGATACAACTACATTTTCATTTTCAATATTATCATTGCGTGTCAGTAAAGTAGTTGCTTCACCATAATATGAAGCGTTTCTATATACTCCTACAATTTCATAAGATACTTCCTTTAAGTTATCAACATTTATTTCTAACTCACCATATGTTTTTGTAATCATGTGAAGATACGAATATGCATCATCCACAATATAATTTGCATAATTCAAATCATAACGTTGATCTCTTATTATAGTGTAAGGATCCCCATAAGTAAGCTTTAATTCATCCCCTACTTTAAGGGATTGGTTTTTAAGAAACTGTTCTTCCACAATAATTTGACTTGTATTTTCTGGAAGACTACCTTCTTTTATTATTAACTTTTCTAAATATTTAGAATCACCTTCCACAACAGAGATACTTTGATCTAGTTCAGTGTCATTATTATATCCGAGCATGTGACTCTTATAATAGCTTTCAACGTTCACATTTTTTACTAACTCATCAACTTTATTTTCTTTTAAAAAACGGTACTGGACGTGATAATCACCGTTGCGAGCAATTGCATCGTCTTTAATCGTCCCAGTTAATGATGAGAACATAGTTCCAATTGTTAGCATTAATGCCGTTGAAAGTATGACCCCAATTATTGTTACAACTGTTCTTTTCATATTTAGTCGCATATGCTTTAAGGTTAACTTATTTAATGCTTTCATACTTATCTCCCATCTACTTTTTCATCTGAGGCTATCTTTCCATCTGTAATTGTAATAATACGGTTCGCATTTAATGCAAGTTCTGCATCGTGAGTAATCATTATAATTGTCTGATTATATTTCTTATTTGACATACGTAAAAGATCCATAATCTCTTTACTCGCTTTTGAGTCTAAATTTCCTGTCGGCTCATCAGCTAAAAGAAGTGTTGGTCGATTAATTAAAGCACGGCCAATTGATACTCTTTGTTGTTGTCCACCTGATAATTGATTAGGTAGATGTTTTAGACGGTCATTTAGTTGAAGAACATCAATCAACTCATTTAAATATTCTTTATCGACATTTTTTCCATCTAACTCGATTGGAAGTGTGATATTTTCAATAATGTCTAAAACCGGAATTAAATTATAAAACTGATAGATTAAACCTACTTCACGACGTCTAAAAATCGCTAAGTTTTTCTCATCTAGTTTATGAATCTCTTTTCCCCCGACAAACACTTGGCCAGAACTTGGCGTATCAACTCCACCTAGTATGTGTAATAATGTACTTTTACCACTACCACTAGCTCCAACTATCGCAATAAATTCTCCTGCTTCAACTGAGAATGAAACACCATCTAAAGCACGAACCGCAGTTGTACTCTCTCCATAAACTTTAACTAAATTTTCTACTCTTAATATTTCCATAATTTATTCTCCTAACTTATACTGTAATAATACATTTTATTTATAACTATAAGATGACTTTCATATTACAAATTAGTCATACTGTTTAAAAAAAGTGATTAATTAATAATCACTTCAAAAATACTACCTTCATTAACGACACTCTTCACTCTAATATCTCCATGCTGGCGATTCATTATTGATTTAGATAAGTTCATACCAATTCCAATTCCATCAGATTTGCTATCCTTTTTATAAAAACGTTTAAATATATTAACTTGATCATCCAAGCTAATGCCAGGCCCATTATCACTAATACTAATTATTGAGCCATGAGAGCTTTGTCTTAGTGTGATACTTATGGCTCCATTTACCGGTGTATGTTCCACCGCATTATTAATAATGTTTGATACGGCCTCACTAGTCCAGTTAAAATCACAATCAACATAAAAATTATCATCAACTTCTATCGATAAATTAATGTCTTTAAGTTCAATTGTAATTAAGTTGGGATTTAAAGCACGATTAACTATATCAATTACTTTTACTCGCTCTTTACTGAATTCGATTGTCCCACTATCAATTTGACTCATTTTTAATAATGATTTTACTAGCCATTCAATCTTTTCTAATTGTGCATGATTCTTTTTTAAAAAATCTAATCGAACTTCATCACTTAAATCATCTTGAAGTATCGTGTTTATTACAAACATACTCGTCAGTGGTGTCTTAAGTTGGTGGGATATATCAGAGAGTGTCATTTCAAGATTTTTCTTTTCATTAATTGAATACTCACTCATATACCTAAGTTTATTCGTTATTTTATATATATCATTTTTTAATGCCGCAAGTGTATCATCATCGTAATCTTGGATATCTAATGAAAAATCATTGTTTAATATTTTTGATAAGTATAGATTCACTTCATTAATCCGTTTACGTTCTTGAGTGTATCGTACAATTGCCATTGTTGCATACGTTAAATTAATTAAGATAATAAGACCAATAATATAAGTAATAACTCTATTATGAACTTTATCTAAATTATTGAATCCTTTATAGTTAATAATATTGTCTAACTCATATTTTTCCAGTATTTGATCAATCTCGTAATTACTCATTTCATTAATCGTTAATACATCAATTATATTTATTTCTTCGCTTTCAACAATGTTCGCAGCGATCTCTTTTTTAATCTTAACAACTTCGCTCGTATAAGCATTGTTAATAAATGACGACATAAAAATACCTATTAGTACTGAAATTATTAATGTAATAATTTGATACTTTATATATTTTCTAAATCTTTGATCATTTAACATTTTATACCTCGATTGTATAACCTAAGCCACGAACGGTTTTAATAATTTTGGGCTCAGATAAAACATCTTCAATCTTCTCACGAACACGTTTTATGTAAACAGTTAAAGTATTGTCATAAACATATGCCTCATCGACATCCCAAATATTTGCCAACAACTCTTCTCTTGAGAAAACTTGATTTGGATTTAAAGCTAAGATTAGTAATATCTTATACTCTAATGCAGTTAGCATTAAGTCAGCTCCATCCTTAAATACTTTAGCTTGGCTCATATCAATTGTAATATTTTGAATGTTAATAATATTACTATTGTTACGATTATGACGGCGTAATACCGAGTTAATTCTCGATAAAAGTTCGCGAGTTTTAAATGGCTTAGTAATATAGTCATCTGCCCCCATATCTAAGCCTTGGACGACTGATGTTTCAAGGTCAACTGCAGTTAAGATAATTGTCGGAATGTCTTTACTATCTCTTATTTGTGATAGTACATCAAAACCACTTATATCTGGTAAGTTTAAATCTAATAGAATAATGTCTATATCTGGATTTTCATTCACATGATCAATTGCCTCTAAACCATCCGCAGCTAAAAGGACCTCAAACTGTTCTTGTTTTAAAATATACGCTAAACCTAGTCGAATTGTTTCTTCATCTTCAACAATTAATATTTTTTTCATACTATCACCTTTTCCTTATTATAACAAAAGTCATCTTATTTGGCGTTACAATATTGTTATAAAGTAAAAGGTATCTTATATAGATACCTCTAGTTTAATTAAATTTGACTTAATCGTTGTTGTACATCTTCACTACTAAGGTGATTTTCGATTATGTAACGATTTCGCTCTGATTTTCGACATTCATCAGAACATGAACGAAGATACTTCTCTTCACTTTCTACACTTAATAGTATTTGTTTATTACACTCAGGATTTGCACAGTTAACATAACGCTCACACGGCTCTCCAGTAAAGTAGTCTTTCCCAACTATTTGATGATCAACTCGGTTGATTGGCACGGCAATTCTACTATCAAATACATAGCATTGTCCATCCCATAGTTCACCTTTAACTTCTTCATCATAGCCATAAGTGACAATTCCACCTTCAAGTTGGTTTACATCTTCATAACCTTCTTCTTTTAGCCATCCTGAGAACTTCTCACAGCGGACGCCTCCAGTACAGTAAGTTAATATTTTCTTACCTTCTAATATTTCGTTATTTTCTTCAATCCATTGCGGTAAATCTCTAAAGACTTTTATATCAGGACGAATTGCCCCTCTGAAGTGACCTAAATCAAATTCATAGTCATTTCTCGCATCAATGACAATTGTATTTTCATCTTGCATATGCTCAAAAAATTCTACTGGTTTTAAGTAATTTCCTGTAACTTTTAATGGATCAACATCATTAACTAAACCTAAGTTCACAAGTTCGTCCTTAACTCTGACATGAAGTTTTTTAAATGCATGTCCATCTTCATAATCTATTTTAAATGGCATAGTTGAAAATCTTGAATCACTGTTCATTGCTTGAATATATTTTTCTGTTTGCTCAATTGTACCTGATACAGTTCCATTAATACCTTCACTCGCTACAATAATTCTTCCTAATAATCCTATTTCTTTACATAAGTTAAAATGCTCATCACGAAATGCCTTCGGATCTTCTAACGCTACATAATGATAGTATAATAATACTCGATAATCTTTACTCATTTTCCACCCCACTACTCAATATTTATGAGTCTATATCAATATAACTAATTATAAGTTATATTATTTTTTACTAAATGATTTAAATAATAAAGTTTAATCATTGCTTGAATATTATAAACTATTTACTTTAATATTAGTATTATTGTACTCATAAAAAAAAGGCTGAGTCTCTACTCAACCTTCCTTACACCTAAGGCAACATCTATAAGATGTTCAATTAAAATCAATAACAATACAAACGCACTTAAGACGATATAGAAAAATACCCTTGGTGAGTTTGCATAGTGTGTATTAAATATTACACTCATTAATGACAAGTTAAGCATATTTTCATTTGGTTTAACGACACTTAAACTTAAAATTTTCTTTTCATTATCACCAAAGTAAATACTTAAGTGATACTTATTATCTGAAACTAATTCAATCTCACTCTTAGTAATTTCACTTATAAAGTCTTGTTTCTCATGCGAGTAAACTTTAATCTTAAATAATGCTACTAACTCTTCCGTATTTAATAATAGTAAGTCATTTTCATAATAAACTGTTGCGTTAAATATAACAGTATAGTCTCCATTTATCGTATACTGATTATCACCACAAAATAAAACTCCATCTTTTTCTTTACAAATGATTTCTTCTGGTGGTTTTACATTTGAGTTAGAATTATCATCAATGTCTGGGCTTGCGGCTGCATATAATGATAAACTACTAAAAAATACAAGTGATGCAATAATAATTGTTTTTTTAAAAAACTTAATCATTAGAATCGTTTCCAATAAAGTTATATTTACTAGCGAATCCAGTAAATGTATTATTTACCTCTGGCTCTTCTTTAATAACTTCAGCTTTAACATCCTCTTCTTCAAAACTACTTACAACTTCTATTTGCATAACACGTCTTATTGGATCTTCCACTTCAGTGACAGGAGCACTATC
>CAYWKT010000037.1:7437-10428 GCA_964458985.1 uncultured Erysipelothrix sp.
ATCACTAACTTCTACATTATGTTCTACCTGTTCTATTGAATCTGTTTCTATAATTTCTTCACTATTAATTTCGTTTAAATCTTCACTACTAATTATCTCGCTACTTACAGATTCAAACATCTCATCAATTAGCTCTTCTTTAGATTGAGCATAATCCTCAATTATTTCAGGACTATTTATAAGTTCATCTTCACTAACCTCGATTGATAACTCATCATGAGTAGTTTCTGCAACTTCAGCTTGAGCTTCTACTCCTATTTCATTTTCTTCATCGAATGTATTACTACTTAAATCATCTGTAGGTTTAACTTCGCTAACCATTTTA
Source organism: uncultured Erysipelothrix sp. (assembly GCA_964458985.1). Lineage (GTDB taxonomy): Bacteria > Bacillota_I > Bacilli_A > Erysipelotrichales > Erysipelotrichaceae > JAAZDN01. Next base: position 7,763 of record CAYWKT010000037.1, read on the forward strand.
TCACTCTCTAATCTTTCATTATTTAAAGGTACTGACATTTTATCAATGACTTTAGAAAATATACTTTTTTCAATATTTACTTCATTATCACTTAATACTACTTTTTGCAGTTCTTTTCGTGTTTTACTCCAATAGATTAAAATCGTCGTGACTATTAGAAAAAACATCAATAAGTATATGCTTATTATGTAAGATAGATTTTTAAAATATACATTATAGTCTAGTCCATCATAAACACCTAAGTTTAACTCTCGACCTGATTCATTCGTAATAGTCGCATTCGCAAGAAAGTTTAACTTCTCAATCTCATTGTCTTTATAATTGAATATTGAAAGAGTTGAATACAGTATTGAATCATTCTCTTTTAATTCAATCTCGAGTGGATATAGCATATTTATTTTCCTAATCGATTTCTCGAAATCATCAACATCATAGTTAGCGACTACTTTAACTTCATCAACTACTTTTTTTACATATTGACTTTGAATATTGTTAAGATGATAATTATCTCTTGCTAATTTCAGTGTGATTATGGTTCCTATTGATAGAATGATGACAAGAAATATCATGATTCGATCTGATTTTTTTATTCGTTCCATATTGACTCCTTAATTATTAAAAGGTTGATCGTACTAATATACATATCAACCTAAAGTTTTACTATTTCATATCACTAATAAGAACGAAATCGTAAAGATCATCACCTTTTCTTTGAACTATTTCAATACTTTGTGCTTCTAAGATGGCTTCGATATGTAAAATAATGTCTTTCATTATTTGCTCATTAGCTTTATACACACCAGCTGTAATTGTATTAGTATCAAATGCTATGTTTGCGATTAATGATTTAATTAATACATAATATAATTGTAAGTGAGCATATATCGCAGCTTCACTATATGGCTTAGCTGTTTCGATATTTCTAATATTGAAAAACTCATCATGATTAAATGCAGTACCACGATACTTCCAAAATACAATTACATTATCAATTACATCTTTAAAACTGATAGGATCATTCGAGATTGCAGGGACTCTAAATAATTTAGCCGTTGTCATTGCTTCTAACTTATCCATTTCTTCATTCATATCTATCGATGGTCTTATATTAAATAAACTGTTCATTTACTCTACCTCCCGTGTAGTTGTAAACTTATAGTTAACATTATAACACGTTAAATGGTTATTGTGTCAACAATTTCAGCCAATGTGTGTTTTTTCTTTGCTTTTATGATTTTTACTACATATTATTGCGTTATGATTATTTTTATCGTTATAAAACATGTTTATTTTGTTTTTTATAATTAACACGTGTAATGTTCCACATTATGTTGAACATTATAGTTAAAAGGCTTATAATAGAAAGTAACAACGATAGTATGCATAATTGTAAGCATATATATATAATATTAGGAGGTCTATTATGGAAAAAATATTGTTAGTAGAAGACAATGATCAGTATCGTAAACTGATTCGTGAAGTGCTTGAGTTAAACAACTATGAAGTTGTCGACGTTGATAATCCGATTAAGGGTCTAGAGAATATAGCAAAGACTGAGTTTGATTTAGTTTTAATGGATTTGCGGCTTCCAATGTTAAATGGAATTCAATTAGCGGAATCTGTAAAGAGAATTAACAATAATATTCCAATAATTATTTTAACTGCCGATCCAGATGAGGTTACACAAAAAGCTTCACTAGATCATAATGTCGATGCCTATCTTTCAAAAGATAAATCCACATCATTAATTCTTAAATATGTTGAACATACGATTAAAAAAGCAAAAATGAACGAACATACACAAAAAATATTAGTTTCAAATGCAGAAGGTGTCGAATTATTTACCGATGAGCATATTGTCTTAAAAAGAGGTAAGATGGTTGATTTAACGAATAAAGAGTTAAACATTTTGAAATTATTACTTCAAAATAAGAATGTCGTAATTTCAAGAGAAGAGTTTTTAGAGAAAGTATGGCATGATGATAAAGATTTACTTGATGCACGATTAATTGATACACATATAAAGAATTTACGCAGTAAACTAAAATCATTTTCTATATCTACTGTTCGAGGTATTGGATACCGATGGAATGAAATAGATGAAATCTAATGGCAAAAAAACATATATAATATTACTTATTAGTTACGCTGTAGTTATTTCTATAGTTGGTCTTAGATATTTTAATCTTCCAAATGCATTAGTTGAAAAAGGAATACAACATGCTGAGCAAGTTGAAATGGAAATTCACGCTGCATTAGACAATCAATATAGTACTAGAAGAGATTTACTAGAAAAAATATCTGAAAAATACTCAATGGATATTGTCGTTTATAATATTGATGACGGAGAAGAAATTATTGCCACAATTCCATATGATGAAGGTGATCAATTACTTGGAAGAGTTAACTCAGATGTCGTAATCTTAGAAGCTCAATCTAAGATAGAGTACAATGATGAGAATATGTATGTGTATTATTCAATATATCAATTAAGTGATTATAGCTTAATCTCAGAATTTTATTTTGAACAAGCTGTAGCCGTTATGGTCTCATTAATTATTTTAATAGTCTTTATTTTTATTTTACAAAATAACTTATACAATCCATTAGTTAGTATCAAAGATACTTTAGAGAAAATGGATAATTATGATTTAGACAATATTAGT
>CAYWKT010000038.1:0-10351 GCA_964458985.1 uncultured Erysipelothrix sp.
TTAGTATATAAGGTTTATTCGGATTCGTTTATGTTTAAGTGTCAAACTCGAGATAGTACTAAATTTATTCGATTTGCACAACTGAAATACGGTTAATTTAATTAAATCTAATGTAAATCACAGTAAAAAAGTAAACGCTATCTTTATTTATTGTTCATAATGTTTAAAGTTTAAACATAAAGTCAATATTATGTTTATTATGTTTACTTTATTGACATAAAAAAAAAGACCTAAATTTAATTAAGTCTTTCTAGTAATTATTAAGCTGCGATTTCCGCAGTATCTTCTACGTTGTTTGAGCCATTTAGTTTTTCACGAATTTGATCATGAATGTCTTCATAAAGTTCTGGATTTGCTTCTAAAAATGCACGAACTGCTTCTCTTCCTTGACCAATTCTTTGATCATCATATGAGTACCATGATCCAGCTTTATCAATAATGTCATATTCAACTCCAAGATCGATAACTTCTCCGATTCTTGAAATACCTTGACCATAATGAATCTCAACTTGAGCCGTTCTAAATGGTGGCGCTACTTTATTTTTAACGATTCTAACGTTCGTCTTATTACCAAATATTTCTTTACCTTCTTTTAATGCTTCACTACGTCTAATATCAACTCGAACTGATGAGTAGAATTTTAATGCTCTTCCGCCTGATGTAGTCTCAGGGTTTCCAAACATAACGCCAATTTTCTCACGTAATTGGTTAATAAAGATTACTGTAGTTTCAGAGCGGTTCATTACTCCCGCTAACTTACGCATTGCTTTTGACATCATACGGGCTTGCGCTCCAACAGTAGCATCAGACATTTCTCCGTCTAATTCAGCTTGTGGAACGAGTGCTGCGACTGAGTCAACGACTATTAAGTCAACGGCTTGCGAGCGAACTAGCATATCTGCGATTTCTAGTGCTTGCTCACCCGAGTCTGGTTGCGATAAAATTAGTTCATCAATATTTACACCTAATGCTTTTGCATATTGTGGATCGACCGCATGTTCAGCGTCGATAAAGGCAGCTCTTCCGCCTTCTTTTTTCTGAACTTCCGCAATCGCATGTAAGGCAAGTGTTGTCTTCCCTGATGATTCAGGTCCATATATTTCTATAATACGCCCTTTAGGATAGCCACCGACACCTAATGCTTGATCAATTAATAATGATCCACTACTAATTACATCTACATCCACATTTGCGCGATCGCCCAGTTTCATAACAGACCCTTTACCAAATTGCTTCTCAATTTGCTTTAAGGTATCTTGTAATATTTTATCGTTATCTGCCATAGTTTCACCCTTCTTTTAGTATTTTCTTTAATCTACTTACGGAAATGTCAACTATTTCTTTTCTAATTTCGTTACGACTTCCGTTTAACTCATCATAATATACATAGTAATCATTTAGTATTTTAATGCATGAATAAATTGCCCCTTGCGGCTTATTATCTAAGACACCAGGTCCGGCATTTCCACTAAATGAGATTGTAACATCGACATTTAATAATCTTGCACCTGCATCACACATTAAGCGTACGACTTGTTCACTTATTACTCCATAATCTTTAATAATTGACTCATCTATTTCTAATAGTCCTTCTTTTACACTATTAGCGTAAGAGACGATACTTCCTAAATATACTTGGGATGCACCGCTGATTCCGACTATTTCACTTGCGAACATGCCGCCAGTTAAACTCTCGACTGAGCCGATCGTATAATTATTTTCTAATAATAAGTTCACTAATTCTAACATTACATACTCTCAAAAATTATTGGTTTTGCCGAAACAAAATATGAGTATCCACTTGCAAGTGAGACTAATGTTGAGAACCAAACCATAAAGTCAGCGACTGGTAGTCCAAAGAATGCGAATGGCATATTGTTTAATAAAATAATAATAATTGTAATCATTTGTGCTACTGTCTTAATCTTACCTAAAAGTCCAGCACTTATTACAACTCCACTATTTGATGCCATCATACGTACTCCATCAACCATCGTATCGCGCCATATCATTAATAAGACCGCAACCATTGGAACTACACCTTGCCATGCAAATAACATGAATAAAGTGTTTACTAAAATTTTATCCGCGATTGGATCTAAGAATTTTCCAAATGTCGTAATTTCGGTATTTTTTCTCGCTAAATATCCATCTAAGAAATCAGTGAATGATGCTAGAGAAAATAAAACTAATACAATTATATTTTTCAGTGATAAAAAGACACCATTAATTAAGTAGTTAGGCATTGTAATTCCAAACTGTGCGTATGGAAATAACATTACTAATACAATTAATGGGACTAGTGATATTCTAAATATCGTTAATTTATTCGGTGTGTTCATTACTCAACTGCCTTCTTTCCTAGTGTAAATGCTAAGTTTGTTCCACCAAGAGAAGTTTTGACACTATCTTCTAACTGTAGTTGTTCATCATTTACAAAAAACTCATTAGTGTTCATAATTCCATATCTAATTGAAATTATGTCACCTTCTTTAAATAAAACTTCTTCACCATTTAACTTATAATGTTTCTCAATTAGAAGATCAGTACCGACTGTATAAACACGACTTGATACGTCTTCATTTGGTAACATTACAATTTGATTGTTGACACTCATTTGAACCCATGTTTCAGTATTAAATTTAGTTTTAATTTTTAAATCATCAGTCCATTCATTAATTTCAAAGTTATTTGCGTCAATCGCAATAACTTCTGCCTTAATTACTTCAGGAACTTCGGGTTTTTCTTCAACCGGTTCTTTATCTTTACCTTTGTCGTCCTCTTTATCTTTCGGAGTCTCGACAACTGGTGGTGTGTTATCATTTGGCTTATTTATTACATTTACTGCGATTGAGTAAACTAAAAAGGCGCCAATTAACGTCACAATTGAAATTAGTGAAATTAGTGTCCAATCTATTTTTCTTGCTTTTCTAAATCCACTTTTACCTTTTTCTAATGAAACTCTTTTATTTAATATTTGATCATTTATTTGGTCTAATTTTTCTTGCTCTAAAATGTCAATACTTTGTGTAAATGCAAGGGTCGCCGCATTTAACTTATCTTCAACATCTTCAATCTCAATTTGAAGTGCAGAAATGTAAGATCTAACGTAATATCTTAAGTAACTTAAATCATTATTAAAATAACTAATATTACCTGCTTCTATATTAGTTATAATATTCGTATTCATTTTAGTAATAGTTGAAATATCTTCAATACTTTTATTTTGTTCTAGTCGATTTTCTTTTAAAATCTGGCCTATTTCTTGCATATTACCTCCTACTATATTAATAATGTAATGACATTCTGTAAGCCATGTTCTGTACCTTGCGGTGACAATCATTTATCTACACTAAACAAATATATAATATAAGTTTAATGTTCTAACATTTACTTGAGTTCGTTATGTTAAATGCCCCTACCAATTTTGGGTTTCTCGCTTATGGGGTTTACCTCGTTCCATACTTAATGTTTCCACTAAGCTCGTCTCTATGGCACTTTTATAGAATACTCCATAGTTTACACCTTAGGATTCTTCCGCCGTCAGCTACTGCTGCTAAGACTTATTTTTTCGTCTTACATAAACACTACAATCATCTCAGACTGTGCGAGCATGGACTTTCCTCTAGTTTCCCAGCGATTGTCCGAATGTCATTGTTTTATTAATATTATTTCTTTAAAATAATTTCTTCTAATCTTGCTAATCTTTTCAATATATCAATATTACTTGTATCATTATTAACTTCATTAACTGCAAGTCCTGCTTTTAATTCAATTATTTCTGCTTCTAAAGTTGCGACTTGATATTTTAAACGACGATTTTCATCGAACATTTCATCTAGCACTTTCTCTGCAATTTGATAGTCTTTAATTATTACATCTAAATACTCATCAATCTCTTGCGGTGAATAACCTTTAAAGTCTATCGAAAAATCTTTATTGAATATTTTTTCAGCGCTCAATTTTAAATGATTTTGCATAATACACCTCCAACATATTGTTTTTATTTATATTCCGCATACATTATAGCAAATATATCCACTAAATAGTATATCTAATTATTTGATTAACTATATAAATCATGGTTTTATCATTTTTTATAAATTTAATGACAATTGTAAGACATTTTTGTCACTTTATTTCTCAAGATCTTATGTTATGATGTCAAAGGTTTATTTTGCCTTTTTATCTTATATAAGCAAAACTAGTAATTTGCTTTTTATTTAGGTATAATAGGAGAGGTGATATAATGATTAAATATCCTGGTGGACATCGAAAAACATCTAAACCAACTATTTCAAAGCGAAGTACTAAAAATCGTGGAGTTGGACTAGAAAACGACATAAATAAAACAAATGAATATTACATCACTTTTGACTTGGCTGTTGTGCATAAAAGACCAACACCGATTCAAGTTGTTGATGTCCATTATCCAAAGCGAAGTATGGCTGAGATTACACGTGCATATTACACTAAACCAAGTACTACCGATTATAACGGAGTATATCGTAATAAGGCACTTGATTTTGAAGCGAAGGAAACCAATTCAGATACAAGGTTTCCATTCACTCTAATTCACGATCATCAAATAACTCACTTACAACGCGTTATTAAACATGGAGGTATAGCATTTATTATTATTCGCTTTAGTGTCTATGACGAAACTTATTTCGTCGAGGCTCAAAAAGTGATTGACCTATACTATGGAGAAAGAAGATCAATACCGTATAAGTGGTTTCAAGAAGAAGGACATCTTATCCCTTTTTCGATAACACCACCTGTCGATTATTTAAAGGTCATTGATCAATTATATTTTAAAGGAGATTAACATGGAAAACAAAGACAACAATTTGGATGAAACAAAAGTCTTTAAAGCTATCGACGATAAGGATGAAATCAAAAACGATAGTAATGAAGACACATTACATATTCCAACATTTAATAAACCTAAAGAAGATCTTGAAGAAACAATTGTCATTAACGCTGAAGAGGTAGAAGAAGTATTACTTGCGGAAGAGTTAATCGATAATAGTCAAGAAAACTTAAAGGCCGCTGAGGAGGAGCTAAACAAAGTATTAGCCCAACAAAACGGAGATGGAGATGGGGATGATGATTTAGATATGGCTAAAAAGAAAAAAATGGATCCTGTAAAGAAAGTTAACATCATATTATCAATAGTAACAGTTATTATGATAATCGGATTTATCTCGGCAGGTTCACTATGGATGTATTTAAATCGTAATCTACCTGATTTAGATATTAATGCGTTAGACAATAAAAATGCAACTAAACTTTTAGATGCAAATGGTGATGAGTTCTTCGACTTTGGTAAATATACAAATGCCGCAGGAGAAGTGTTTGGTGATATGGAATATATTGATATGTCACAAAATGTCATCGATGCATTCGTTTCAATTGAAGACTCACGATTCTTTAAACATAAAGGTTTTGACTTATCACGCTTTACTAAAGCAATGATAATTAACGTTAAAGACACGATTAGATTACGTCAACTAAGTTTCTCACAAGGTGGATCAACACTGACGATGCAGTTATTAAAAACATCTCAGTTTTCCGCAGATAAAGAATTAGAACGTAAAGCAATGGAAATTACTCTAGCATTAGAATTAGATGGGCTTTTATCAAAAGATCAAATATTTGAATACTACGTAAACAAAATCAACTATGGAGCAGGAAATACACGTGGACTAGATAACGCCGCTCAATACTACTTTGGAAAGAGCGCATCGGAATTAAACATTAGTGAAGCAGCATTATTGGCCGGAGTTGTAAATCAACCAAACTCATATAGTCCTATTAATAACTTAGATAAAGCTTATGAGCGTCGTAATGATGTTATTAACTTAATGGAAAGACATGGCTACATCGATGCCGAAGAAGCTCGTCTTGCAAAAGCAATTAAGATTGAAAACCAATTAACTGATGATAGTATGGATACTATTATTAACGATACTAACCCTTATATTGATTATGCTAATGCAGTCGTTAAGGAAGTAAAAGAAAAATTAGACATCGATATTCTAACAACACCAGTCGTCGTTAAAACTAATATGGATCCAGCTATTCAAGAAGATATTTCAAAAATTCAAAACGAAGAAACTTATACTTATCCAGATGATACTATGCAATCTGGAGTCGCAATTATCGACAATGATACTGGTGCCGTTCTTGGACTTGGTGGTGGTCGACAAAATAGCGCATTCTTAGGCTTTAACCGCGCTACTGATATGTATCAACAACCAGGATCAGTTACAAAACCACTATTATCATTCGCCCTTGCATTTGAGCATTTAGGTTATTCAACTTCACACGTCGTTGAAGATAAACCAGTTCAATACAAAGGTACTGATAAAATATTAGGAAATGCGAATGGCCGCTATCAAGGTCAAGTTCGACTTAAAGATGCAGTCGCAAACTCACTAAATACTCCAGCTTACTTAACTTTATTAGAAGTTGAAGCAGAGATTGGACAAAACGCAGTTGCGACATACTTAAGAGACTCACTTGGATTCTCACAAGTTAAATCACCTGCGGAAGGTGGATACAATACACAATACGCAATTGGAGGATCAACATTTGAAATCTCTCCACTAGAACTTGCGGCAGCTCAAGCAGTAATGATGAATGGTGGATACTACATTGCTCCACAAACAGTTCAATCAGTAGAAACTATGGACAATATCGTCATGAAAGATGAGTTTGAATCAACTAAGACACGAGTTATCTCAGAAGAGACGGCATACTTAGTATCAGTTCTTGAAGAGTACAACGTTAGCTCAGGAATCTTTAACCGTATGGAAGTATTAAGAAATAAACCTTATAAAGTATATGCTAAAACTGGAACGACAGACTATGGAGACCATAAATGGGGTCCAGAATACGGAATTCCAAAAGGTGCAGGTAAAGACCAATGGATGTATGCATCATCTAGAAAATATACAAGTGTTGTTTGGATGGGCTTTGATAAGCCAGAGATTGGGAAACAATCATACTGGACAGGTCCTAAATACAACGCGAACCCACTAGGTAAAATGCAACTACAATTATTAGATTCTGCACACCGTGGAAAAGAACATCCAGGACAAGTTCAAAGACCGGCAGGAGTTAGTGATATTACACACGTTTTAGCGACATTCCCATATGCAAATCCAATCGGTGATATGGACTCAGCATATATTACAACAGGAGAAATTAACCGTAAATTCTTAAAACTAGTAGATTTAAATACGGCAAACGTTTCACTTGAAAGTTTAAGTTCATTCAAAGCAGAAATTAATGCTGAAAACAATAAACGTAACTTAACAATTAACTGGGAAGAATATCCAGAAGATGGAGCAGTAGCTGGAAGTACATACGATATTTCATTAGGTGCAGTCAAAGCTACAGGAACTAGATTATTCCACCCTTCATGGATCTTTGGACCAATCAAATATGAAGCAAAAGTATTTGTCGACAATAAAGAGATCGATCATATTAAATCAGAAGAGAATACATTTACTAAAGCTTATGAAATTCCAAATGGCGCTAAAGTTAGAGTTTGTGGATACTACGCAAACAACTCACAAACAGGTGCAGAGACATGTGTCGACGTTACTAACCCAGATGTATTAGAGATTATTACAATCCCTGCATTACAAACTAAGGCAGATATTGACAAGTTTATTAAAGATAACAAACTAAGCAACAAACTGTTCGTAGTAGGAGTTCCAACACCAACTAGTGACCCAAGTTTAGACGGAACTATCGCAAGTGCAATTTACAATAATGCAGATGTAAGAGGCCAAGCATTTAAAGAGGATTCATTCGAAAGAATGGAGATTAAAGTTAGTTACTATCAATATAGTAAGCCTGAGGTTATACCACCAGAGGAAGAAAACAAACCTCCTTCAAGTGAAGGTAATCCTAATAATTAACCAGAAAACTAATTAAGACTAAGACCGATTAATTCGGTCTTTTTTGTATAAAAAAAGAAGAGTTTAAGCTCTTCTTTTACGTTTATAATGTTGTGTATAATATTTGCATTCTTCGGTTAATGGACATGTTTCACATTTAGGTGCCATCGCTTTACAGTGATAACGACCAAATAAGATTAGTGAATGATGGGCTTGTGACCAACGATTTTTTGGAAAAGCACGCATTAGTCTTTTCTCGGTTTCTAAGACACTGTAGCTCTCTCTAACAATCTTTAGTCTTTTACTAACTCGCTCAACATGTGTGTCAACTGCGATGGCTGGAACTTTAAAGTATTCAGATAAAATTACGTTTGCGGTTTTTCTTCCAACTCCTGCCAGCGTAATTAACTCCTCTAAAGTTTCTGGTATTTCACCACCATAGTTGTCGATAACTTGATTAGCGAATAAAACAATATTTTTAGCTTTATTTCGATATAATCCAATTGTCTTTAAACTATTTTCAACGTCTTTAACATCCGCAACCGCTAACTCATTTACCGACGGATACTGTTCAAATAAATCGACTGTAATCTTATTAACTGAAATATCAGTACTTTGCGCCGATAAGATTACCGCAATACATAGTTCGTATAAATTTTTAAAGTTTAATTCAGTTTCAGCATCTGGAAACATTCCTTCAATAACATTTAAAATTCTAACGCTACGATTCATGGTTATTCTCCAAAATCCGGTTAATATAATTAAAGTTATATTTTTCCATTATCGATGCATTTCTTAGCGCTTCAATAATCTCATCACGACTATATTTCTTTTGCCATTCATTTAATCTAACTAACTCTTTTTGCGTTAATATTCTTGAGAACTCTTCTTCAAATATTTTAAAAATATCAGAAACATCTAAGTTAGCTTCACTTTTTAAATTAAAAATGTTATCAACATTAAAGTTAACTAATGAATTCTTAACTTCAATCTCTAAAAACCCTTTACCTGCAAGTAGTGTCACTACTTCATCAACTTCAGTAATACTTAAGCCAGTTTGATTAATAATACTTTCAACACTGACAATACTCCCATCTTCTTGAAGTAGTAATATCGTTAATACGACGACTACTTCTCTATCAGATAAATCTAACTTCGCAAGATTACTTAAAATAAATCGGATCTTATCAAAGTAAACTTGATTTATTAAATCAATCATTTAAGTGCCCCTTTTCTAAATCTTAAAACTTCTTCTAATTGTTCATTTATAAATATGTCATACTTATCTGTATTAATGACATAAACTAACTGCTCCTCATACAAGCCAAGTGAGATTGTATACTTATCAAACTGCTTATTCGCAATCTGATCAACTAAGTCAAAATTAACTTTACTTTTTTCAACCGTTTCTAATAATCGCCCAAACTCATTGAATATATAATAATTTTTACTATCATATGCCGCATAATACTGTTCATCCATATAGTAATGACTTTGATACTCGACATCTAGATCATTATTTTCTTCAAACAATTGAATTATATTCTCAACCTTGTTTGCCTCAATCATTGATGGTGAAAGGATAAAGTAATAGTAGTTAAAAAATAGTAAAAATAGGATTAATAAAATAATCCCCACACTCACTAAATAATTTTTGATTTTTTTGTTATTCATAAAATCACCATATGTATTATAGCATGAATTTATGCATATGATGAAGTGTTGAGATTCACAATTGACGATGTTATTATATAGCCGAGGTGCACCATGATAACAAAGAAAAAAAGTGTAGTAATTCTTTTTAGTATTATTACAATCATTACAGTATTACTTTTCGTAATATTTAAAAATCGTGACGTATCAGCTAATGAATCTCCCTTAGCAAAAGCGATGATAGAGTCTGATACTGAGTACACGTTCCTCAATTTTGAAGAGAACTTATTAAATGAAGATGGAGTATATTATTTATGGTTTTGTGACACATCAGATACAGGATGTGCTTATATTGAGAATGAGTTTATTACTCCAACCTTAAATTTATTAGAAATCGAACAGTTTGAGAACTTTTATAAAATTGATTTTAAAGGAAGTAGTCTATCTGCAGAAAAACTACTAAATAAGTATAACGTTAATTCAACATTAGCCTTAGTTGTAGCAAATGTCGAAAACTCAAAAGTTAGTTATGAGTCTCCATTAGTTTGGAATGAGGATGAACCTTTTACTCATAATGACTTCAAAGAATGGTTATATAGCAACAATATTTTCCAACAAGCTTATAACTTAAAAACACCATAAATTGGTAATTACAAAATAAGGCGGCCTATCTTTCGATAAGTCGCCTTTTATACTGCTTATACCGCATTTCTCGACTTTTATCTATAAAAGTTTCACATAATGAATACCATAAGTAGTAGAATCAAAATGAGAATAATGATAAA
>CAYWKT010000039.1:0-10289 GCA_964458985.1 uncultured Erysipelothrix sp.
GAAATTAAACATTTTAAACGAAGTCCTTGAAAATATTAATTTAAATGATATGATACAAAAAGATAGTCTCGGGGGAGCAAATACATTAGGAGAGGAGAAATCCATGAAAAACTTTCTTGTAAAGTTGTTTTTGCTCACTACGATTATGACGACACAAACTAATCGCGGTACGTTTGAATATTTTGAGTTCAATGATATTCAAAATAATTATAATGGTTATCATCTTAAGCATGGAAGTAATGTCTATTTTGAAGAGAAGGGAATCATAAGTAAAAGTAATAATATAATAAATTATGATTATACTAGTTCTTCAGTTTTTGATGATGTAGCTATTAAAGGTATAAATGATAATGATGACTCATTCAATAATAATTATCACTATTATCCTGACATTGGTCTTTATGCTAAGCAAACTATTATGGAAACGAGTGTTGATGATGAGTTTAATGTCGTTATGGATATTATCCAAGAAGAGCGTAATATCCAGAGTCCAATTGATATTATATTTATTATCGATAAGTCTGAGAGTATGAATACATTTATGTCAGACTATAGTCGTTATGACTTAGTAAAAAACTCGATATATGACTTTTGTAATGATGTATTAGGCGAGAATAATAATGTTCAAGTTGCAATCATGAGTTATGGATCTGACTCATTTGAGAAAAGAACTGATGCCTTATATGCGCACGTTGCTCATTTCTCAAATAGCACTAATCCAATTTACTTTACTAGTGATAAAGATAAGATAAGTAGTAAGCAAAATAGTGTTCTATATGATAGTCCAAAATCTTACTCAGGAAGTGCGCCATTTGTGGGAATTGAATCAGCCCTTAATATAATGGATCAATACTCAAGAGATGAGTCCGATAAATACATTATAAATATTTCGGATAACATCGCAACCTTTGGACCAGGATCGGGCTATAGTACTATTGAAAATGTGCATAAAACGACTAACTCTAATCGTACAAGATTTTTTATGGCTAAAGCTCGTAATTACTTTATTGGAGAGCGTTCAATCGATGATGATATGATTGATTTAATAGTTAATGAAAATGTGAATCACATTAATAAAGTTAAAGAAAAATATGAACATATTGATAAACTCAATATATTAAACTTTAATATTAGTAATGACAATTTTAACAGTAAGTATCATAACCTTTTAAATAAACTCAATCATGCCATTGCCTCAGTTGAAAATAATTACTATTTAAATAGTGAGAGTGATTTTATAAGTACCTTTACTCTTTTAAAAGATTTGATGTATAGTGATGAAAATAATGTTAGTAATAATGAATATCAAAGTGAGATAAGTCAGTATGTAACTTTAGATAAAGAGTCAGTACGGGCAGTTAACTTAAATGTAGTATTAGAGGATGGTCATTACAATATTTATGAACATAGTATTATAGAAGACATTGATGTTACTAAAAATAAAATAATAATAAATAACTTTAAACTTGATGGAAAATATAAAAATCGAAAAGGGATTCGACTAACATATAAAGTTAAACTTTTAGATGAGTATAAGACAAATACTTTTTATCCAATTAATGATTATGTGAATGTGACAGTTAATAATATTGATAAAGAGATTGCGGTTGGATCAGTTAAAAATGAGAGTTTTGATTTCTACATAAAAGTTATTGGACTCTCTGGTTATCCATTAGATAATGTTAACTTTACATTACTTAAAGATGGTGAGCATTATATGGATTATGAGAGTAGTAAGTTTGGGATAGTTAATTTTGAGTATTTACCTGTCGGCAGTTATTCATTAATTTTAGAAGATCAGTTAGTTGGTTATCAAATACCTAATAGTTTAGATTTTGAAGTTAGACTAGTAAATGGAGAACTCAAAGTTTTAAATTTGAATCATTTATTAGTTGATGATGTTTATACGTATAAACTGCTGCTTAATAATTTAAATTTATCAATTAGTTTCACTGATCAATATCGTAATCTTATTGATGAGTTATCCTTCCATGTAAGTAGTGATAATGAGGAGATAGTTGTCGATAGTAATAACTCAATGATTACAATTTCAAATATGAGTGTAAAGAAGTATATTCTGACTGATCTAAGTTATAACGATTATTATGTAAAACTTGATAATATTAATATCGAAGTATTTGATGATGGAATGGTCATGGTAGACAATGATTTATACGCTATGAATCTAGATGAAGATCTTAATTACTTACATATTCAAATAACTAAAGATATTCGGACTATACTTCCAGAAACCGGATCAAACTCCTTAAAGTATACGTATTTTATGTTAATGATTATTAGTATACTATTTCTCGTGTGCTTACTGTATTATTTTAAAATGTAGATTAGGACAAGATTAAATTAATAATGAAGTAGAATGTGATAAAATTATAGAAGGTGATATGATGATTGATTTACATATACAAACAATGCACGGTGAAGGCGATATGAGTGTCTATCGTTTACTTGAGACGATTAAAGAAAGTGACTTAGATTATTTTTCAATTTTGGATAATAATCAAGCTTTCGCATATCGACTAATTGATAAAGAAGAATTTAAAAATGTAATTCCTGGCGTTAAACTTAAAGCGATTTTTAACGATCGGTTAATTGATTTAATAGGTTATGATATTGACGTTGAAGGTATTAATACGTGGTATGAAGAAACCTTTCCAATTGAAAGAGTTGAAATGTATGAAAAAAATAACGCTGATTTACTACTTGAAGCATTAAGTAAAGCTGGCTATGAAGTACAAGTTGAAAACTTAAGATACGATCGACTTTCGCAAGTATTTACTGATATACACAAACAGTTAATTATCGAGTATCCAGATTTTGAATATAAGAATTTTCGAGATTTTAGAAATTATGGAATAAATAATCCTAATAGTAAGTACTACGTTAGTGGTGAGCGAATTTACTTAAGCTTAGATGAAGCGATAAAAGTCATTAGAGATCACAAAGGTAAAGTGTTTTTAGCACATCCATTTGAGTATCGAAGTGAGATTGCCGAGTTATTAGAAATGGTCATAAGTAAAAATTTAGACGGAGTTGAAGTATTCCATTCCTCAACGTCAGCTTTAAATAGTTTAAAGTTAATTGAATTTTGTAAGTCTGCCCACAAACTAGCTTCGATTGGAAGTGGTTTTGTCGGGGATGATGATTTAATTCCGCTCGGTGTACATATTGATAAAGAGTTATTACAACTTGATTGTTTCAAGTGGATATATGAAAGGTGATAAAAATGAGTAAGACAAAAGTTTATTTCGCAAGTCCATTGTTTAATGATATGGAAAAAATGTTTAATGAGTATGTAGTTAATAAATTAAGAGATAGTAATCCAAACTTGGAAATTTATTTACCACAAGAAAATATGGCTATTAATGATAAATCTTTATATGCTGATAGTATCATGATTGCGGATGGCGATAATGATGAACTATTTTCATCAGAAATATTAATTGCGGTTTTAGATGGGGCATCAATTGATGTTGGAGTTGCGAGTGAGATTGGAGTTGCATATGCGAAAGGTATGAAGATCTTCGGTTTATATACAGATACTCGCCAAGGTAGTACGGCTAATGAAGCGAAAATAAACGCACTACAAAATGAAGTAGGCGAAAATCAATTTCACTATGTAAACTTATTTACAATCGGCTGTATTAAAAAGAGTGGAGAAATATTCACTAGCGTTGATGATTTAATCTCAGAAATGAATAAATACTAATAAAAAAGGAATCACTCAAATGATTCCTTTTTGCTAATTAACTTCTAAGTATTTATTTAACCATTTAAAACTTTCGCTCTTTAAGGCATTGTAATGCATGTTTATACCGATAGGTATATTGTAGCGAGCTTTTCGATAGTCGCTTCCAAGACTAGCTAGTAAGTTGTTTTCATCGCAAATTTCAACTAACTTTAGTGATTGTCTAATCGCAGCACTAGGATGAAACACTTCAATACCATCGATTCCAAGTGGAATTAGTTTTTCAACTAAGTTGTCAACATTAACTCCATACTCATAAGGATGGGCTAAAAATGAAATCCCACCTGCATCTTTAATTAACTCTAATATTTCTTTAATTGATGGCAACATTTCGCTTTCATTTAAGAAGTAATCACTAAATGGGTTTGAAAGACCATCACGATAAAAGTTTTGATAAGTTAAGAAAGGAAAGTCAGGATTATTTTTCTTCGCATCATAGTATACAAGTTTTTTACTAACGCCCCGTTCAACTAAAGAAAGTTGAATATTGTCAGAGAGTTTAACGCCGTTTTTCTCCATAATACTTTTTAATGATTCAAAAAGTTTGTACTCAGCACTTTCAATTTTTTCTTTACTGTAACGCTCATAATAGAAATTGTTGATTAAAGTTGGATTAACTTCATATCCAATAATATTTATAAGTTGACTATCAATTGATGTTGTAAGGACAACTCCAGTTACAATGTGATTATTTTTTACTAAATCTAAGTTTTGATATGCTAAGCAATGATCATTATCGACAATTGAAAAAACTTCAATGTTTTCACTTTGACATTTTTCGACGATATCATCTGCACTTAACTCGCCATTACTTAGACGAGAATGTATGTGTAAGTCTATCATACAGGACCTCCAATATTTGTATGAGTATTATACCATACCCATTTTACCTTTCAAACAAAGTTTTGATATGTTAGACTTAACATAGAGATTTTTTGAGGAGGATTATATGTTAGTAAGTTTTGGAATAATATTTATTATCGGGATATTATTTAAGAGAATAAGTGAGAAACTGCATCTACCAGGACTAATAGGTTTGATTGTCGCAGGAATTTTTATTGGGCCTTATAGCTTAAATTTAATAAATAGTAATCTACTACAATTATCCGCAGTCATTCGTAAAGTCGCTTTAATTATTATTATTTTTAGAGCGGGCATTAATTTAGACTTTGATCAGTTGAAAAAGAATAAGCTTTCAGTAATATTACTTTCATTTATACCTGCGACATTTGAAATTATTGCATACTTATTTATTGGCCAGTATTTACTTAACTTATCATTACTTGATTCCGCAATACTAGGATGTGTGATGAGTGCAGTGTCACCGGCTGTCATCGTCCCTAATATGATTAAGATTATTGAAGAAAGATACGGAGAAGATAAAGGAATACCAGAAATGATAATGAGTGCTTCTTCAGTTGATGATATATATGTAATTACTATTTTCTTAGCTTTAATAAATGTTTCGGTAAATAACACTCCTTTAAACTTCATGATTGTTACAACAATAATTCAAACGATATTACTGGGAGTAATTGTCGGAGTTATACTTGGTTATACGTATAACTTTATTATGAAAAGATTGGACTTAGATAACTTATACACAACTTTAATTATTATTAGTATTATGTTTATATTAGATGGATTAGAACCAATTATTAGTAATTATGTCGGATATTCATCACTACTTTCGATATTAAGTTTTGGAATGGTCGTAAACATTAATAAAGTTATCCACAATTATTTTTCAAAGTTGTGGATAGTCTTTGAAATATTACTATTTACATTAATCGGAAGTGAGCTTGATTTATCATACGTATTAACATTTGGTTTGATTCCAATCATTTCAATCTTTACGGCACTTATAGTAAGAGCGCTCGGTGTCTTTATATCTCTACTTAAAAGTGAGTTATCAAGTAAAGAAAGGCTATTTGTATCCTTTAGTTTTATTCCGAAGGCGACCGTGCAAGCTGGTATTGGGCCAATAGCACTATCTCTAGGACTTAGTAGTGGTAAAGTAATCTTAACGATTTCAATTATCGCAATCTTAATTACGGCACCGCTTGGCTCTCTCTTAATTACTAACTCATATAAGAGATTACTATCAAAAACATAAAAACCGCCAAATCAATGGCGGTTTTATTTAAGTAAAAATTTACTACAAGTTATTAAACATCTTAATTAAAGTTTGGTGCGCCCGACAGGGATCGAACCTGCAACCACTTGAGTCGGAGTCAAGTACGCTATCCATTGCGCCACGAGCGCTTGTGGCTTTTTACTTATACAATATTATCATTAAAGTAGATTAAAGTATATAAAAACTGCCCTTATCATATTGATAAAGGCAGTTTGTTATGCGAATAAAGCTTGTGCTCCAAATACTAGTAAAATAATAATTCCTAATACGATACGATAATATCCAAAGACTGTGAAGTCATGTTTACGGATGTATTTAAGTAAGTTTTGAATTACATACATTGATACCGCAAATGAGACGACTGTCGCAACTAATAGTAAGATTAATTCTTGAGCGTTGAAAGCTAGTCCAAAATCTAATATATACTTTAATAGTTCTAATCCACTAGCTCCAGCCATTGCCGGGATTGCAAGAAAGAATGAGAACTCTGCCGCAACTGTTCTAGAAAGACCTAATAATAATGATCCGATAATTGTTGCCCCTGATCTTGATGTACCTGGGATGATTGCTAAAACCTGGAATAATCCGATAAAGAATGCTGTTTTAATATCTAATGCATTTATCGAATTAATTTTTGCTGGTTTTCCTTTTTTGTCTTTTTCAACGACTATGAAGATAACTCCGTAAATAATTAATGTAGCTGCAATGATTAATGGATTATCCGGAATTCCGATTACCTTATCAAAGATTGCCCCTAAGACTAATGGTATTGATGCAATTACGATCATTAACCATAATCTAAATGTTTTCTCACGCTCTTTTTTATCTTTACCTTTAGCGTAAGGATTTAATTGATTAAAGAAAATAATTAATACGGCTAAGATTGAGCCTAATTGAATTACGACTAAAAATAAGTCCCAGAAATCTGTACTCATGTTTAATGGCATTATTAGATTAAGTAAGATTAAATGCGCGGTACTACTAATTGGTAACCACTCGGTTATTCCTTGGACTATTCCAAAGATTATTGCTTTTATAATTTCTATCATGACATACTCCTTTTAAACGTGACTTCATTATATCAAATATATGAATTTTTTATCTAACATTTGTGTAATAATTAAAAAACCAGACTAAATCTGGTTCTTTAAGAAAATCAATCTTGAATTGAAGCGCTAGTACTTGCATCAACTTCATCATCAACTACTGAAGCACTCGACTTTGCATCTACATCCCCAACTAAGGCTTGATTTGTCTGTTGTAAATAGAAATCAACCCATGGTTTTAAATCAATAATGTATTCGTTGATTCCCATATACTCTCCATCATCGTTTTTCATTGCTTGATAGTTATGGACTAAAAACTTCTCATCACCAGTTGGAACATGTACTCTTACTAAATCTTGGCGACCAGCTCTTAACGTTTGAATTACCCATTCAACCCCTTTTAGAGCCGCTTCAGGATGGCACTCGGCAAGTGGGTTTCCTACTTGAGACTTTCTTCTTGAAGCCAGCATATCTGCTTCTTCTTTCATATAGTTATAGTAAATAAACTGATTATTATAGTCGGCATATGTTAACTCGATTGGCATTGATCTTAAGAAGTAATTTAATTGATCGACCGTTAATAGTCCATGATTTAAGTTCACATAATCACTGCCTGAGGCAGCATTAACTTTTTTAGATGCTTCTTCAGTCCATGTGTCTGAATACATATCGACACCTTCAACTGTCGTTTCAATGACACCAGTTGCATGTAAGTCTTCAGGATCAAGGATTGGACGATCTTCTAAAACTGAAACTACTTTAGTGAATTTTATGAATTTATCAATAATAGAACCTAAAAAATCAACTGTCTTACTATCAATTAGATTATCATCTTCATCAAAGGCAGTAATTACTTTACCTAGTAAAAACTCATTTCCAGGCATAACCATCGCATTTACACCAGGTGCATCTAAAATTTGGCGTAAATGAAGCTGAGCACG
This sequence comes from uncultured Erysipelothrix sp., assembly GCA_964458985.1. Lineage (GTDB taxonomy): Bacteria > Bacillota_I > Bacilli_A > Erysipelotrichales > Erysipelotrichaceae > JAAZDN01. The sequence continues at coordinate 7,891 of CAYWKT010000039.1, forward strand.
TGATGAACCTTGATCATAATACGAAGCGCCCACAACTAATACTGGTTTGTTTTCAAGTGGATGTATGTTAAATGATAGCCATTCAAGTAAACTTTTTAGGGCTGCAGGAATAGTGTGGTTATGTTCAGGTGTCGCAATAATAACACCATCGGCATTTATGATTTTACGATTAATACTTTGCATAAGAGCACTGTTAGTAATGTCTTCACTTTGGTTAAATAAAGGGATGTTGTCGATTTCTAGTAGCTCAAGATCAATCTTATGACTAAATTCTTTTTTTATAAACTGAAGTAGTTTACGGTTATATGATAATTCGGCGTTTGAGCCAACGATTCCAATTAATTTCATTATACTTCTTCTCCTTTTTCCCATGAGAAGTTTTCAGCCTTCTTCTTGTTTGCATGATGAGCATGCATTAGTTTTTCATTCATCTCAACAAATAATAAAAAGTCATCAAAAATACTAGTTAATTGAACTACTTTATTTTGATCTTTTAAGTCTTTGTTTTCATCAAAGGCACTTAATGAGTGACTTAGTAAAAACTCTGAACTTGGCATAATTCGTGCCGCAAGTTCAGGGGCATTTAATATTTGTCTTAAATGAGATAAAGCACGTGATGAACCTAGAGTTCCATATGATGCACCAGTAATCATGACTGGTTTATCGACAAATGGATAGTTGAAATAAGATAGCCAACTAAGTGCGCTCATTAATGATGCAGTTACTGAGTGATCATACTCAGGTGTAGAAATTATAACTCCATCTGCTTCTTCAATTTTCTGAGACATTTCTAAAACACTACTCGGTAATTTTTTATCTGCCGGTTTATTAAATAATGGTAGATGTTTAATTTCGAGTATTTCGATATTTGCCTTATCTTCAAATAATCTTTTCATATAATGTAAAAGATCACGGTTAGTCGATTGATCGGAGTTTGTTCCGACAATTGCGATTATATTTTTCATTTTATTATCCTTTCATTGATGAAACTATCGTTCCATCTTTTCTAATGACAACACATTCTATATAGTCAATCTCATTCACTATGTTCACTATTTCATTGGAACTATATCCAAATAGTTTCGTTGTCCATATCTCACAATCAATTGAATGCTTAGAAATAATTGTTAGACTTGCGACATCACTTTCAATTGGATAGCCAGTTTTACTATCGAAAATATGGTGATATCCTTTAAAGTTACGTTCATTAATTCCTGAAGTTACAACTGATTCGTTATGTATTTTTAGTATTTTCTTATACTTGTTTTTATCATATGGATCGACAATACCAATACGCCATAATTTATCATCACGCAATGGATTATCTCCATATACTAAAACATTTCCGCCAAGATTAATTAATGCGGACTTAACTTTCTCATTTATTAAGTATTCAATAATCTTGTCAGCTATGTAACCTTTAGCGATACAACCTAAGTCTAGGCGCATGCCTTTATATTTTAAATATATATTGTGATTAATCTCATCAATAATTACATCTTTCGGATTTATAAGATTTAATGCATCACTTATCTCTAAGTCAGTAGGTATTTTTGCATCGTCAAAACCAATTCTCCACAATGAAGTTAAAGGACCAATTGTAATGTTCATATAACTATTACTATCAAGACTATGTTTAAGTCCAACTTTGATTAACTCAAAAAGTTCTGAACTTACAGATGTAATTTCAACTCCAGCATTATTGTTGATGCGCATTAATTGTGAGTGATCATCGTTAGCGCTAAAAAGGTCACGGTAGTAAACTAGCTTACTTTCAACCTCATCTAGTAAATGAAGTCCACTTGGATGTTCAATCTCGACATCAATTATTGTTCCCATAAGTCTAAATGACTTATTAAATGTATTTTTCATATGCAATCACTTTCTATATATTTGTCCACAAGCACAATTGTACTTGAAATGTATGTATTACATTTATCATTTTTTCTTTTAATCACATCCTTGTCTAATAATTCACAAGAGGTAATAAAAAAATGTAAACTTAATTAATTTAATTATTCACTACTTGTGTAAGTTTAGTATATCAAGGCCTAATTTATAATGATAATATAGTGCTTCATTTTAAGACATAAAAAACCTAGATAAATAAATTTATCTAGGTGTAATTTTAAATGGTGGACGATAAGGGATTTGAACCCCTGACCCCCTGCACGTCAAGCAGGTGCTCTCCCCCTGAGCTAATCGTCCAATAGAAAAATGATAACATATTCAAAATATTATTTCAACTATATTTGCAAAAAATTGTTAGAAAATGACTTCAATAACTCCATATACGCCAAAGCTCATTATTGTAGCTGCGATTAATATTCCTAGAAAGATTGCAGTAATAGCTTTCTTAAATGGAATGTTTAAAAGACTTGCGATTAATGCTCCAGTCC
>CAYWKT010000040.1:0-10098 GCA_964458985.1 uncultured Erysipelothrix sp.
TAGTATCAAAGATACTTTAGAGAAAATGGATAATTATGATTTAGACAATATTAGTGGATCATATGACGTAATAAATGAACATCTATATGAGTTTAGTCAGAAACTAGCACAAGATATTAACCTAGCTTCTAAATCGCAAGCAAAACTAGAGCGCAAGGCTGCCCTTTTAAGTGATCGAAACTTAAGAAGTCTAACAGTTGTTAAATCGCTAATTCACGATCTTAAAACACCTATTCAATCAATGATTATAGAGAATCAACTATCAGTAGAGAGTGATATTGAAAAAGTAAAAGAAATGAATGTTGATAACTATTACAAACTTACTGAAGAAGTAAATGATATATTAACTGTCGTTAAATCAGAAAATATTGGATTAATTGACAATGATACAGTCGACTTAGTCCAAGTAATCGCAACCCAACTAACAAGATTCCAAGTTAAAAGTGAAAGTAAAGGGTTGTATATAAATCTTGATAGTCCTGATGAAATTTTAATCAGTGTTGATATTACGACATTAAGAATGTTGATTAGTAACTTAATTTCCAACGCAATAAACTACTGTACTGAGCAAAGTGAGATTGAAGTAATTCTTGATGAGTATGATGAGTATGTAAAACTTGAGATCACTAACATTTCAACCGATATCAATATTAAAAGAATGTTAGATAGTGGTGTATATTTTAAAACTTTAAACAATGAATCAAAGGAACATGAATTAAGTAGTGGCTCTGGTCTACATTTAATTAAAGACCTTGCAATCTTACTTAATGCATCTACTAAAGTAAACGCAAAAGACAATGTTGTAACTATAACTATTATATTTAGGAAGCAAGGGTGTGATGAGTATGCTTAAGAAAACTTTACTAATTACGGCATTCATATCGACAATTATCGTTAATCCAACTAGTAAAGATATCGATAAAGCAGGAACTTACTTAGTTCCATTCACATATACTGATGAAAATGGTGTTACATCTGAAATAAGTAAGCATGTGACAATTACCTTTCCGTACACATTTATTAATGAGACAATCGGAGAAGGTATTGATGCAAATGATATTCACATTAAGAAGCAAGACTTATCTAAGTTATCTAACAACGAGCTAATCGAACTTGCGAATGCACATGCATGGGATAAAAATGATGGTAAAGAAGTAAAGATAGAAAATGTTTATGTTCATAAGAATAATTTAAAAGTCGGAGCTGATTGGAAAGTAACTTATCAAACTAGCAAAAATACCGAGGTTAGTGTTGATGCATATTTAAGTGATAATGATATTGTTATCGTAGACAGTAAATATATTAACTTTGAGTCTTATCGATTTTTTAATCCACGATCTTTGTTTATATTATTACTTTTTATTCTCGTACTACCATTAATAATCTGCTCGATTTCATTTACTTACGTTAGTAAAAAATATCGAAGTACGATTGAATTACTCTTTAGTAAAAAATAGAAACACTTCATCTACATTGATAAAGTGTTTTTTATATGCTTTTGATAACTAATGTACCTCATCAATTGTAAACGGTATCATTTATGTTAATTATTATGATATAGTATATTTATAAGAAAATTAGGAGGTATTATATGAATTTTGATCAATTGTTTATGAAGGCTGCCCTTATGAATAATACTATTATTCATGAGAATTTATCTGTACCTGATTTAGTAAAACACGTATTAGTCCGTGATGAAGGCGTTTTAAGTACAGATGGAGCTGTAAGTGTTACTACTGGTAAATACACTGGTAGATCACCAAATGATCGATTTATTGTACTTGATGATGTATCAAAGGATACAGTTGACTATAATGAAATAAATCAATCTATTAGTGAGGAAAACTTTAAAAGATTATATGATAAAGTTGTCAAACACTTAGCTAAACAAAAAGATTTATACAGACTTAAGGCTTTTGCCGGAGCAGATAAGAAATACCAATTACCAATTCAAGTCATTAATGAGTATGCGTGGCACAATATTTTTGCCCAACAATTATTTATTATGCCGACAGAGGAAGAGTTAGTTGATCATAAAAGTCAGTTTACCGTACTTGCGGCACCTAACTGCTTTGCTGATCCAAAAAAAGATGGAACTAAATCTGAAACATTTATTGTCGTATCACTAAAAGAAAAAATTATTTTAATCGGTGGAACTGAGTATGCAGGAGAGATTAAAAAGTCAATTTTCTCAATCATGAACTACTTACTTCCAGCACAAGATGTTCTTCCAATGCACTGTTCAGCTAATATTGGAGAAGATAATGATGTGGCATTATTTTTTGGTCTATCTGGTACTGGTAAAACTACACTATCGACCGCTGCTAATCGAAAACTAATTGGTGATGATGAACATGGCTACTCAAATGAAGGAATCTTTAATATTGAAGGTGGATGTTATGCTAAGACTGCAAATCTATCTAAAGAAAAAGAGCCAGAAATATATGATGCGATTAAATTTGGAGTAATCTTAGAAAATGTTATTTTAGATAAAAATAGTAAGATCGCAGATTATGATGACCTATCACTTACCGAAAATACGAGAGTTGCATATCCACTAGAATATATTGATAACGTGTTAATTCCAAGTGTCGCAAATAAACCAAATCACATTATATTCTTAACTGCCGATGCTTCAGGTGTCTTACCACCAGTTTCTAAGTTAAGTAATACTCAAGCTATGTATCATTTCTTAAGTGGCTATACGAGTAAACTTGCAGGGACAGAAAGAGGTATTACTGAACCTGAGCCAACATTCTCTGCGTGCTTTGGAGCACCATTCTTACCTTTAAATCCGACAGTCTATGCGGATATGCTCGGAGCGAAGATCGAGAAAGATAATATTAATGTTTATCTTGTAAACACTGGATGGAGCGGTGGTAACTATCATAATGCAGAACGTATCAACTTAGCTGATACACGAGCTATTATTGATGCCATCTTAAGTAATGAGTTAGATAATGCTGAATATGTAAATGATAATATATTTAATCTTAACATCCCAACGTCAGTTAGTAATGTAGATGCAAACATTCTTAATCCAAGAAATGCTTGGGAAAATAAAGATGAATATGATCTAGCGGCGACTAAACTTGCGCATGCATTTAATGATAATTTCAATAAGCACTTTAGTAGTGCAACTGATGAGATTAAAGAAGCAGGACCTAGCATATAGTATAAAGACTCACTTGAAAGTGAGTCTTTTTTATTCATTATCAATAATAATACAAGTAGCACCATTTTCTTCTGAGTATTTAACAATATTTTCGATATCGTTAATATCAACTAATCCTTCTTCAAAAGGAACTCCTACAAAATTTAAAAATTCATAATTTTTACTATCAAGTCTTAATGCGAATGAAATACTCTCTCCATTATCTTTAATATCGACATTCATTCCTGTTTTAGATTCGATAGTCTCTACTGCCTGCTCAAACGTTGTAACGTCTAAGTAATTTAACTTAATTGTCGATTCAAGATCAATTTGTTTAATCTTATTTGATGAAATAGTATAAGTAACTATTGAACTCATTTCTTCACTAGAAACTGTACATTTAACTTGTTCATTTATACTGCTGCTACATCCTACTACTATTATTAGTAAGATTAGACTAATGATTTTTTTCATAATTTACCTCTTTCTTTACTTCAGTGCTAGCTAAAAATCATTAAGTAAACCTTCTTACTTTTGAGGTTTTAAGTTAAGGTTTACTTTTGATTAATATAAAGTCTCAATCTATAATTTAGAGGTTTGGGGCATCTCTTATTTATAATTTAATACATCTCAATACTATATGATCAATATATTTTGAGTTTGCATAGTCCTTTCTTTAGATTAATGAGGATTTAATCTTTTTAAGTTTTGATATTTGACTTTTGCTGGACACTTTATAGTTTAGTTTGAAATTTATAAGTAACTCATGCATGTTAATTAAATTTTACTCCTTCAGCTATTAACTACACTTTTAGTGTAAATGATAAAATGTTTAGTTACAAGCCTTCATTTTATACTGAGGATTATGTGTTTTGATAATGAAGTTTATGCTTTAACTTATTAGTTTATTTAATTAACATTGAGCCTATAAACTCGTTTGTTTCCCAATAACCATATACACTATGAGTGTATATTAATAATTATATCACGTTTTCACTATTATAGTGTGAAAATTGTGTGTTTAAAATGAAGTTTATGAAAATTATGAAGTAATAAAAAAGAACTAACTTAATAGTTCTTTTGATTTTATTTAATAATGAATCCTTGAGAAGATAGTGCAACTTTTGCACGTTGTAATGCATCATTATCACCTTCGATAATTACTGCTTGATCTCTCATGGAAATTCTATAGATGACTCCGCTATATGCAAGTGCTTCATCAACTTCAGACATATTCTCTTCTGTAAGGTTTGCTAATAAAATAATCTTAGTCATTACTTAATAGCTGCCTCTAATGCGATCTCCATCATGTTCGTAAAACTTAACTGACGCTCTTCTGCAGTTGTAGCTTCTTGAGTTACAAATGAGTCTGAGATTGTTAGAACACATGCCGCTTCTTTATTTAAAACATTAGCGTTGTGGAATAATGCAAATGATTCCATTTCAACACAGCGTGCTCCTTTTTCAGTTAAGAATTTTTTCCAGTAGTCTGCTTCGACATCACGGTAGAAAACGTCACTTGAGTGAATAGTTCCACGTTGAACTGGGATATTTAACTCTTCCGCTGCTTCAAATAATAATTTATTTAAACTTTCAGTTGCTGGAAGTGTATCTCTTTCATCTTTGTTTTGTACAAATGCATATGATGAATCTGAGAATGCGTTATCAGTAATGATTACATCGTAAACATTTAACTCAGGGTCGTATGATCCTGCTGATCCAATTCTGATAATTTTCTCTACTCCGTATTGTGTATATAGTTCGTATGAGTAAATACCAATACTTGGCATTCCCATTCCACTACCCATTACTGACACTTCGTGTCCTTTGTATGTTCCTGTATATCCGAACATGTTTCTTACTGTGTTAAATTGTTTTACATCTTCTAAAAATGTTTCCGCGACGTATTTTGCGCGTAGTGGATCTCCAGGCATTAATACTACCTTTGCGATTTCGCCTTTGTTTGCTTCAATATGTGCTGTTGCCATCTTATCTCTCCTTTTATTAATTAATTATACTACATTTACACTTAAATACCCAATATCACCTTTGCAATGATGAAATATATCGCAAGTGAAGCGATGTCCATGATGTTAGTTACTAGTGGTGCCGCCATAGCTGCCGGGTCTTGTTTTAAGATTAATGCTAAGATTGGAAGTAGTCCCCCAACGATGTTTCCGACGAATATTGATATAACAACTGATAGTGTTATTACTATCATTACATCAAATTCTAACATTGGTGGAAGTACTAATAATCGTACAAATGTTGCAATTGCCATTACTAAACATAAGTATAATGAAACTTTTGATTCTTTTAAAACTATTTTTAATGTATCTTTAACACTAATTCCATCAGTCGATATAGCACGAATAACCATGACTGCGGCTTGGTTTGCAGCATTTCCGGCTGTACCCATTGCCATTGGTATAAAGGCTGCTAGTATTGGAAGTAGTGACAACTCTACTGAGAAGAAATCTAAAACAATCTCAGTTAAGAAAGCTGTAATCATCGTAATGAACAACCAAGGAGTACGTGCTTTAGCCATTTCGAAGATTGATGTATTTAAATATGAACCTTCTAATTCTAAGATCCCTGCCATCGAATGCACATCATGAGTAACTTCTTGTTCTAAAATATCTAAAATATCATCAACGGTAATTATTCCCAGTAATTTATTTGCATCATCTACTACCGGTACGACGTGAAGATCATATTTTTGCATTTGCGTTAAAACTTCTTCTTGATCCATCGATACTGCTACAGATATAACATTTGTTTCCATTATGTCTTCAACAACATCTTCAGGCTTACCAAATATTAAATCCTTTAATTTTACTTTACCAATTAAATGGCGTCCTTTATCAATGATGTAGCAATCAGTAACGACTTCTGCGACTTTACCTTGCCCTTTAACTTTATCTAATGCATAACTAAATGTATCATTTGCCAGAAGTTCGATAAATTCAATCGTCATTAAAGATCCAGCTGTGTCGATGTCATAGTTTAGAATTTGTGTAATGTCTTTTCGAGTACTTTCTGAAGCGTTCGCTAATATTTTTCTAACAATTGAGTTATCAATGTCTTTTAATACTTCCACAATATCATCAGTGTATAAATGTTTTAAAAGTTTACTAACTGACTTTTCTTCAATCTGATAAAAAATATCATCTTGCATTTCTTCTTCAAAACTCGCAAACAAATCGGCACTAATATATTTTGGTATTGTCGTTAAAATGTAAATTATTTCATTTACACTTAACTGACTAATTACTTCATTTAAGGTTTTTATATTGTAATCAGACAGTTCATCATTAATGAGTTCACTATTTTGATCATTGATGTATGATTTTATTAAATTTAAATCTAACATATTATATCAACCTTTCTAGAAGTAGAGTTGCCAGTGAGAAATAAATTAGAAGTGAAATTGAATCACTTAGTGTAGTAATTAAAGGTGATGCCATAACTGCTGGGTCTTGATCAAATGATAAAGCCGCAAGTGGTAAAAGTCCACCAATAATTTTAGCGATTATTACGACAAAGAAAACTGTCAGTGAAACTAGTAATGCTAAGTAGAAATCACCTGAGTTAACTGAAAAGTACATTATTCTAATTAAGTTTCCAAAGAATAGGAATGTTCCGGCAATTAATGAAACAAAGAACTCTTTTAGTAATACTTCTTTATAAAAACTTTTATCTATATTGTCCACCGCAATTCCACGTACTACCATTGCTAAAGCCTGTGAGCCGGCATCTCCTGCTGTATCCATTAGTAATGGTACAAAAATTATTAAGCTCGGTACAAGCGATATAAGACCATCATATGACGTTATAATAAAACTACTAACAGTATATGCGATTGTTAAGATTAATAACCAACCAACACGTTTTTGGGCAATTAATTTTGATGGAGTTTCTAAATAACTTCCTCTAATCCAAGAAATACCTCCCATCTTATGAATATCTTCAGTAGCTTCATCTTCTAAAATATCCATAATATCATCGGCACTAATTAGTCCAACTAATTTTCCATCGTTTATAACCGGGACAAATGATAAGTCATAGTCTGCCATTACTTTTGCGACATCTTCTTGCTTATCATATGCATCTACATAAATGATATCAGTACTCATAACATCTTCGATTAACTCTAAATCAGGAGCGAATAATATATCTCTAACTGAAACTACCCCAACTAGTTTTTCTTCTAAGTTTGTAATGTAGTAAACATCCATTATTTCTGCGATTCCTTCATGTTCTTTAATTACTTGTGTCGCATCTCTTATCGTTATATACTGGCCCATTTCAATATAGTCTTTAGACATAATTGATCCAGCACTTTCTTTTGGATATCCGAGCATTTCTGTTATTGTTTTTTTACGTTCTGACTTAGTATTGTTTAAAATAACTTGAATTTGATTCCAAGGTAAATTACTTAAAAACGTTACAACATCATCAGTATAAACATAGTCTAAAATGCTACTTAATTCTTGGCTTGTTAAAAGATCTTTTATTCTAAGTTGTGTTTGCTCTGATAAGTATGTAAATAAGTCTCCGGCAAGCTGCTTCGATACATTTTTAAATAAGTATACAATTTGAATAATTTCCAACTCACTAACTTTCTCAGCTAAGTCTACGATATTATACTCATTTAAATATGTATTGATTGCATCAATATCTCCACTCATTACTACTTCTTCTAATTCTTCTAAAGTGTATAAGTTTTTCTTCACTATTACCCCTCTTTTCTTTTTACTAAAACTCCTATTCCATCCCCTATATCATCATATATTGTCACATCAAATCTTTCATCGACTAATATGTTTGATCTAAATTTTCTAATCTTTTCTATTAATTGTCTTACTTGTCGTCTAACTTTTAGTTTTTCTTCAAAGACTAGGCCGTACATCCCTAAGTTATCAACAATAATTATTCCACCTTCATTAAGGTTTGGATAAAACTTATTTATCATTAATTCATATTTTGATTTTGCTGAGTCAAGAAAAATCATATCAAACTTATCATCTGTATTAAAATCAATGGCATCCATTAAATGTACATCGATTCTATTTTCTAAGTTAAGTTTATTAACATTATTAATAGCCTGCTCAAATCTTTCCTCATCACGTTCAATTGTTACGATTGAAATGTCTTCATCAATCTTACTCATCATTATCGCACTATAACCAATTGCACTACCTAACTCCAATATATGTTTACAATTATATTTATTAATTTGACTCGTTAGAAACTCTAATCCCTCATCATTTATAATTGGTACTCTATTTTCTTTCGCATATTTTCTCATTGCTTCGATCATTGTATCACCTTTCAAATTATATCATTTTTACCGTTATCTTTAAACTATCACTACTAATTACTTTGTCAATTAGAAGGTGGATTTAACTACTTTATTCAGGACAATTTAAGTATATGACTTAATCTAGTGATAATTTTAATAAATACTTGATAATTTTTTAATTAAAGGATACACTGATAGCGGATTCAAAATTTAAAGGAGAGATATAATGAAATTAGAGAATGTTAAAGTAATTCAGTATGGTTGTGGATTAATGTCACGTGTTATTATGAAAAACTTAGTCGATCACGGTGCTCAAATTGTTGGTGCTATTGATAACAATCCAGCAATAGTCGGAAAAGATGTTGGAGAGATTGCAAATTTAGGTTATAAAACAGGTTTATTAGTTTCTGATAATGCTCAAGAAGTATTAGAGAACACTGAAGCTGATATTGTTCTTCTAACGACAATGTCATATATTAAAGAAGTATTTCCTTCTTTAGTACAATGTGTTGAAAATAATATGAATGTTTTAACATTAGCTGATGAAGCAATTTACCCTTGGAACACTTCAACTATGGAGACAGCAGAGCTTGATCGATTAGCTAAAAAACATAACGTTACTGTTACTGGAACAGGAATGCAAGATATCTTTTGGATTTCATTACCGGCATTAATGGCAGGTGGAATGAACAAGATCGAAAGAATTGATGGTGTTATTAGTTATAACGTCGAAGATTATGGAGTCGATGGAATAGATTTTAGCGAAAGTGATATGAGCTTTATTGATGCGAGAAATTCTGGTGCTTATTTATGGAACTCTGGATATAACGCTGCGGAAGCTTTAGCTAAGAAGTTAAACTTAACAGTTTCATCAATATCTCAAAAAACTATCCCAATCGTCTTAGAAGAAGATATGACGTCACTTGTTAAAGGTGATGATTATAAAAAAGGAGATACTGTCGGTATGTCATTAATGACATACATTGAAACTCAAGATGGTATTAAGATTGAAGTAGAATGTATAGCGAAAATCTTTGGACCTGGTGAATCAGACTTATGTAAATGGGATTTAACAGGAGATCCAACTACAGTTGTTTCTGTTTCAAGACCTGACACTGTTGGACTAACTTGTGGTACTATTGTTAACCGTATTCCAGATGTATTAAATGCGGAAGCAGGATATATCACGTCTGAAAAAATTGATGGTCCAAACTATTTAAGCCATCCAATGAACTTATACGTTAAGTAATTAAAAATAAAAGTATTAGTCTTCAAATAAGAAAACTAATACTTTTTTAATTGTGCTTTAAATGCAATATAAGCGGTTTAATCGATACTAATTAGTATTAATACTAACTATGTAATAGCGACTTTATTACCATGGAAATAAGCAATTAATTATTGTCCAATTAATTCTTTAACATCGACATCTAACAACTTCGCTAAAGTAATTAAGTTACTTGTGCTTGGCTCAGAACTTCCAGTTTCCCATTTTGAGACTGACTGACGACTAACACCTAAATGTTCGGCTATAAATTCTTGTGTCATCTTATTCTCAGTTCGAAAATGTTTAATGTTTTCTCCAAGTGTTCTTATTAAATCTTTTTTATCTGCACGTACTTGATTTGAGTCTATATAT
>CAYWKT010000041.1:0-10059 GCA_964458985.1 uncultured Erysipelothrix sp.
AAAAAAGTACTACGATTATTCTCATAGTACTAGTTTTAATGATTTACTTAACTCGTTGACCTACTGCTTGCATCTTACTTACGCCTAAGTTAACAGTGACTTTTATTTCTTCATCATCAAATTCACAGTCTGCACTAAAGCTCATTGAGGAAAACATAACGGGAATACTTCCTTTAAAACTAAAAGAGTTACTGCCATTTAATTTCTCATCAAGTGATAACTTATTACCTAATATCTCAAATTCACCCAAAACATTATCCTCTTTAAGATCAAATGAAATCGAACCCTTTATTTTTCCAATTGGACTCTCTTCAACTTGTACAACATACTCATACTGACGCATAAAATCATCCTCCTATGTTTAACTTAACATGTCCTATAAATTAAGAAAATGTAAAAAGGAGCATTGCTCCTTTTCTTATCGATTATTTTCGATTGCCATCATTATTGATGAATCCCAGTCAATGTTAGAAATAGAATACAAGATCATATCTTGAATCATTGTTTTTAACTTTGGCATATTTTTAATCTCACGCATAAACTCTTCCATTTCATTATCACAGTTTGAATTTGGAAACATCGCATTAAATGCCGCCTCTTCCGCCTGCTTTGTTATGTATAGAAAATGTTTTTGCATCTCAACCCCATCAAATACGCTCATTACTTTTGTCTGTCTCATATGTATTCCTCCTCTTATGAATACATAATAACAGGCATCTAGGACAGTTTGTGTCCTCAATGATTAATCTCTTACAATTTTGACTTTACTGCCTTCTTTATCCTTAGTAATTTGAATTTGCGTACTAATCGCATCTTTTAACTCTTTTACGTGCGAGATAACCCCAATCATTCGATTATTACCCGCAACCTCAACTAACGTTTGAATAGCATTGTCTAAGTACTCATCACTTAATGTTCCAAATCCTTCATCAATAAATAACGCATCGATTTGAATACCACCTGAAACGTGTTGGATTACATCGGACAGACCTAAAGCTAGAGCGAGTGATGCATTAAATAGTTCTCCACCTGAAAGTGATCCAACATCACGACTTAGACCATTGTAATAGTCAAAGATATCTAACTCTAATCCACCTTGTGAGCGCATATTAGATGCTGCTTGTTTACGAATAAGTTCATATTGATTATTACTCATTACTTTTAGTCTTAAGTTTGCGAAGTGTAAGATTCGTTCAAAGTATGCCATTTGCGCATAAGTTTCAAATTGAATCTTTTCCTTTTGACTTAAAGAACCGCTCGCTGTATCACTTAAAATAATGTAGTCCTTTAACTCTAGATCTACTTTTTCAATGTTCGTGTAAACTTTACTCAAATTACTACTGTACTCATTAAACCGTAAGTTATCATTTATAACTTGACTCATTTTCTCAGTATTTTCTTTTAAACTAATTTCTGTTTTTAAAAGTTCATCCTCAATGACCTTTGTATCCTCAAACTTATAATCTTTACTTAAATCTTTATACTCATCATATAGTGCTTTAGTTTGTAAAAGTTCACTATCATAACTATTAACTGTTGCTTCTAACGAATCAAGTTTACTGAGCAGTTTTCGACAAGCTACATATTCGTCTTTATTTTTAAAATTCTTTAAAATAATTTCATTTAACTCAGCTTCTAGCTCACTAACCTTCAATGATTGACTATTTGTCAAATCGAAAACTGATTTATACTTTGTCTCATATTTAAGTTTTAATGATAAAAGTTCTTGATGCGTCTCTAAACTATTTTTTATCGCTTTATTTAATTTAGTAATCTTTTTACTCATATCATCTATCTCAGCATTTAACTTCGACAGACTTGAGTACACTAAATCAGCTAAGAGTACTTTAAGTTTCGCCTGTAGTTCACTACTTAACTTTTCACTATTTTGCTTTTGATCAATTAATTGATCAATTGATGAGTCATGATCAAAAGTTAATACTTTCTCACTTAACTCTTTTAACTTGAGATCATCAAAAACTTCTTTATATGCCTTAATTGAATTTTCAGTGTATAACTTTAAATTACTGTCACAAACTATTTTTAACTTCTCAAGGTTATCTCGTTGCGCTTGGATATCATTTTGACTTTTCTCATAAAGTGCTTTTACTCTAAAGTATTCACTTTCAATATTATCACTTAAAAGTGTCGCCTTTTTAGGATGATGAATTGAGCCACATACAGGACATGGTTCATCACTTATTAACTTACTAGCAAGTAGTCCCGCCTGATTACTTAAAAAGTTAGATTGTAGTTCATTAAATTGAATAAACAGTTCATTAAACAATTGATTACTATGATTAAAAGTTTTTAAGTCTTTTTGATAGTCATCTAAAAACTCATTTACTGACAATTTCTGCTTGTATAGTCTTTTAATAATTGAATTATTAGAAGATTCGACTTTTTCATTTAAACTATCTATCTCATCTTTTAATTCATTTACGGTACTATAGGTTGGTCGAAGCTTAATTAAGTTACTTAATTTAACTTCAAGCTCTAAAACATCTGCCGTAAGTTTTTCATTTTCACTTACTACTTTAAGACTTGAGTATATTTTCTCAGTAGTTTCATTAATACTTATCGTTAGATCTTTCAGTGTTTTATTACTTTTATCTAATTCATCTTTTGAAGTTACATACTGTTTATCAATTGAAATAATGTCTTGTTTGATTATGTTTAAAAGTTTAATTAGTTGTTTATCTTTAATAATTAGTGGCTCTTTTAAAATGAGTTTATCATACACTTCTTTAATCTCAATATATTTTCTTACTGTCTCATTATTCTTTTTAAGTAAGACTAACTTATTATTTAAGGTTTTCTCCTGAGTACTTATTTGCTTAATTGAATTTGCCAACTCAGTTTGAATTTTACTACTATTAGAAGTCTTTTCTTTGACTATTTGCATAATCTGTTGATGATCATAGTGAGTGTAATTGTCTAATTTCTCTAACTTTAAGTTTTTTAAATTAGTCATGTATTCATACTCTAATTGTTTTAGCTCATCTTTTTTAATGTTCGTTAATACTTTTAATTCTTTTTCAAACTCGGCATAAAAATCGGTTCTAAAAATAGTTCGTAATATATTTTTTCGCTCACTCGTATTACTTTTTAAAAACTTTAAGAAGTCATTTTGCGCAATCATCACAATTTGCGAAAACTGGTCTTGATTAATTTTTAATATGCTTAATATTTCTTCATCGACTAAGTTAACTCCGCTAATAATATCTTTCTGTGAAGATTTGATTTCCGCTTTAGCTGGGTCATTTGTCTCACCATCGCCATGGACTTTCTTTCGCATGTAGCGTGGTTTTCGATACACTTCATATTCAATACCTTGATAATCAAAAATAAAGCGTACAAACGTTTCTACATCGTTTTTTGCACTTATATTTCGTAACATCGTCGCATCACGAATATTTCCGGTCGGAGTTCCATATAGGGCAAAAGAGATCGCATCAAAGATTGACGTTTTACCTGAGCCAGTACTTCCACTAATTAGAAATATATCGTCATTCTCAAATTCAGTAAAGTCAATTTCAACTTTTTCAGTATATGGGCCAAACGCTTGCATGATTAATTTAATTGGACGCATTTTTATCAATCCTTTCAATTACGTGTTCGACTATTTCAAGTTGTTTACGATTTAAATCATCGTTGTTTTGGAGTTTATAAAAACTTTTGAACAATTCAATTGGATCTGAGTTCTCGACATCTTCATTAATAATTAACTCATTATTACTACTTGTGCGCTTATTATTAAAGTTTAAGCTCATTAAGTTTTTAAACTTACTTCTAAGTTTTCCTAATGCATCACTAACTACATCATCAAATAAAGTGACAAAAATATAGTCATCACTATTTTCTTCTTTTAAAATATCTTCTAAATACCCTTCTTTTTTAATAAATGCTTTTTCACTTATTAACGGTATTAACTCAAGCTTCAAATCATTCTTCTGCTTAATCTCAAAGTAAACGAGTGACTTATTATCTCTCACTTCTGATTCTGAGTAAGTTAAGATGGAACCACTGTAGCGGATATATTCACTCTTTAGTTTTTGAGGACGGTGTAAGTGGCCAAGTGCGGCATAGTCAAAGTCTAAGAGTAAATTGTAGCCAACATTATCACTGCCTCCAACTGAGATAACTTCTGAATCGCTTATCTCTTCAGTACCGCTTGCGAAAAATTGATGACCGACAAATATGTTGCGCTCACTATAGTTAATGTTCGAGTGCTTGATTGCACACTCGATTGCCTCATGATACGTTTTGATTTTCTCATCTAAATGACGGACATCGCCTGGTCGAATGAATGGTAGTAAGTGAAAGTGAACTTGACCATACTCATCATCTAAAGTAATACAATCAATCTTATCTTTCACTTTTCCTACGATATGTATGTGATGTTTTTTTAGTAGATCATTGGCAAACGTTAGTTTAGCACTTGAATCATGGTTTCCACTCACAATAAAGGTTGTAATGTCTAATTTTGATATATCATTAATAAACTCATTAAATAAGTTAACACTCTCATCACTTGGATTTCGTTTATCATAAACATCGCCCGCAATAATTAAGACCTCAACTTCTTTTTCTTTAATTATGTCCACAATATTTTTTAAGACAAATGCTTGATCATTAATCATCGAAAAGCCGTTCACAACTTTTCCTATGTGTAAGTCTGCGATGTGGATTATTTTCATACGTCCTCCTTATAAATATCATTTAGTAATTTATACTCACGCTTTAAATCTTCTCGAATTGAGAGTGGTTCTAAAAGCTCACAATTAACCCCAAGTGAGTAGACTAGTTGTTTGATTACTTGATCGCCCGCTAAATTAAAGGTCGTAATGAAGTGATCATCATATTCATATACTTTTTGATTATCTCCGTATACATAGTCTAAGATATCAGGATCATTTTTACTTAATTTAAGTTTTACTTCATAAGTTTTATATACGTTGGCTGAGAAAGCACTCTTATTATTATCCTTCTCAAAGTTTTCATTAAACGAGTATTTAGCTTTAATTAAACGAATGTCTTTAAAACGACTTAAGCGTAAAATGCGAAAAGAGCTACTATGTGAGTCGTAGTAGCCCTTAATATATGGTATTTGGTTAAATATTTGAAATTGTTGCGGACGAAACTCGCGCCAATCACTATTTAAATATTTAATTTCGACACGTTGCTTACTACTAATCGATTCATTTAAAACTTTTTGAACGAAGTTAATTTTATCTTTAACTTCATCAACTAATACTTTTGTCGTATAAATATCTGGACTATAGCTACTTTCTAACTGTGATTGAATCGCAATCGTATTCAGTAAACTCATTACTTCATTTTTTTCACTAATGTCGCTACTAGATATTGTGTTAACGACATTTTGCCAATGAATTTGCTCAGCATTAGTTAATCTAATCGGCAGTAAGACATTCGCTTTATTTAAACGATAACCACCATAGCGACCTGAAACTGATTCAATATCATAACCTAAAGTGCGAAGGTCACTTATGATTCGGCGTACTGTGCGCTTACTTAAGTTAAAGTTTTCACTTAACTCATCTCCACTAACTAAATAGTTTTTATTAAAGAGATAACTGAGTAAATCAATCGTTAAGATTAACTGTGATTTTTCTTCGTAAGCCATAATTACACCTTATCTTTCACTAAATAGCCAACCAAAGTAAACATAAAATATTTTAGTTAATAATAAGTCGGCTGTCGTATACGTCAAAAACCAATTAAAAAATGGAACATTGACGATTTTTGTATCGAATAAATAAAGTGAAATTGTCAAGATGACGATTACAATATGACGTAGTGAGAAGTTTTTTAAACGACTCTTTTGAACATTTAAAGCCATCCCAAATGCGAACAACATTAATACTGTCAATAAGTAATTAACATTTCCAAAAACAGTTGGATTTAAAACGCGTGTTAAAAAAGTAATAATAAAACTTCCGACAATTAGTATTCCTAAAGGAATGACATATCTTCTAACTATTTTATCCATTAAATGACCCCCATCTCAATTCTTTTTAATCTTAACATACCACCAATGTATACGTAAAATGGCATAATAAAGCAAGCGAGTAAAATTAGTAAATTACGGACTAAGTTACTTAAATCTAATAAGTTTAAACTTCTTAATAAAGGTAAATTTAAATTTATAAAAATATCATAAAAGTTACGATAAGGAAATAAGGCTTGAAGTATCGTTAAGATTAAATAAAAGCCAACTAAGATCACTAATGTACTTAACGCAAACTCTAAATTTTTCTCTTCTAATTTTTCATGACTATTACGACCTAACATTATTAAGTATCCACCTAGTATGTATGGAAGTCCACCGACTAACATTGCGACAATACTATATAGTACGGGATAGCCTAATCGTTCGATAAAGGCAAACGGTTGAAAGTTTCTTAGTATGATTGAGTAAATAAATGTGTAGGCAATTTGAAACAATAATAGTGCAACTAATGCTTTTATTAAAGTCGGATTTATGATTTTTTTAATTTCCATTTTTTAGATCTTTCTCCTTCTGCGCATTGTACGAAAAAGCACAACCACAATATTTTTGACGATACATTTCATACTCATCAATTATTTCTTTACTCTTTAATAGCCCATTAGCTTTTTTAAAGTCACTAAAGAAGTATAAGTCACTATTGTATTTATCATTTAAACTTTGACCAATCTCATTTAATACGATTGAATTTTTATGACGTGAAATAGTCATGACCGTCGTAAAGTAATCGAAGTCATTTGAAAGTGCATATTCATACGCTTCATCCATACGCATCATGTAGCAACTACGACAACGATTTCCACCTTCGCGATGATCATTGTTTTTAGCTAGTTGCGAGTGAAATGAGCGTGAGTCGTATGGAAATTGTACTACTTCAATATTTAAGTTATTTTTTAAGTTCACATCATTTGTATATGCCTGAAGTTCATTAACCCGAATTAAATATTCACTTTCAGGATAAATGTTTGAATTGTTATAAAGTAGTGTTAAATCAAAATACTCACTTAACATTACCATCGTATAACTATTACAAGGTGCACAACATGAATGAAGTAAAAGGGTTGGCTTTTTATCCAACGCTTTTATTTCTTTTAACTTTTCTTGCGATAAGTTATAGTAGTAATTTTTAGGTTTATTTACTCGATCCACATCATATCTCCAAATGAGAAGAAACGATATTCTTCTTCAACTGCCTTTTTGTAGGCACTCATTAATAAATCATAGCCTCCAAATGCAGTGACTAACATCATTAATGTCGACTCAGGTAAGTGAAAGTTTGTAATCATCACATCAGCACTTTCAATCGTTTGTCCGGGATAAATAAAAATGCCCGTACTATCTTTTTCTGCAGTAAACTTTTTATTTTTTCTAAAGTTTGACTCTAACGTTCGAATACTCGTACTTCCAACCGCAATAATACGACTACCTTTTGCTTTCGCAGCATTTAAGGCAGATGCAGTTTCTTCACTTATTTCATAAGCTTCTTCGTGCATATTGTGATCATCGACATCATCAACCTTCATCGGTAAAAATGTCCCAAGTCCAACGTGTAATGTCACATAATGAATGTCGACACCTATTTCTTTTAAGTTTTCTAAAACTTCGCT
Source organism: uncultured Erysipelothrix sp. (assembly GCA_964458985.1). Lineage (GTDB taxonomy): Bacteria > Bacillota_I > Bacilli_A > Erysipelotrichales > Erysipelotrichaceae > JAAZDN01. The sequence continues at coordinate 7,639 of CAYWKT010000041.1, forward strand.
CGTAAAATGAAGTCCCGCCGTCGGTGCCGCCGCACTACCTAAATTTTTAGCGTAAACCGTTTGGTAACGATCACGATCTTCTAACACTTCTTTAATGTATGGAGGAAGTGGCATTTGGCCGATTTCATGCAGTAGTTCATAAATGTTTCCTTCATACGATAGTTTAAACTTACGCTCGCCATTTTCCATTATTTCAATACACTTTAAAAATAATTTATCCGAAACGTTAATTACTGTATCTAGTTTTACAACTTTCGCATTGCCTACTAATGTTTCCCAAACGTCAGTTTCTACTTCTTTTAAAAGTAGTATTTCAACTTTTGCCCCAGTCTCTTCTTTAACTCCGTAAAGACGGGCTGGGATGACTTTCGTATCATTTAATACTAACGTATCATTTGCTTTAAACAGTTTGTATATGTTATAAAAATGATCACTTTCTAAACTATTTTCTTTTTGATTAACGATCATCATCTTACTTTGTGTTCGATCACTTAATGGTGTTTGTGCGATTAAATGCTCTGGAAGTTCAAAATTAAAATCACTTTTTTTCATTAGAAACCTCTTGAGTCGACACTATTGTAGCCAAACTTTTTAAAGTAGTCTTCTTTAAAGTCTAAGAAGCGGTCTTCTTTAATTGCCTCACGTGCTTGTTCCATCAAGTTGATTAAAAATCTTAAGTTATGAATTGAAGCTAAACGCATTCCAAATCCTTCATTTACTCTTAATAAATGGCGAATATATGCACGCGAATAGTTTTTACATGCGTAGCAATCACATTCTGGATCAAGTGGTCCAAAGTCTTCTTCATATTTAGCGTTTTTAACGTTAACGCGACCCTCACTCGTCATAATTGCCCCATTTCGTGCAATTCTTGTCGGAAGTACACAGTCAAACATATCAACACCACGTAATACCCCCTCTAATAGAGCATCGGCTGAGCCAACTCCCATTAAGTATCTTGGCTTATCTTCTGGAAGATGTTTAATAGAGTAGTCGATCATTTTATACATCGTCTCTTTATCTTCTCCAACACTCGTTCCACCAATTGAGTAACCTAAAAAGTCCATCTCAACTGTCTTCTTTGCCGAGTATTCACGAAGATCTTCAAATTCTCCACCTTGGACAATCCCAAACAATGCCTGCTTCGGATTATTATGCGCATCTTTTCCCCGTTTTGCCCAGCGAAGTGTACGCTCAATACTATCTTTCATATACTCATGGGTAACTGGATATGGCGGACATTCATCAAAACTCATAATAATGTCGGCTCCTAATTGATTTTGCGTTTGAATTGATATTTCTGGCGACATAAATTCATTGGCCCCGTTCACATGGTTTTTAAAGTTAACTCCTTCTTCAGTTATTTTTCGATTATCACTAAATGAGAATACTTGAAAACCACCACTATCAGTTAAGATTGGACCATCATAGTTCATAAACTTATGAAGACCCCCAGCCTTTTCAACTAACTCTCCACCTGGTCGTAACCATAAGTGGTATGTGTTTGAAAGGATAACGCCTGAGTTCATATCGTATAACTCTTCTGGACTAACAAATTTAACTGATGCTTGTGTTCCAACTGGCATAAACATCGGTGTCTCAACTACACCATGTGGTGTATGAAGTTTCCCATATCTTGCCCCTGATTGTTTACAAACATGTAATATTTCTATTTTAAAATCTTTATTCAATTTCTTCACCTTCTATGTAGGTCGTAATATTATCAAATATCCCGACTTTTAAATTATAAATTATGGACAGTATCACTAATCCAAGTGCAAAGCCGGCAACGACATCACTTAAATAGTGGACTCTTAAATAAACACGGCTAAAGCCTACTAATACAATTAAGATTGATAGTAAAACTTGAGCTAAGCGGCGATAGCGCTTATCTTTAATTTGTGAGACAAACAAAAGTATGATCAAACCATAGAAAACCATTGCCGTAATCGAATGACCACTAGGCATACTATATCCCGTCGCTTTCGTTAAATGCATAACGTTAGGACGCGGTCTTTCTATTGTGTTTTTAATCGTCTCATTAATTAGAAATACGACTCCGGTAATACTTGATGTAATGAGCGCCAACATCTTATCACGTACAGTTAACAAAAGCGCTAATGACAGTAAGATTATGGCTTGCCATGATGCCATCATCGTAATGATATCAAAAATAATTACCATCGGATATTGCGTGTTTAAAAGTAGCCACTCAATTAGTGAGTCATCTACATATCTTACTAACACTGAATTAAAGTTATTTACCATATAAATAAAAGTAAAAGCCGATAGTATTAAAACTATTATTGATTTTCGATTAATATATTTTCTCATAATGTTCACCTCATACTATTTTAATGCATTTTAGGCTTTTTCGCAAACTTATCCACATCAAACTTATGATTAGACCTATCAAATAGT
>CAYWKT010000042.1:0-10009 GCA_964458985.1 uncultured Erysipelothrix sp.
AATATGAAAAATTTAGCAATTGAAGCGTCAAAACTTGATATTAAAGTTTTGACTCTTTATGCTTTCTCGACGGAAAACTGGAAACGTTCAGAAAAAGAAGTGAATTATTTAATGAAACTTCCTGGACTGTTTTTTGATGCATATTTAAAAGAAATCATGGAAGCAAATATAAGAGTTGAATTTATAGGATACATTGAAGATTTGCCTGCATCTACGCGAAAAGTTGTTGAAAATTCACAAAATGCAACTAAAGATAATACGGGAATGATTTTAAATTTAGCGATCAACTATGGTAGCCAGCAAGAAATTATTACGGCAGTTAAAAACTATACTGAAGAAGTAGTAAATGGTGTTCGTAGCAATGACTTAACGGTTGATGAGTTTGACAATTATTTAATGACAAAAGATCATTCGAAAGTAGATTTATTAATTAGAACGAGTGGCGAGTATCGTATTTCTAACTTTTTACTCTGGCAAATAAGTTATTCAGAACTATATTTTACGGATGTTTTATTCCCAGATTTTGATAAAGTACAGTTACAACTTGCAGTAGACGAGTTTAAAAATCGTAACAGAAGGTTTGGTGGTTAAATGAAGCAAAGAACAGTTACAGCATTATTAATAATATTAGGAATTGTTCCGCTTTTCTTCTCGACTACATACATGTATTTAGTCGTAATTATGATTGCGGTCGTCGCTTCACTGGAATTAAATGATTTAATCTCGGATAAAAAATATCCTGTAATCATTGCGCTCAACTTTGCGCTTATAATATCAATTGGACTCGATTTTATCGCCGGTACTGATATTATTGTCGTCCTTGGTATTTACTTATTATTATTTGTTTTAGTTGATTTAATATATAACGAGATCGGATTTAATAATTTATCACTAATATATACCGTATCGATCTTAATCGGTTTTGCCTTAAATGCCTTTGTCTCATTATACAATGCGGATAAATGGTTTATTTGGTATATATTACTCGTAAATTATGGAAGTGATACCGGAGCTTATTTAATTGGAAGTAAATTAGGAAAACATAAACTGATTCCTAAAATATCTCCAAATAAAACGATTGAAGGGGCACTTGGTGGTGTAATTTTTGGTGGAGTATTAGGCTCGATTTTCCTTTACTTCTATGGAAATAAAACACTATTATTAGTATCGATCGTCGTTAGCTTTATTATTCCAATAATCTCACAATTAGGTGATTTATTCTTTAGTTCATTAAAAAGATCTTATAAGAAGAAAGATTATGGCTCACTATTTCCAGGACATGGTGGTGTTTTAGATCGTATTGATAGTCTAATTTTCTCACTAGTGTTCGTAATTTTATTTATTAGTTTAGGATATTTAGGGGCGTTAGTATGAAAAATATAATCTTGCTTGGAGCATCAGGTTCAATTGGTACTCAAAGTTTAGAAGTTATAGAAGCATACCCTAATTTATTTAAGCTAGTCGCTTTAAGTGTTGGAAGTTTTGATCAAAACTTGGAGTTATTAATTGATAAGTTTGATCTACAAAGTGTAGCTTTATTTAGTGAGAGACGCATAGTTGAACTTGAAGCAAAATACCCAAATGTTAAATTTTACTTGGCAAGTAATATATCAGAAATGATTGATGATATTGAAGCTGATCTAGTAATAAATGCGATTGTCGGTATTGCCGGACTAAAGCCAACAATAAGTGCGATAGAAAACAAAATGGACATTGCTTTAGCGAATAAGGAAACACTAGTTACTGGTGGCGACTTAATTATGAACTTGGCGAAAGATCATAATGTAAACATCTATCCAGTAGATAGTGAACATTCAGCTATATGGCAAACTATTATTGGAAATGATAAAAAAGATATTCATTCAATTACATTAACGGCATCTGGCGGAAGTTTTCGAGATTTAACTCGAGAAGATTTAAAAAGTGTTACTAAAGCTGATGCACTAAATCATCCAAACTGGTCAATGGGGTCAAAAATCACAATTGACTCGGCAACAATGATGAACAAAGGTCTTGAAATAATTGAGGCTCATTATTTATTTGATTTAGATTATGATCAAATTAATGTAATTATTAATCATCAAAGTACAATTCACTCATTTACACAATATGTCGATTACAGCATTATTGCTCAAATGGGAACGGCGGATATGAAAGTTCCAATTCAGTTTGCTTTAACGTATCCAAATCATCTTCCAATTAAAGATGCTAAACCGTTAGATTTAGTCGCTTTAAAAAATATTAGTTTTCAAGAAGTTGACTTCAAACGTTTTCCTTTAGTTAAACTAGCCTATGAAGTAGGTCGTTTAAAAGGGAATAAACCAATTGTCATGAATGCGGCTAATGAAGTCGCAGTCGCTCTATTTTTAGATGATAAGATTAGTTTTTTAGACATTGAAACGATTGTTGTTAATGTCGTAGAACAGTTTGAGTTCACTAATATAAATAGTTTTAATGAAATATTTGAAGTTAATAGTCAAACTAAGCAGTTTGTTTTAGAAAATTATAAAAATATAGTTAGTAGGTGAAGTAAATGGTAATCTTATATTTTATTTTAGTCTTTGGATCAATCATTACGATTCATGAGGTTGGCCATTTAGTGGCAGCAAAATATTTTAATGTGTACTGTGAAGAATTTGCATTTGGAATGGGACCTAAAGTATTTTCAAAAAAATATAAAGAAACGACATATAGTATTCGTCTTTTACCGCTCGGTGGATTTGTTGCGATGGCTGGTGAGCCGGATGCAATGTTTGATCAAACTGAAATTCCAGTTGAGCGCACGATTAAAGGAATTAGTAAATGGAAGCAAATTATTATTATGCTTGCCGGAGTATTTATGAATTTCCTCTTAGCGATAGTACTATTTATTGGAGTTAATTTAATGAATCCGCAAGTACAACTTCCAGCTAAACCTGTTGTCGCGAGTGTTGTCGAAGGCTCACCCGCAGATGTTGCTGGAATATTGCCAGATGATATGATCATTGAAGTTATTTATCCAAACAATACGATGATTCAACCAGAAACATTTAGTGAGATTGGAACATACTTTCAACTGTTTCCAGATGAGCCAATTAAGTTTGTCGTAAGAAGAGCATTAGATCAAAATGATTATACACTTGAAGTTACGCCAGTTTTAGATGAGCAATCAAATCGTTATCTAATTGGAATTACCGGAGTACCTGGTGATGTTGTGACATTAAGTCCAATGCAATCAGTCAAACAAGGATTTATTGATTTTAAACAGAGTAGTAAGTTAATTTTTGAAGGATTCAAATTTTTAATTCAAGGTGTTGGGGTAAATAATTTATCCGGTCCAATCGGAATTATTGATATGACTGATCAAGTAATGAGTCAATCATCATCATTTCACCAATCAGTTTCATTATTAATGATATTAATCGCGACATTTTCGGTTAACCTTGGAATTGTGAATCTAATTCCACTACCAATGTTTGATGGTGGAAGGGTATTATTGCTATTATATGAAATTATATTTAGAAAGAAAGTTAATCGTAAAGTTGAGAATAGTTTAATGTTAGTTAGTTTTTTCTTAATAATATTACTTATGCTATTTACAACTTTCAATGATTTATTTAGAATTATATTCAGGTAGGAGAGATAATATGAAAATTTTAGTAACAGGTGGATTAGGATATATTGGAAGCCATACGGTTGTCCAACTAATTGAAAACAATCATGAAGTCGTAATTGTCGACAACTTAAGTAATACATCAGAGGATGTAGCTCTGAAGTTAGAGAAAATTACTGGCCAAAAAATTGATTATGAAATCGTTGATTTATTAGACGTTGAAAATTTAGAAAAAGTTTTCCAAAAGCATGATTTTGACGGAGTAATTCACTTCGCAGGACTTAAGGCAGTTGGAGAATCAGTTGAACTTCCTTTAAAATACTATGACAACAACGTAGTTGCATCAGTAAACTTAGTAAAATTAATGGACAAATATGATGTTAATCGTATTATCTTTAGTTCAAGTGCAACTGTATACGGTGATCCAGTTAGCGTACCAATTGATGAAACATTCGCAATTTCAGCGACAAATCCTTATGGACAATCAAAAATTATGGTTGAACATATTTTAGCTGACTACGCTAATGCAAATCCAAAATTCTCGGCAGTTAACTTAAGATACTTCAATCCAGTTGGAGCCCACAAAAGTGGGTTAATTGGAGAAAATCCAAAAGGAATCCCTAACAACTTAGTACCATTTATTGCTCAAGTTGCGACAGGTGAAAGAGATCACTTACGCGTTTGGGGTGATGACTATGATACACCTGATGGAACTGGAGTTAGAGACTATATTCACGTTGATGACTTAGCTGAAGGACATATTAAAGCTTTAGACTATACAGTTGACAATACAGGAGTTGAATTCATTAACTTAGGTACTGGAAATGGTTATAGTGTATTAGAAGTTAAAGCTGCATTTGAAAAAGCATCAGATAAAGAAGTCCCTCACACTGTATATGAACGTAGAGCGGGAGATATCGCAACTTCATACGCAAACGCAGATAAAGCTAAAAACTTGCTTAACTGGCAAACAAAGGCTGATATCAACGAAATGTGTGAAGACTCATGGAGATTTATGGTAAACATCGCAAAGGAATCTGACAATGAATAATAAAATGAGAAAAGGTTTAATTGCTTTAATCTCATTTCTATTAGTATTTAGTGTAATTGCACCTTTAGTCGCAAATTAATAATTTACAAAGTAAACTTTTACTCAATAAACATTTGAAAAAAGTTTACTTTTTTTATTAGGTAAACATACTTCTATTTATAATTATAAAATAGGAGGTCATATGAGAAAGATCGGAGTTATACTAATAGTAATCTTTGCTTTTTTAAAGTTAAATACTTTAGAAGTCAGTGCAAATGAGTTTAGATTAATAAATGAAATTAATAATGTCTCAATTAATAAGAGTACAAAATCAATTGAAGTTAATGGATGGGGTTTTATTCATAATGCGCAAAACTATCGAAATAGTAGTACTCATAGTTATGAGTTAGAACTAAAGTCAAAGACCGATTCAATAAAAATTACTGGCTTGCAAACACCAATCTCACATACGGAAACGATGTTTTTAATTGGAAGTCCATATTGTCGAGATAATCAATTAGGTTTAAGTGCTCGCATCTGTAATAATTACTATAACAACATTGGCTTTAAATTTAGTATTCCTTTATCAAAATTCAAAATGAATCAAACATATACGGCAAAACTCACAGTTTTTGCGAAAAGTTCTAATACTTCAAAGACAGTACCAGTTTACTTTCCAAATAAAAATACGATAACGCTGAAGGATGATCATAAAGAGTATGTACTTGATTCTAAGTTACATAATATGAAAGTTAAAGTTTTAAACTCATCAGTATTTGCCAGAAGTAATACGAATAAAAATAATCGAATTACGAGTAAAAGTCTTAATTGTAAAAACCGTTATTTACAGTTTAAGCAAAATAGTACGTATAACAATATTTTCAATAAGCAAGTAAGCAACAATACGACTTATTATGAGTTATCTGGCGCCGAAGATATATGCTTTAACGGCTGGCCACTTATTAAAGAGGGTAGCACTGTGAAGCCGGTTTGGATTGCTTCGACATTTATTGAACATTTAGGTGAAGCATTAACGATTAAGACGAAAGAAGTTAATAATCCGCCAACGATAACGATAAAAAATCATCCAACAATTTATGTTGGAGAAACTGTAAATTTAATGGAAGGAGTTAGTGCATATGATATTGAAGATGGAGATCTTACTCATAAAGTAAAAATAGTCGAAAATACTTATAAAGACTATCCAGGATCTTACAATATAAAATATGAAGTAATTGATAGTTTTAACGCAAAAACTCATGCTTATAAACGAGTTACTGTATTAAGAAGAAATTATCCACCAGTAATAGTTGCGAGTGATATATCAATTATGCAGTATGCTAACTTTAATCCATTAGCTCATGTGTCAGCATATGATCAAGACAATACAGATATTACTAATCGAATTGAACTATTAAATAACATTGATACATCAATTATTAAAGTTCAAAAACAATGTTATAAAGTACGAGATCGCTATAATTTAGAAGCGAGTAAGTGTATTAATGTCACAATTGAAAAGAACCCAAGTAACTTTAGATTCATTCAAAAGTCAAATGTTTTTTATAAAGAAAGTATTCCACTAGTCTGGCAAGAAAAAATGAATACTCTTTATAGTGAGATTGATAATAAAGTTATATATGATTCATTAATTATTGAGAAGTAGATAGTGTAAACTCACTTCAAAAATGGTACAATAAGCACAGGTGATATGATGTTAAGTAAATTAGAAAACGCTAAAATAACGCTAGAGGACAATGTGAAAATAATGCACTGTCCTTTATGCTTTTCAAATCTTAAAGTTTTAGATAACTCACTTGTTTGTGAGCAAAATCATAACTTTAATATTAGTAAAAAAGGAATTATTTCTCTCGCAACTCCATTAAACGATAAGATTTATACTGATGAACTATTTAAAGCGCGCCATCAAGTTCTTCAAACTAGTGTATATGAGCAAATATTGAAACATTTACTTAGTAAGATTGAGGATAACGATAAGTATGTCGTTGATCTTGGTTGTGGTGAGGGAAGTTACTTAGACTACTTAAAAAGTAATCAAGTAAGTAATCACTATTTAGGTATCGATTTATCGAAGCCTGGTCTAAACATTGCTTCAAATGTTAATGGTATTACTTGGCTTTTAGCTGACTTAAGTAATACTCCAATCAAAGATAATAGTGTCGACTATATTTTAAATATTTTATCTCCGGCAAACTACAAAGAAATGAATAGAATATTAAGTGATGATGGCACTTTAATTAAAGTGATCGTTGAAGAAGATTATTTAAAAGAGTTACGCGAAAAAAGTAATTTAAAAGAACATAATAATGATCAAGTAATTAAGTTACTTAGTGAGAATATGGATATTGTCGAACATAAGCAACTTACTTATACGATAGATGTAAATTTTGAGGTTGCGAGTAATATTAAATTAATGAGCCCACTTATGGCACACCGTGACTTTGATGAAGATATCGATAAGATTACGATTGATTTAAGTATTATAGTTTGTAAGAAAAAGGAGCTGTAACGATGAAAGTATTAATTACGGGTTTTGATGCATTTAATAAAGATACTTATAATCCATCATTTGAAGCAATAAAAATGTTGCCGGATATGATTAACAATTATGAAATAATTAAGAAACAATTAAATACGAAATATATCGATGCACAGAGTCAACTTGAACTACTTATGAGTGAGCATCATCCTGATTTTGTAATCTTATGTGGTCAAGCTGCAGGCCGTGAAAAAGTATCTTTAGAGAATGTTGCGTTAAATGTAATGAATAGTACTATTTTTGATAATGCTAATTACATGCCAAAGGATGAAGTAATTATTGAAGGTGGACCTTACGCATACACGAGTAGTATTGACTTAATTAAGTTGGAGAAAAATTTAAATGATTTAAATATTCCAACGTATATTTCATATCATGCGGGAACATTTGTATGTAATAGTACGTACTATAAACTACTAAATTTAATTAATACGACTTATAGTAATACTCAGGGAGTTTTTGTTCATGTTCCAATTATTGAAAGTCAGCTAATCAATTATAAAGAATCTACACCGACAATGAGCTTAGAGATGATTCAAGAAGCCTTTAATGCCATTATTTCATCACTAACGATTTAACATAGTCTTAATTTTTTTTAATAAAATGTTATAATATATGCATGGATTAGGAGAGTGAGGATCTTGATTAGCAAAAATGAAATAACTTATCACAAACAATTCAAAGATTACATTTTTAAACTATCAGATCAAAAAGACGTAGAAGCCTATATTCAAGCGTTATTAAATGTTGATGATATTGTTTTAAAAAATACTGGCTCTAATCGAATAAGTGATACTAACTCAATTAGAAATTATTTTTTAAACAATATTGAAGATGAGAGTCGATATGATTTTATTGTATTGGACGAAGATAAGATTGCAGGGGAGGCCGTTTTATCGGACATAGATTTTACTGTAAGAAGTGCACATTTTAGAATTGCGATATTTAATCAATCATACTTTCGACAAGGGATTGGTAGTATGATGGTCGAAAATACATTAAATTTTGCATTTAATGAATTAAATATGCATCGAGTCGAACTTGAAGTATTTGATTTTAATAAAAGTGCGATCAACTTGTATAGTAAATTTAACTTTAAGAAAGAGGGGGAACTTAGAGACAGTATTATTGTCGATGATCAGTATAGAAATGTATTTATTATGTCAGTTTTAGAAGAAGAGTTTAGCAAAGGAGAATGAAAATGGCAAAAGAGAATAAATTAGCAACACTATTATTTGGAAAAAAGGAACATGAAGTACTAGAAATTAATTCACCAATTAAAGGACAAGTAATTGATATTACAAAAGTTAACGATCAAGTATTTAGTAAACAAATGCTTGGTGAAGGAGTTGCAATTTTACCATCAGAGGGTGCAGTTTATGCTCCAGAAGATGGCTATGTAAAGGCGATTTATCCTACTAATCATGCGGTAGGTTTAGTTCTTACAAATGGAGTTCAGTTGTTAATTCATATTGGCTTAGATACAGTAAAACTTGAAGGAAATGGATTTACTTCACACGTTAAAGCAAATCAAAAGTTTAAAAAAGGTGATTTATTAGTTGAATTCGATACAGGATACATTTTAGGTAAGGGATTTGATATCGTCACTCCAATTATCGTTACAAATGAGAACGAGTTTGATGCAGTTGAAGTTTCAAACAGTACTGATTTAGTGGAAATCAGTGATAGTATTTTAACGGTAATTAAGTAATTATAAATTATTTACATAATAGATTTAATAAAAGTATCAAAAAAGTATTCAATGAAAATTGAATACTTTTTTTGATTTATTTAATTTCTATAACATCTCTTTGACTAAAGTGTCATATGACTTAGAAGATAAGTCTTTAACTCTTACATCTAAAGTCGTAAATGCCCCATATTCTTTTCGCTCATGCATTTTATATACTGCACGTGCATACGCGACTAAAACACTTGAAGTAAATTCTGGATTTGAATCTAACTGTAGTTTAAAGTCGATTGAATGTTTAACGTTGTCAGAAGTTTTAGCTGTTCTAATAATTTGTCCAGCTTGTGCCCATTGACTATGATTTTTAAGCATTTCTTCTTCACTAATGAAGATGACATTCGTAACACTTCCTTTAAAGTAGTGTTCGATATTTAAAATATCTGCTTCAATTTGTGCTAAGTCCGCATTTTCTTCAGCTACGACATAACAATCTTTAGTATGATTTTTACTTGCATCAATTTCTTCATGATTTTTGAATGCATCAATATTATCTTGATTTGGAACTGAGTAATTTCTCGCCATCTTAACACCATTTACTTTACTAGCGACGTTTGAGTGTCCTTGGCTTATTCCATAACCCCAGAAGCTTTGTGTCTCTCCATCGATTAAAATAGCGTCAAAGATTGTCTTTTGCATACTAAATATTCCCGGGTCCCACCCAACCGATACTAATGCCGTCGTATTATTTTCAAGTGCAACTTTGTTTACTGTATCAATATGTTCGCTAATTATCGCATGCATATCAAAGCTGTCGACAATATTGAAGTCTTTAGCTAAGATTGGAGTTTGCTCACGAAGATCAAACTCAGAACTTCCGCAATGAATTAAAACATCAATATCTTCTTTAAAGTCTAGTATTTCATCCATATTATAAACATTTGAGCCATTACTTACGACAGTACTTTTATCACGGCGACTAAAAATTCCGAAAACTTCCATATCCGGCTGTTTAGAGATTGCTAACTCGACACCTTTACCTAAATTTCCATATCCTATTATTCCTACTTTTATCATTTTATCACTCCTATAATCTATTATAACATTTATAAAATAATGTGCGATTAAGTAAAAAGGATC
>CAYWKT010000043.1:0-9547 GCA_964458985.1 uncultured Erysipelothrix sp.
ATTATAAGTCTGGTATGACTATTTACCATTAAAAAAATCCCTCATCTTATTAATGAGGGAGGGGTATATAGTTATTCGTGCATTAACAACATTAGGAAAATTATTAAAGCGACGAATTCATAGAAGTTTATTAGTATAAGTTTAACCTTGAATTAAATTCCTATACTAAACATATATTACCAACTTCAAAGGCGCTTTTCCACTTTAATGCTCTTAATCATTACTACCTAATGTGTAGTCAAAATAATAGACGACATAGCCAATTGTTACAAAGGCAATAAAGATTAAAACGACTGTCAGCATGACTGATTGAACTGAATGAATATTTAAATCCATAAAACTATACGGGTAAAAATCACCGTCAAAATATGGTACAACTTTATGATTTAAAGCGACAATGTTCGCCCAACTAAAATAGCCAATTGGAATTATTGTCCACAGAAATGGATCAAATCTTTCATAAATACCTTTTTTATCAAAAATTATCCAATGAAAAATAACCATAAACGGTACTATGTAATGAGTAATTAAATTGTAAATATCCGTATCAACTGATATGACTGGTCCTTCATAAACTAAAAAATGATATAAAAGTAAAGTAATCGTAATACAAATCGTAACGGCCCCTTTAGCTCTTGGAACTATAAACATTTTAGTTGAAAAATCTTCTTTTAAAGCAATAAAATATATAGCACGAATAAAGCCGATTAAAAAGTATATGAAACAAATTAATCCACTAACACTCGTATAAAATATCGGTGGTGCAAACTCCTCTTTTGTAATACCTAAAGAGTTGTTTAAACCAACTGCCGCAATTAATAAATATATAAAAATATAAGCTAAGTTATATTTATCTTTTTTTGAGTACATCATTATCTCCCCTTAACGTTATAACATTATAGCCGATATTAAACTAAAATAGGTGTTAGTAATGTGAAAAAGTCACAAAGAAATTTTCTAAATAAAAAACCGCTATTATTAGCGGTAAATTTGAATTAAATGTACATTTTGTTGATATCGACAACTTTTAGATCTTCATCATAATGAATTTCAGAAACACTTAAGTTATCAAAACTACGTTCAACACTTACATTTGCACCTACTTGATTAATTAAACTTAAGATCGTTAATCCGTGCGCAACGATTAAAATATTTTCAACACCATTGTCCTTGTTTTCTTCAACGACATAATTTAAGCCTTTTAGAACTCGCTCATCAAATTGCTCACGACTCTCAGCACTTTCATATGGTGGTGTTTGGTGAATTAAATTTGTACGATCATTGACGTTCACAGTTTTTAGGATTTCTTCATCATTCTCAAATCCGTGATAGTCAGCGACGACTGTCCATAACTCTTTAAATTCTAACGCTTCCGCTTCACCAAAGTGCATTTCACGAAGATCAAATAGTTCATGAACTTCTAACTCTGACTCTAAGCCATCTAAAATTGCATTAGCCGTATCAACTGTTCTAATTAAATCTGAACTATATACTTTATCGAATGTTAGTCCTTCACGTTTAAAAGCTTCACCTAAGCTTTTAGCCATTTCCACACTCTCACTTAAGAGTGGACTATCACTCCAACCTTGCATTCGCATTTGATTGTTGTATTCAGTTTTTCCATGTCTAACTATAAATATGCGCATAATTTCCTCCTATTTAAGCCAATAGTCTTCAAACTCATTTAACTCTTGGACATTTCTACAACCTAATACTAACATTAAAACTTTTATTTCGCTAATCCATGAGTTTATTAGATCAACGGTCTTATCAACACCATCATCTTCTACACTTTTTAAGATTGCACCTGCCACACCGACCGCCTTCGCCCCTAGGACCAAGCTTTTAACGATGTCTAAGGCACTTTTAATACCACCTGAGGCAATTATTGTAACCTCATCATTGTACTTCTGTGCTTCAAGTAGTGAGTCAACCGTACTAATTCCAAAGTCATTAAAGTAATCATACTTATTATGGGTACGTCGTGCATTTTCAATTCTCGCAAAGTTTGTACCGCCAGATCCTGAGACGTCGATATTTTTTACACCTAAGTCAATCAATGCTTTAATACTTTTTTGACTCATACCAAATCCGACTTCTTTAACGATAACTGGTACATCGACATTCTCAACTATTTCTTTAATGTTTTTTGACCATGATGAAAACTCACGATCACCTTCTTCCATTACGACTTCTTGAATGACATTTAAATGAATTTGAAGCACATCCGCATTTAAAATACTTATTGCCTCTTTTGCCTTTTCTAAATTATACTCAGCACCAATGTTCGCAAAGATTAAACCATTACGATTATGCTCTCTTAATACACTAAAAGTATGGGCAAGTGATGAGTCCTTTAATGCCGCACTTAAAGAGCCTGAGGCAATGGCGATATTCGTCTTACTCGCAACTTCCGCTAACTTTTGATTAATTTCTTTCGTCTTAATACTTCCGCCACTCATCGCATTAATGTAAAATGGAATTTCTAAATTTAAACCATTAATGGATGTACTAATATCAATATCACTTAAATCTAATGTTGGAAGAGAATTATGTTTTAACTTAATTCGATCAAAGTTTGAATGACTATCATATTGATTTAAGGCAAACTTAACGTGATCATCTTTTCGATTTTGCATACTACTCTCCTTCATAAACATTTAAATGTAAATTCTCTATATTATTTTCTGTCCATTCGCGGACAAGTTCACTTTCATCTTGACTCTTACTCATAATGACAATCCCACAATCGCCACCACCTGCGCCACTTGATTTCGCAGCCGCGTCGTACTTCTCAGCGATATTACTTAGTTTCGCTAACGTTGGGGTTTCAATGTTCATATGTAAGTTTGAATCTAAACTTCTTAGTAAATTTCGAGCAGACGAAATTTGCTTCATTATAGTTTTCGTATCATTATTTTTAAATGCTTCGATCATTACAGACAAAACATTTTCACTATTTTCTAAAAACTGATCATAAAAGTCACTATTGGCCTTTTTATGCGTATTAATTTGATCAACGAGTAATGTCGTACTTGCTGGACTTTGTGTCCAACCAATTAATAGTTTTAAGTCAGATGGAACATTTAACTCATTAATTTCTAAGTATGGCCAGTAAACTTTCATCATTTCATAATTACTTAATACTTTAAGTTCTTCTTTAGCCCAATGACGATCAAACGTTTTAAAGTGAATCCAGCCACCATAAACACTTGAGGCAATATCTCCACATGAGCCATTACTATTAATATTTAAATGGACAATGGCCGCTAACTTAAATAATTCAAGTTTACTAACACTGATATTATAAAACTTACATAAGACTTTAATTGTACTTACAGTAACGGCGGCACTAGAGCCTAGTCCATATTTTTTTCCTTCATCACTTACTAGTTCACTATCAATTGATAAATCATAAAATTTTAAAGGTATATTTAAAGTCGTCGCAATACTTTCGACGACATTTATACTATTTATAACGTACGATAAACTGTTATCACGATAGTCTAAAACTAAGCGATCTTTATCTCTTGAAAATGGAATCGGGCTATTATCAAATGCTTGAATACTACCTCGATGATCACTCTCAATTAAGTTAACCGTAATAAATTGATCGACTGCGATTAAAATCGCTGAATGTCCCTTTTCAACGACCGCATACTCCCCCGCTATATATAATTTTCCTGGTGATTTACTACTTATCATAATAAGTCCTCCTATATAATGTGAGCGGCACTTCCAACTTTTGAAATAATGACTTCATCTTCATTAAAGTCATTTAATAATTCCGCTTTAATTTTCTCTGCATCTGATAGTTTACATAATACTTTCACATTTGGTCCGGCATCCATCGTAAAGTACGCACCAATACCAGCTTTTCTTAATTTTTTAACGGCATTTATCGCCACTAAACTTTTTGGCTCCATATATATTATTGATGGATTACTACTCATCATTGTCGCGTGCATTTTCATCGCATTATTTTCTGTAATTTCGCCAATTAAGTCAAAGTCACGTTTTTTGATTGCCGCTTTAATGTTAACTAAATCTTTTTCTGCTTCATTTGGCCATTCTTTATAAAATGGTGAAGTTTCAGTCGTAATCTTCATTCCTTCACGACTTGATAACTCTTTTTGCTCACTATTAACGATGACGATGACCATTCCAATGTCAAAGTCGGCATCGTCAACTTTGATCGCATGTGAGCTTAAATCGTCGTGACCTTTTTGCCACTCGACAAGACCTCCATAAATACTACGAGTTGCGCTACCTGAGCCTTTTCTTATAAATGTCGAAAGAAGTGTATCATCCATATTTAATGATAAGGCACGATTACATGCGACACCAAGTGCACTAAAAGCGCTGGCGCTTGAGGCAAGGCCCGCAGCCGTTGGGACATAGTTGTAACTAGTTATTTTAGCTTTTGTACTAATCCCTTTTTCTTTTCGAAAAAGATCGATGAATTTACTAACTTTGACTAAAGTTTCGCTATCTTCTTTATCATCTAAAAAAAAGATATCCGACTCTAAATTTTCATCAAACTCAACTTCAGTTTCAGTATAAAAACTATCTAGCGTTAAAGATAGACTACTGTTGTTTGGAATCGCTAATTTTTCATCAGCTTTACCCCAATATTTAATTAGGGCAATATTCGCATGAGCTCTCGCTTTAGCTTTCATTAAACTCACCTTCACTTAACTTACTACTCCACACACCAACTGCCCCATTATCAAGGAGCGATTGCATAACTTTTGAAACATTTTTTTCATTACATAATGCGATGATACAACCACCAAGGCCACCACCTGTTAGTTTGGCACTATAAGCACCATTTTCAATCGCAATGGCACATAAATTATCGATTACATCATTACTAACGCCAAGAGATTTTAAGTTTACTTGGGCTTGATTCATACATGCACTTAACGTGTTAATATCTTTATTTATAATACTTTCTTTACTTTTGATAACTAATGCTTCTAATTCATCAATTAGATTTTTCGCATCATCACTTGATTCATAATATTCTCGAACGCTACTAACTGCATATTTAGTTTGACCTTTAATCCCAGTATCTGCGACGACTAAATAAGCATCTAAGTTTATATCAAAATGTTCAAATGGTTGATCTTTAATAAAATATAGTGGCTCTTCTCTTACAATTATAGCACTATCAATTCCACTTGGATTACCGTGGACTATTTTTTCATGAAAGTTAACTAACTCAAGTAGTTTACTCTCACTTAACTCGTCTTTGAAATAATTGAATAAGGCACGTGTCACTGATCCACTGACAGCCGCACTTGAGCCCATACCGCGTTCTGCCGGAATTGTACTTTTTATCGTAATTTCTATATTACTACTTACATTTAATTGATTTAAAATATTTGGAATTAATTGTTTTAAACCTTCCAGTGACTCTGGAGCAGTTTCAAGTTTGCCATCATATGCATACGTATTAATTATTACGCCATTACTATTTTCTTTAACGTACGTATCAATTTTAGCCGCATTGAAAGGAATCGCAATCGCTGGTTTATTGTAGACAACTGAGTGTTCTCCAATTAATATAATTTTCCCGATTGCACTTCCATATAACTTCTCACTCATACTATAGACTTCCTAGTAAGTTAATTACGAACGGTGATGCATAAAGTGTCATAAATTGAACACCGTAGTTAACTCCCATTTTATTTAGAGTACCACTACAAATACCAATTAGTAAAACTCCAAATACGTTAATTAATCCCGCATCCATATATGCTAGTAAGACGACGAATGAAATGAATAATCCTAAGATTGCCTCATGTGGAAATCTTGTTAGCACGAATGCCGCCATCGTACTTGCATACTTACTGACGATAAAGTATGTAATACTAATCGCAACGATACTTCCAATTAATACTGCTATGACAAACTCAGTATTTGATAGTAAATGGTGAATGTTATTATCGAGACTAAATACCGGAAGTGCCTCAAATAGTGCACCACCTGGTCCAATTGAAACTGGTGAAAGTGGTATACCAACTGCGATTAGTGGAATAATAATTCCTGAAATGTACGTCGCTTGGACTAATGCACTCTTAGTTACAATACTATTTAATGCTTTTGTGATTGGATCTTTAATCTTTCTTGATAATGATTCTCCAAATAAAATCGTTAATCCAACTGGACTTAAAACGAATAAAAAGTTGACTAAAACTGATCCAATAGTTGCGTTTTTTATTTCTTCTTTAGTCATAATCTTAAATGGATTTACACTACGATCACTCTTAGTATCAATATTAATCGTAATCTCATTTTTTCCATCGACAATCATTTCTGAAACTTTAGCTTTATTTAATAAGCCTAATAGTTCAATAAATAATGGTCCTATTGTAATACCTAAGAAAAATGATGTTGAAATGTTGACGCCTGGCGCAACAGCCCCAGTTCCCCAGTATAAATGACGTAAACTCATAAATAATATTGACATTGGAATGATACTAATTAATGATAAGATTTTATTATTACTTAATAATGATAAAAATATCGCACCTAAAAATAACAGTAATGCCGACTTAGAACTTAAGAATGGTCCAAGTGGTGCCAAAAGATTCGCTAATACTAATGATAGTGGTACTGCGATTAAAACTCCAAGCAGTGATCCTGCCGCCATTTTTTTAATTAAGATTGTCGACAGCCCTTTTGACTTTAAATAAAGTGAGTCTTCTAACAAGGGACTTGACATAACCCCGCCTGGTAGTCCGACTAAAACTGTCGGGATTGCGTTCGTTAAGTTAAGTGTAACGATTGCGCTAATAAAGAAACTTAATACTGCGATTGGTGGTACACCCGCTAGTATAATTACTAAAGTAATTGGCATTAAAACTGATGTCTCATCAGTTCCTGGGATAAACCCAATAATTACGTATATTAAGACAGCTAATAGCGCCATCAAAATCATTTGAAATATAATATTCACTATAAAACTCCTCTAATCTTCTTTTATTGTTACTACTCTTTTAGGTTTAAACATAAATGTACAAATTAAAAATCCTAGTACTGCCCCACCTAAACCAAAAAATAAGCCCATTGTCTTATTAGTTGGATCAGCTAAAAAATATGCACCCATCGTTGTGATTGTACATACTAATATCGAAATAATTAAATGTTTAAGATCTACAACGTCTGACCAGATCATAACCATCTTATTGTTTTTGTTGTTCATAATAACTCCTTTTTTTACAGAGTCTCTAAAATTCTTATTATAGAGTCCTAGCTAATTATACCAAGGAAGTTAGATTTTTGGAAATTTAAGCGCCTAAAAAAGGTGCTTTCACATCATCGTATTCAGCACCTTTTTCGCAATATTATTATATGTAAACGCATTATAACTAAATTTTATTTATCTGATTAATAAGATATGCACTCTTTTTAGCCGATGATTTAATATAGCCTAAAATTTGTGCTTTGGAAAACAAATAAAGATTATCACTACTGTACAGCTCACTCACATCTGCTTGGATATCAGATATTATCATTTCTATCGAAGTTATAGGAATATTTAATGAATCAGACTGGTCATCTAATGTTAATTCTTCTAAAACAACCTTTAACTGTGGATACTCATTTAAGATAATTTGATTTAATCTTTGAAAATCTAAGTAGTATAACTTTTGAAAATTAGAATCACTATCCATTGCATCTTTAAGCCACATTGAATAAAATCCATTAATCCAAATATCATCCGCAACTAAATGCGTATAGTAGCCTTTTAAGAAGTCATTAGTTAGTGGATAATTTTGATTAACAAAATCCTCATAGTTAACGGCACGATCAAATGTTTTCATGTCACCAGAAAAGTAGTGAGTTAGTTTCTTATCATCAGTCGCATCAGGAGCTAGTGCCCCAATTAAAAACATCGATAAGTTTTCAATCTCAATTAGTTTAGAAACCTCATATGCAATTGCGACATGCATCATGCGTGATCCCATACTTTCACCTTCAATCGTTTATAAATTTAAATCACGTTTTTTATAAAATCTTAAGCCTAAAATAGTCATAACGACAATTAGGCTAACTCCAATCATTACTTTTAAGTTTATATTAGATAGACCTGATTCATAAGAATAAAGCTCAAATGGTGATAGATTACGTAATAATTCACCCTTATCTTCAAGTAATGTTCCTAAGTAGCCAAACATGTACGTTACTATGACAAACATTGCACTAACTGACGGAAGACCGATCTTAGAGCTTACTCCACTAAGTAAAATACTCACACTAAAGTATATTAAAGGAATCATTAATGATAATGATATTATTTTAACTATCTCTTTTAAATCAAAAGTATCTCCACCTACAATATATCCGCAACTAATGACGACGACACTAATCGAAGACATTAAAATTAACAATGATAATATACTCACTATAACTTTGGAGATGAATATTTCTTCTTTACTAACTTGTTGCGCATATACAAATTCAATCGTGTGCTCTTTTTCCTCATTAACAATTAGTGAACTCGTAAATGTACTAATAAAAATACTAATTGCAATTAAAATAATTGCATAGACCATTTTAAAATATGAGTTGTATACACCAAGGTCACTTAATGAATCACTTCCCATTAACTGAAGCATTTCTTTCGGAAGTGCATCCATTTTAACTTGCGCTAAATCTTGAAGCTGCGGGAATAAAATCATATACATAAACATTAAGCCACTTAGGATAAGCGACCAGATCAATATTTGACGACGTTTTAAATTTAGTTGAAACTTTGACAAGATTACAATATTACTTAGATCAAAATTACTCATTTAACTCACCCCCATAATATTTCATAAACTCATCTTCCATACTTATATTTTTAATTTCTAATGTTTTTAAATTTAATTTACTTAAATCCGCAAGCAATTCATTCACATCACCATCAAATTGATAAGAAACTTCTTCTCCTTCATTATTTACGTAAGTAACTAATTGCTTCTGATTTAAACGGGCAGTGCGCATATCAATGTCTTCAACAATTTTACCTTCTTTAATAATGATAACTCGATCACAATATTTCTCAATCTCAACTAAGTTGTGACTTGATAAAAATATCGTCTTATTATCTTCTTTAAGTTTCAAAATTAGTTCAAAAAATTTAACTTGCATAAGTGGATCTAAGCCATTAGTTGGCTCATCAAATATAAATATCTCGCTATCTTTAATTAGTGTTTGAATGATTCCAACCTTTTTACTATTTCCAAGACTTAATGTTTTAAACTTTTTATTAACGTCTAAATCAAAATATGTGGCATATTCTAATGCCTTATTTAGTGATACATTTGAAATATCACAGGCAAGTTTAAACATTTGCTTCGCACTTAAATTATCATAAAAAGTCGTATCACTCGACATGTATGAAACTTTAGATTTTATTTCTTTAGATTGTCTTACACAATCTAAACCTAATATGTTTAAAGTTCCTGAAGTTGGATTAATAAAGTTTAATAGACTTCTAATCGTCGTAGTTTTCCCGGCTCCATTTTCCCCGACAAAACCAGTTATTTCCCCT
>CAYWKT010000044.1:0-9413 GCA_964458985.1 uncultured Erysipelothrix sp.
TCGTTACTTAATATTTTAAATGCACGATATATTTGCTCTAGTGCAATAATTCTTGCGAATTGATGTGTAAATGTTAAGTTAGATAATTTCCAATTAAAATGTGCTTTTTTTAGTATCTCATCTTCAATACCTAATGAGCCGCCAATTATGAAAGTAATATTGCTTGAGCCATTTGTAAACGTATTATCAATTTTCATACTTAACTCTTCACTCGTAATGTCTTTACCTTTAAGATCTAAAACTACTACATAATCTTGAGGTTTAATATGTTTATTAATTAACTCAGCTTCTTTACGTTTAGCATCAATCTTATTATCAGTACTAAAATCTTTTACTTCAATTACTTTTAGTTTGTGATAAGGTTGAATTCGCTTTACATACTCATCACTTAGAGACTGCATGCTTTTTTCTTTTAGTTTTCCAACAACGATAATATTTATCACTCTAATATTACACTAACTGTTTTAGATTCATTTTTAGAATACACTTCTAATGTAATTTCTTCACCTGATTTATGTTTATACAGTTCCATTCTAAAGTTTTTAAAGTTTTCAACGTCTACATCATTAATCTTAGTTATAATGTCGCCAGCTAATAGTCCTGACTTCTCACCAGCTCCACCTGTGATTACATCTGTAATGACAACACCATTTTCAACATCTAATGGTAAGCCTAAGTAGCTTCTATGTGATGTCGTATAATCGGATAAATTACGGCCTGATACTCCTATTAATGGACGTGTAACTACACCTTTTTCAATTAGTTGTTCTACAATTGGTACTGCCTCATTGATTGGAATCGCAAATCCCATCCCTTCAACTTTATCAGATGATATTTTCATTGAATTTATTCCAATTAAATCTCCATTTAAGTTAATTAATGGGCCACCACTATTACCTGGGTTAATTGCTGCAGTCGTTTGAAGGACTGACATATCCCAGTCATCTTGACCATCTTGGTTTAAGTCAACACCAATAATACGATCTTTTCCGGAAATAATTCCTTCAGTAACTGTACCATTAAACTGTAATCCAAGCGGACTTCCGATTGCTAAAACCCATTCACCTCTTTTTAAGGTACTAGAGTCTCCAATGTTAAATGCTTCAACTGCAAAATCAGTCTCCACTTGTACAACTGCTAAGTCAGTATAAATATCGCCACCAATTACATTACCTGTAACTGTTTGCTCATTAGCAAAAACGACATCAACCGTTTTTTGTGTAGTTACAACGTGATAGTTAGTAATGATTGTGACTAAGCTTTTATCATTACTACGCTCACTTTTATATATTGCCCCACTACCTGATCCTGAACCTGTACTAATTCCAACTGTTCTTTCACTACCTTTTTCAGCAGTCTTGGTTAAATCAGTCGTCGCAAACGTTTGGTTTTGGACGACTTTACCAGTATTCTCAGTAACATTTCCATTACCATCAACTTTTGGTTGATTAAATAGTGAGTATGTTAGAAATAAGTTCCAGACTGCCAACATAATTATTGTAAATGTTAACAGGTGTTTTTTTCCTTTTTTTTCTTTTACTTCATTTATTATAATATTATTTTCTTCATTCATCATAATAGCCTCCTTCAACAATCTCGAATTGTTTCGCAACCTTAACTTCAATATCCGCATATATTAGTTTGTCTTTAGTTGTTTGATAGGCAATCTTTGGATCATTAGCTTCCTCACTTAAGTGAGCTAATACAACTTCTTTTGTATTTGAACTAACGCTCCTCGATAATACTTCTGCACAATCATCATTACTTAAATGACCATCCATCGCCATTATACGTTGTTTTAGCATAAATGGACGATTAGTCTCCATTAACATTACTGGATCATGATTACTTTCAAATATATAGTAGTCTGCACCATAAATTAGTTCTAAATGTTTATCTTTAAAGTAGCCAGTATCAGTAACATAGACAAGTGTTTTTCTTGAATTGTTAATAATGTAGCCAACTGTTAAAGATCTATCATGTGATAATGTTATAGCTCTTATCGTAAAACTATTTATTTGAAATGTATCTTCTCCATAAACTTTTACTTGTTTGTATTTTTCTCCTAAAAACTCAGGAGTATACATGGGGATATCTCTAAATAAGTTTATACGTCCAATGTGGTCACTATGTGTATGTGTAATGAAAAGTGCGTCAATATTTTTATAATCGACCTTAATTTCTTCAAATGATGGTTTAAGATAACGGTCAGTCGTTCCGGCATCAATGACGATAGTCGTTTCATCATCAGTAATTACCGTACAGTTTCCTTTTGAGCCACTAGCTAGTACGTAAAATTTCATTAGTTTCCAAGTACCGTTAGCGGATTAATGTAGGAACCATTTTTTGTGACCATAAAGTGAACATGTGGTCCAGTGGCCACACCGGTCATTCCAATCTGACCAATAACTTCCCCTCGTTCGACTGTCTGTCCAACGCGGACATAAGGTGCAGTATTCATATGACCATAGTATGTTCGATAACCATTGTTATGATTTATCCAAACGTGGTATCCATTAACACCTTTATATGATGCAACTTCAACGACTCCACGGTCGGCAGCACGAACTGATCCATAGCGATTAATTCGATTTATAACGTCAACCGCAGTATGACCACCATAACAGTACCATCCACATGTCATACTGACATTATCCACTGGATATCTAAATCTTCCTGATCCAATATTAGGGACAACCATCGTTCCTCGTTTAATAATCTCTTGGACTGGCTCTTTTAAAACGGTTGAAGTTAAAACTTCGGCACCATCTTTTAGTTCACCATTAACATACGTTTCTTCATAAATAACACGTTTTGATCCAGACTCCTCATTTACTGTCGTTACAGTATTACCTTCACGAAGTGATGGATCATCGACAAATAAAGTCGATGCTGGATAAATAATTTCTTCTTTAACAGTATGTTTTTTAACGATAACGTTTATCGGAGAGTCAAAGAATGTGACATTTAATTTGTCCCCTACTTTTAATAGTTGCTCACGCGATTTAATTTGAGGGTTAATCGTTAATAACTGCTGCGGTGAAATTCCAGCTAAATATGCGACACCATCAACTTGGTCAAATGCTTGAACTGTATAATATTCTTTATCAGTTCCATAACCATAACTTAAAAATTCTACTATTTCACGTTTATCTTTAAAGATTTTATCTTTTGAAGCATACCCTTTTGAAAGAGTTGTTTTTTCTACTATTTCAATACTTTGGGCCGTAGAAGTATAAACTTCTTCATTATAAGGAATTTTTTCGTTCCTCTTAATATACTCTAACTCTTTTTCGCTTATGAAGTTTAAAAGATAATCTTCTTTAGCTTCTTCAAAATCTTCAACATCTTTTACATAAATAACTGCACCATTTGAAAAAGTTACTTTATTAGTTTCAATCGCTAATAAATCTTCCTCAATAATGTAGTCTTTAATTTGGTCATCAATGTTTTCATAGTAAAAATTTGACATTTCCTCAGCGATAAAAACATCCTCACCAAACCCTAATCGAGAATCAGGAAACTCTGATTTATACTCACTACTTCCAACTGCTTCAATCATATGTTCAATAGATTTCAAATCAGTTACTACGCCGACAACTTCGTTGTTTGCATATAGGACTTTTTGGACAGTTTGTTTTTCACTTTCTGCGATTATTTCTTGTTCAATTATTGAGTTTGTATTTGCTAATAGTTTACTATTTGATAAACCATTATCACTTGCAAATACCGAAGTACTAATAAATACGATTAGTAACGAAACAAAACTTAATCCGGCTAATAATTGAATTGCTTTTTTATTACTCATTATATTATGCTCCTGGATAATCTCTTGATATCGAATGGAAAGCGTTAATACCTTTCTCAAACGATAGAGTTACAGTTGCTAAAGAACCGTTACGGTGCTTCGCGATAATAACATCTGTATCTTGCTTATCTGATTCTTCTTCACCACTATGGTATTCTTCACGATATAAAAACATGACGATATCCGCATCCTGCTCAATTGCTCCAGACTCACGTAAGTCTGATAACATTGGACGTTTATCTTGGCGTGTTTCAACTGAACGAGATAGCTGAGATAATGCAATTACTGGTACATCAAGTTCACGGGCTAGCCCTTTGAATGCTCTTGAAATTTCCGATACTGCTTGCTGACGGTTTTCACTATTACTACCAGAGTCCATTAACTGAAGGTAGTCAATAATAATTACACCTAAATCATGTTCTGCTTTTAGTTTACGACACTTTGAAAATATCTCAGATATTTTTAATGATGGACTATCATCAATAAAGATTGGTGCTTCACGAACACGGCTCGCCGCCTCATGTAACTTATTCCAATCACTATTACTACTAATAGTTCCATCTCTTAATTTAGTTCCGGCAACGCCACTTTCAAAAGTAAGAACACGTTGCATTAATTGTTCAGCTGGCATCTCCAGTGAGAATATTGCGGTTGGCAGTTTATTGATAAATGACATTTTTGTACCTAGATTTAAGGCAAATGCCGTCTTACCTACCGATGGTCTTGCAGCTAAAATAATTAAGTCACCACGTTGAAATCCACTTGTTATTTTATCTAAATCGCCATATCCTGTACCCATTCCGGTAATACCAGTACCTGATTCTGACTTAATCTTAATGTTTTCTAATACTGTCTCAACAACACTTCTAGCATCGCGAAACTCACTACTTCTTCTTGAACGTGTAACATTTAAAATACTACGTTCTGCTTCATCCATTAAAAGATCAACTTCACCTTGGCGAGTATATCCATCAGCACTAATTTTTTCGGCTAAAAGAATTAACTCTCTTAAAGTATATTTGTCGATAACATCTTCGACATAATGTTGAATCGTAGCTGAAGTTGTCGCAGTTTCTACTAATTGGGATATATAGTCTAAACCACCAATAACGTTAACTAAGTTTAAGTCTTGAATTCGTGTAATTAACATTACATGGTCAACTACTTTATTACTTTCATCGATATCTAGCATTACTTCATATATGACACGGTGTGAATCTAAATAAAAATGTTCTTTTAATAATCCATATTCAATACTTGCTCTTACTGCATTTGGATATACTAGCATTGCACCTAATATTGCTTGTTCGGCATCAATACTACTTGGCAAAGTTCTTTGCATCTTACTGTTTTTCCTTTAAAACTACTTTAATAGTTGCAATAACGTCTTTATAAAGTTCAACTTTAACGTTATTTACCCCTAAATGCGTGTATGGTCCATTGTCTAAAAACTTACGACGATCAACCTTAATTTTAAATCTTGTTAATAGTGCACTCGCTACTTGTTTTGAAGAAACTGATCCGAAGATTTTTCCTTCTTTTCCAACGTTAACAAAAAATTCTAAATCTAATTTTTCGATTTTTTCTTTATCAACTTCTGCTTGTGCTTTCTTTTGTGCTTCAACTTCTGCATGTTCTGACTCTTGTTGAGCTAAAACATCTAAGCTTCCTTCTGAAGCTAAGACTGCTTTTTTATTTCTAATTAAAAAGTTACGACCATATCCTGGTGCTACTTTAACAATCTCACCTTTTTTACCTACGTTTTTAACATCAGTTAGTAATATTACTCTCATCGCTGTAAACCTCCTCTAAATATTTATTCACAACAGTTTGTAGTTCTGTAAATAACTCATCACAACTACTATCTTTTCTTTGAAGTGCCGACGCATTAAAATGTCCACCGCCACCCATATTTTCCATAATTTTTTGAACGTTGAAACTACCACGTGATCTTGCACTAATTCCAACTTTATCATCCGATATTTTTGAAATAACGAACACTGCTTGAGCACTTTGAACTGATAGTAATTCATCCGCAACTGTGGATATTAATGCTCTTGGTATTATCGTACTATCATCGACTGGGGCATATATTATACCTTCGTCTTCATTCATAATAACATTTTTCATAATTTTTGTTTTTAGTTTGATGTCATTAAAACTATCATCTAACATTTCGTTTGCATAACTGACGTCCGCGCCATATCTCTGTAAGACTGATGCTGACTCAAAAGTTCTACTGCCAACACGGTTTATAAACCCATTTGTATCGACGACAATTCCAGTATATAAGAATGTCGCTTCAAGTGGACTTAAGTTTACACGTTTTTCTTGATACGGTAATAGTTCCACAACTAGCTCACCAGTACTTGAGGCTGCCGACTCAATGTAAGCAAGAAGTGGTTGGAAAGTATAATCTTTAGTTCGACGGTGATGATCAATAATACAAATTCGATTAGCTCGTTCAATTAAATTTGGACTACTAGAGACGCTGTCACTATGATGATCAACCATAATAACTAATGTTTCATACGTTAAAATATCAATTGCCTCTTCTTCATCTATGAATTTATGATCTTCAACTAACAACTTCTCATTGGCGATTAAACCAGCTTTTAGTTTATCTTCAATACCACCAGTTTTTGAAACTATATATGCATCACGATCTAGTGACTTAACAATTTTACTCATACCTAGTGCTGATCCAATACAATCGAAGTCAGCATTTTTGTGTCCAACTATAATAACCTTATCACTTTGTAAGATTAAGTCACGAATTGTTTGCGAGATAACTCGAACTCGTGCCTTACTACGACGTTCTCTTGATTGACTATGTCCACCATAATACTTAATATCTTCACCGACAGCTTTTACCGCTACCTGATCTCCCCCACGGCTCTGGGCTAATTCAAGTAAGCTGTTTGATGTATCTTCAAGTTCTAAATAATCCGTTGTACCTAAGGCGAAGCCCATTGATAAGGATAAAACTAAGTCATTATTTTGTGCTTCTTTTCTTATTTTATGCATAATTGAGAAGTTA
The DNA here is from genome assembly GCA_964458985.1 of uncultured Erysipelothrix sp. Classification (GTDB taxonomy): domain Bacteria; phylum Bacillota_I; class Bacilli_A; order Erysipelotrichales; family Erysipelotrichaceae; genus JAAZDN01. Next base: position 6,849 of record CAYWKT010000044.1, read on the forward strand.
CTTTTTAGTACACTTTCAAATGTTTTATTATCCATTAATAATAAATAACGGTCGTTTCTTAAGCGCCTGATAAAAATTCCTAAATCTGATGCCCATTTAATTAAGTTTTGTTTAACGATACTATCTACGTAATATACTCTCGATTCTTCTTCATATTGGGTATATTCTAAATAATTATCTAAGTGTACAAGTCCCATTACTGGTGACTCGTTCGTATATTTCTCACTAATAATATATTCTAAAGTAATATCTTTAAAGTATAAAAGTCTTGATTTACTATTTCTCACAACATTAAATATGTAATCATTGTACTTAACGTTGACGACATCAACATCGCCATTAAATAGTCCAGCTGTCTGTGGTAGCCATATCGTTATCTTATTATTCGTTTGATCGATACCAATCTCTTTAAAATAATCACTCATCCAAACAATATTGTATGAGGCGTCGTAGACGACTAGTCCAATTTTCGCAATTAAGAATGCTTCTTGTGATTCATTACCTAATATGTCAGTAATATTTACAATTTCTTTATTTAACTCTTTTTCATATACCGATAATAAGTAAAATACTATCGCTGCTTCAAATATTAAGAAGAAAACAATAATGAAGAAGTCTTCTCTAAGTCCGGCAAAGAAAATATATACAGATAATAAAGCGACTTGAATTAGAATACTGACAAGTGCCGTAAATTTTAATTGCTCAACTTTATCTCTCATTCACAAACCTCCTTATTAAATTAACTCTAACATTAGTAATAGAGTCCGCGATTCCAAAAAACATTACCATATATGGTACTCCAATTGTCAAGATTAGAAATATAACTGATAAGTATGGTTTTCTACTTAGTATCGCATATGATACGAGTAAAATTACCCCTAAGATTATAAAAACTAATTCGATGACAAACTGTACTAACATTATAACATTAAGAAATGGCTTAGCGTTTGAGAAAGTATATAAGTACGTCATAAATAATACGACAAGAAGTATTATTGCATGCTTTTTACTAATTCTGATATTAAACAGTGAGAATGGTTCAAATTCCGCTAATTTTAGTCTAACCAAAATTAACTTTGCCGCCATATTTGTAATCATCGTTTGAAGTGCGGCAATCGTTAAAGGTAGAAATAGTGGAAATGTCACTAACATCTTAAAGAACGGATTACTATCTTTTAAGCGTAGAATCGTTAATGATTTATCCATTGAGCTAAATGATGCAAAGAAGTCAATCATTTGATTCATTTCTCTTATTGGATCATAACCAAAAAATGCTGCGAAAGTGACCATAGTCACGATGTAGTATATGAATGTAGTAATAAATGTTAGAAATAAGGTCGTCGACATTTTTAACTTTTTACTAATTCCATAGCCATATGCTAGTCCAATCATATTTGAGAAGCCGATTAAGATGGCAATCGTTGGAACTGATAGTATAAAGGCTAAAAGGAATGTGGCAACACTAACCATTAATCCACTAGAGACATCGTACTTAACTGTATAAATTAATATTGGTATCGGAATGATCCAAAATAATAATCCATCAATTAAAAGTCCACTTTGTCCATCTAAGACGATTAAAACTCCCATTAATGCACTAATTAATGCTCCATCAGTAATTCTTCTAACATTACTTTTCATATTGCCTCCTTATAATAAAACCCCCGTTACTATATAACGGAGGTTAATTATCTCTTTAAATCTATTCCGCTACGTATGGAATTAATGCCATTTCGCGTGATTGTTTAATTGCTGTTGCTAAAACTCTTTGATGTTTTGCACATGTACCAGTTACTCTTCTTGGAATTATTTTTCCATTAGCTGATACATATTTTCTTAATAGATCAACATCTTTATAGTCAACGTGGTCTATTTTGTTTTTACAAAAATGACAAACTTTTTTTCTTGGTCTGAATTTTCTATAGCCCATCTTGGATTCTCCTATCTATTTAAAATGGCAGATCATCACTAGAAATATCTAGTGTTGGTCCTCCAAACTCTTCTTCGATATCGACTGTGCTCTTATCTTCATAAAAGCCTTGGTTGTTATCAAATGATTGATAATTTTGAGTTGATCCAGTTGTCTGTCTTCTTTCGGCTTCTGCACGACTTTCTAACAGTTGAACTGACTCTGCGACAACCTCAGTAACATATACTCGATTACCTGTTTTATCCTCATAATTACGTGTCTGAATACGACCTTCTACACCCACTAATGCCCCTTTTGTTGCATAGCGAGATAAGAAATCGGCAGTTTGGTTCCAGGCAACACAGTTGATGAAATCAGCTGTTTGTTCTTGCGATTGAAACTTTCTATTAACTGCACAAGTAAAAGATAATACTGATGTTCCTGACTGAGTTTTTCTTAGTTCAGGATCTCTAGTTAGTCTGCCTACTAATACTACATTATTAATCATATATCTTTTCTCCTATCAATTAGTCTTGTTTCGTAATCATAAAACGAACGATGTTTTTGTTAATGTTCGTTAAACGATGTAATTCTGATACTGTGTCGTTGTTTCCTTCAAAGTCAACTACAACATAATGTCCTTTTAACATGTGATC
>CAYWKT010000045.1:0-9008 GCA_964458985.1 uncultured Erysipelothrix sp.
TAATTCAATATCTGCAATATAGTCAAAATCATCAAAATTTGGAAAATCAAAGTTAATTTCATTATTATCTAGATTATTAACGAACTGACTACTAACATTAAAATCATACTTTTGATCATCTTTTTCTTCTTTCGCAGTTAAATCTGATTTGATTGAAATCAATTGATCATCATTTAGTGTAAAATCAAATTTTTCTAACTTTATATTTTCAAACATCGAAAATTGCCCCATCGTAGAAAATAAAAGAACTTCTTTTTCTTCGGTAATACTTTTCGCTAAGTTTGAGTTTAGTTTTACTGCATAAATACTCTCGTTTTCATTTTGACTAATTTTAAAATCTGAAGTACTAAAATAATCATCGAATTTATCAACTACATTAAATAACTGATATACATTTGAAATATTACTTATATTTAAGACATCGACAATATAGTCATCAGTAACTTCTGTATATCTTTTCTCTTGTCCATTATCAACGTATAAATAACCATCATTAATGTACAACTTAATTGTTACAGTATTTTCTTGATCATTAAAATATTCAATCATTGCCAACTGTACATTGAACTTAATTTCCTCTATATTGTCTAAATTTTCATATTTAACATCAGTTTCAATCTTAGTCGTGTAGTTTGCACTAACATCTTCAACTTCTAATTTGTGTGAGAAGTTATTTTTATTATTTTCTCGTACTGTACTCATTGATACTCGCAAATCAGCGAGCTGTTCATCTGAGATATTACTACTGCAACCAAATAGTAAGAGTGACATTACTAATAACATTAATATTTTTTTCATAAATACCTCTATTTTCTAATCGATAAACTTATCTACAACTAAGTTAATCGTCGTCTTATTTCTAAAAGTGTTCAATGATATATTAACATATGCACTCAGATCTAATTGCTTTTTGTAATAATCTAAATCTTGGCTACCATCAAATGAGAGTAGTTCAATATCATCTTGAATTGACCATTTTAAATATTTCTCTTTTAAAACAGTTGGATAATCCATCGCATGGGCCTCAACTTTTAAAAGTGGTTTTATAAAATCAACACCATATGGCTCTAATTTCGAAAACTCATTAACGGCTTCAACCGTTAAGTCTTTGACATTTACATCTAAGTAGACATCTTCATACTCGACGATACTTAAATCTTTAGATGCATTAGTAATAAGCTGTAAAACGCTATTTAATTCGCTCTCATGGATGCTTAAACCACATGCTTGAGCATGACCACCAAATGCGATAAAGTTACTACTTAATGGACTTAAAAGTTTATGAATATCATAGCCTTTAGGACTACGTCCTGAACCTTTATATACATCATCACTTTTAGTTAAAACTAACATCGGCTCATTTATTTTATTTAAATGTCGACCAGCAATTAATCCAGTAATTCCTTCATGAATATTTTCATCAATCAAAATGTTTAAAGTTCCATACTTGACGATATTAGTAGATTTTTCAAATGTAGTTCGGGTCATATCAATTCGAACTTGATTAAGTTTTGTAATATCTTTCGCAACACTTTCAATTTGCCCTTTATCTTCAAGCATAAAGTAGCGAACCATATTGTTTACATTTACTTGATCAGCTAAGCGACCAAATGTATTTAACTTTGGTACGACTTGAAATGAAATTACTTGTTGATCAATAACTCCATTTCGATAATGTATAAGTTTTTCTATATACTCATTTCCATTTTTATTAATGAAGTATAGACCATTTTTTATTATATTTCGATTAAATCCAAATACAGAAACCATATCGGCAATCGTCGCTACCATTGCATAAACATAGTACTCACCCATGTTTTGCTTATTAAGTAGTTTCTCCGCTAATATGAGTGCTAATCCGGCCCCTGCAAGGTCGTTATATCCTTCACTTAAAAATTTAGGATGCAGTAAATAATCAAATGGGTAATTAATAACTTCATCATGACTATGATGATCAGTAACGATGACATCAACACCTAACTCTTTAGCTAAGTTTAAGGCATCATATGCAACGACACCGTTGTCGACAGTAATTATTAGTGAATACTCTTTACTACTAACGAGATTTACAATACTTTCACTTAATCCATAACCTTCTTTTAAACGATCTGGTATGTAGAAGCCAGCATCAATTCCAAATGTTTTTAAAGCTTTAACTAAAATAGTTGTCGCCATAATACCATCGGCATCATAATCTCCGACAATTACCACTTTTTCTTCTAACACTTTCGCTTTATAAAGTCTCTCTAAAATTCGATCTAAATCATCACTAACTAAATCGTATTTTTGATCATTTAATATTTGATCTATTTGAATCTCACTCAAGTTTTGAGAGAGTAAAATATCTCTTACTAATGAAGAGACATCGTTTATACTTATTTGATTATTGTCCATTATAATTACCGAATAAATCATCAAATTCATCAAGACCTTTATGTCTTGATTCAATAATTACTAAGTTAGATAAATACTGAACTAAAGTTTCCGCGTCAACTCCCATGACGTCAGTTACAATTGCATTTAAAGTTTGTGGACGCTCTTGCTTCCATTTACACTTAAATAAATAATCAGTTAACTGTGAAACTTCTAAATTGGGAAGTGACTCGCGTTTTAATTGGTAATACTTTAAACTAATTGTTAATGCTAGTTTTTCATCCATTTTTTTATCATCTATCATCATTGTTACCACCTGTACTATATTATACGTTTTTTACGATTTTATTCAACATCAAATCAAACTCATCCATTTAAAAAGTTTGAAGATGAATTAATCATTATCAAACTCTTTTTTTCTTAAATAAATTAATTATTGACACTTTTTATATTTGTGACATATTGCTTAAATAACCGGCCTCGTTGTTCATAATCTTTGAACTGATCAAAGCTTGCGCAAGCCGGGCTAAATAAGACTATATCGCCATCTTCACTAATTTCTGATGCAACTTTAACTGCATACTCTAAATCTTCGACAATTATATTATTATTAAATATATTAGCTAATTCGTATTTAGTTCCTCCAAATAAGATAGCTTTTTTTATCTTGTCATTATATTTTATTAAATCATCGAAACTAACTTTTTTATCATATCCGCCTGCAATTAATATTACTGGCTTTTCAAAAGCTTCAAGTGCGACAATTAATGACTCAATATTAGTAGCCTTTGAATCATTGTAATACATTACATTGTTTTTACTATCAACATACTCAATTCGATGCTCTACACCTTTAAACTCATTTAGAACCTGCTTAATCACTTCACTACTTACATTATTTACGTAAGCCATTATACTTGCGAGAGTCGCATTGTATAAGTTATGTTTTCCAACTACTTTTAAATCTGATTTAGAAAAAAGGACAATATCTTTATACATAATATTATCATTATCTAAGTAAACATCTGCCATACTATTTAATGAATACTCAATAACTTTTGCATTAACTTCATTTAAATACTTTAAGACGATATCATCATCTTTATTTACGATTAAGTAATTATCAGCAGTTTGATTTTTATATAATTTTTGCTTAGTCGTATAGTAAGCACTCACATTTTCATAATAATCTAAATGATCTGGCTTTAAATTAGTTAATGCCGCTGTATTTGGTTTAAAGTTATAAAATCCATCAAGTTGAAATGAAGATACTTCAATAATTAAATGATCAATTTGACTATTTTCATAAACGATTTGACTAACAGGTACTCCGATGTTTCCACCTAAGTAAACATTGTCATAAGCCATATTCATCATTTCATATAACATAGTTACAGTCGTCGTCTTACCATTAGTTCCACTAATCGCTAAAACGTTAGCACTTGGTGCATAGTTTAATGCAATCTCGATTTCATTGTAAATACGATAGTTATGCGCTAATACTTTTTGAATAAAAGGAGCACTATATTTTATACCTGGATTCATTATAACTAAATCATATTTAGTATCAAATAAAGTGTCAGGATGTCCGTTATCAACGACATTAATCCCAACTTCTTGTAACTCTTCTTTATAATCAACATTGTTAATATCAGTTAATGTTACGTTGTAATTATCATCATTTAAAAGGAGTGCGATGTATTTACCACTACGCGCTCCTCCGATAACTAGTGCATTTTTCATAAACTAGCTCCCATTAAAACTCCAATAATTAATAAAATAAAGCCAACTGCCCAAAACATGTACACAACATTTTTTTCTTTCATTCCCCAAATTGTAAATGAGTAGTGAATTGGTGTATACGGAAAGACACGTTTACCACGAATTTTGACTGATCCAATTTGAATAATTACTGATAGTGTTTCTAATACAAAAATTAGTCCAATAATAACTAATGATAATTCTTGACCTAATACGATTGCGACTGCCGCAAGCATTGCCCCTAGTGATAATGATCCAACATCACCCATAAAGATACGAGCTGGTTTAACATTATAAAATAGAAAGGCTATCATTGAACCTAATATCGCTAAAATTAATAGTAGTAATGGTAATTGATTTAATTTATACGCAAAAAATGCATACGGAACTAAGGCAAGGATCACTGTTCCACCTGCAAGTCCATCCATTCCATCAGTTAGATTTACCGCATTACTAACACCACTTAACATAAAGATAATTACAAAGAAGTATAAAACTCCAATACTTAAAACGATACTAGTAAACGGAATTGATAAGCCAACTGTTCCATTGTTGTATTTTATCCAAACGATTCCAAATAAAATAGCTAAAATTACTTCAGTAATAAATTTCTTTAATGTCGTAAATCCAATGTTATCTTGTTTAACTAAAATTAAGTAATCATCATACAGTCCGATTAAACCAAAACTTAAAAAAGATAAACTAACTAGTAAAACTGGAACATTCATAAAGGCTTTAAAATCGACTAAAAGTAAAGTAAGCAGTGGTACGAATAAAAAGATAACTCCACCCATAGTTGGGGTTTGTTGTTTATCTTTAAAATCATCTAATGCATACTCACTAACTTCCTGATTTAATTGAGATTTCTTCATAAATTTAATAAACATTGGGTATAAAAATAAACTCGCAAAAAATGATACAAAAAACGCTAATAAATATTTAATTATTTCCATAAAAACTCCTATCTCAGTTGAACTTTAACTTCACTGTTTGGATCAATAATTGTTCCGGTAGGAACTGATTGATTATACACATTACCGTGTCCCTCGATAATAAATGAGGCTCCAGAGGCATGCCAAAATGCTACAACTTCTTTCCGACTCCAATTAGTCATATCAGGCATTGTAATTTTACCCTCACCAGTATATAAAATGACTCTTTGACTACTAATAATTTTATCAGTGGCACTTGGATACTGATTTATTATATTATCACCTTCACCAATAATTACAAGTTCTGCACCACTATTTTCTAATTTATTACTAGCATAGTCTAGTGAGTGATTAATTAAGTTTGGCATCTCACTAACTATTATATCATCTTGTTCCGCAGGTTTTTGATTTAAGTTTTTAGCATCAAGTAAGTTATACTCTTCCGCAATTTTAATAACTAAATCATTTACTGGTTGCGCTAGATCGACATAACTTGGTCCATGAAAGTTTGATTCATATGCATAAAAGACTAAATATTTTGGATCATCAGCCGGAAAAGCACTTCCGACAGATGAAATATATCTTTGCGAACTGTAACGGCCTTCAATTACAAGTTGTGCTGTCCCTGTTTTCGCGATTATTTCAATTTCATCAACTTTATAGTGACTACCTGTCGCTAGTTCATCATAAACTACACCGTGCATTAGCTCTTTCATTTTCTGTGAAGTTTCTTTTGATATCGGACGCCCTATCTCTTCTGGCGCACCTTGGTGAACAATTTCATTTTGATCGTTTACTATTTGCTCAATTACATATGGTTGCATCATAATTCCATCATTTAATATTGCTCCATAAGCCTGTACCATTTGCAGCATTGTGACAGATGATCCTTGTCCAAAGGTTGTAGTTACTTTTTCAAATGGATAATGATATGTTTTAGTTCCTGATGATCCTGTCAATAAGTCTAATTTAGTCGGCTCAAAAAATTTGAACTTATCTAAGTACTCTTCTAGTACACCACTGTCTAACTCTTGCGATAACATCGAAACCATTCCAACGTTACTTGATACAGCGAAACCTTGTGCATACGTTAAATTACCATAAGTTTTACCTAAAGCATTTTGAACTGTAGCTGTCGGATTATCACCCGAGCCAACACGATACGGTCTTCCATTTTCATTAAACTTCATATGATAAGTATTTGAGTCAAAGGTTTTATTTACATCTAATCCTTGATCTATTGCCGCAGCATAAGTAATAGCTTTCATCGTTGATCCTGGCTCAAATACGAAGTCAGTTGGATAAAATAAATATTCAACATCTTCTCGTACTTCAGGATCAAATGATGGAGCTTGTGCGATTGCAATTACTTTTCCTGTACTAATCTCAGTTACCATTGCCCAAGCTTTGTCCGTTTTATTGTCCATTTCCATCGTTTGCGCTAGTGATTCTTCTAATTGAAGTTGAATGTTTTTATTTAAAGTTAAATAAATGTCATCGCCTTCTTTAGCTTCGATAATATTTGACGTTGTGTTTGGTAGTTTATAACCATTTTCTGTTACGGTACTAACACTCTCTCCATCTTTACCTGTCAGTAAATCATTGTATTTCGCTTCAATTCCCATTTTACCGACTTGACGTCCACTTTCTTGGTCAAGATCACTAAATCCGATTAGTTGTGATGAAAATTGACCTAATGGATAGTGACGTTTAGATGTTGTCGTAAACTCAAGACCTGGTAGTCCACTTTCTTCAATTAGTGTTTTAGTTTTTAAATCTAAGCCTTTTCCACGACTTCCAAATTCAGTTTGTGTTTTATTATTTTGTGATGTGTCCATTAAATCTAAATAATAGCTAGTTTCTCCACCTAAGTACTCAGCCAACATATCTGCAGTTTTTTGATGATCTACTACATAATGTGGTGTTCCATTTCCACTAACTCGGCTATCATCTAAGTAAGCTAGTATATTGTATGAAGTTATATCTTCAGCTACTACTGTATTTGTACTTTCATAAATTTTACCGCGTTGAGCTTTTATAATCGTCTTTGCGGTACTTGTTTCAGAATAATTGTTAATGACTTCTTTACTTCGTAAATGGACTCCCATAATAGAAGCAGAAAAAATGTTCACAATAAGAAAAGCGTATAAGCTTAACATTACTATAAACATTGTAATAATTATTTTGTTACTTCTTTTTTTCATAATTCTTAATCATTACTTCCATCGATGTAAACGATATTATCTTTATTTTGGCTCATCTCATCTGAGTCGACAGCATCAACGACTTTATTTTTAGTTGATAGTTTATCAATTTCGACTTGAAGGGCTTGTTTTTCATTAGAAAGAGTCGCAATCTCTGACTGAGTTGTTTGAATATTTATTGAAAGTTGATTGTTATATTGTTTTAAATATATTGATGTCAGTGTATACATTGTTACACTCATTACAAATAAAACGATTGCAAATATTAAACCTTTAGCTTTTCTTCTTTTAACTACTCTCATATTATACCCTCTCTAATATTCTTAACTTAGCGCTTTTGGCACGCTTATTATACTCAAGCTCCTCTTTACTCGCCGTAATTGGCCTTTTCGTTACTACTTTATAATCCGTTTCTGTAATTTGATGTGGAAGCAGTGGAATTCTCGGATCGATTTTCTCGCCTTCCGCAAGATCTCTAAACATTACTTTAACTATTCGATCTTCTAATGAATGGAATGTAATTATTACCATTCTTCCGCCAGGATTAAGTAGTTTTGATCCTTCTCTAATAACTTCTTTCAATGCACCTAACTCATCATTTACTTCAATTCTGATTGCTTGAAAGACTTTTTTAGCCGGATGTCCTTTTTTATTTAACTCTTTATTTGGAAGACTATATTTAATAATATCAACTAAGTCAAATGTCGTGTTTATTGGCTCATTCTTTCTAAACTCAACAATATTCTTAGCGATAATTCTTGCATATCGTTCTTCACCATATTCATAAAATATTTCTCTTAAATCATCTTCACTATAGTTATTAACAACGGTATATGCCGATAATTTTTGACTTTTATCCATTCGCATATCTAATTGATCATCAAATCGATAACTAAAGCCTCGATCACCTTCATCAAACTGTGGTGATGATACTCCAATATCTAATAAGATACCATCTACTTTGTCGACTCCAATTGCTTCCATTCGACTTTTCATATGTCTAAAGTCCGACTTAATAACTGCGAACTTTTCATCATCTATATTTACGAAGTCTATGGCATCTTGATCTTTATCAAATGCATATAACATTCCCGAATTCATTTTTTCTAATATAGCACTACTATGACCTCCACGGCCTAGTGTTCCATCTACGTATACTTTATTATCTTGAATATTTAAACCTTCGATCGCCTCATCTAATAATACACTTATATGTTTACTCATTATAATATAAAGTCCGTAAGTGATTCTGCTATATCTTCAAATGATTCACTAGCTTCTTCATAATAACTGTCCCAAGCATTTTCTGCCCAGATTTCGATGTGATCAAATGCGCCCACAATAACACTTTCCTTTTCTATTTTTGCTTCTTTGATTAAACCAGCAGGAATTAGAATTCTTCCTTGGCGATCAATTTCTACTTCCGCTGCTTTTGAAGTCAACATGTGAATATACATTCTAGCTTCTCTTTTTGTACTTGGAAGCTTTTTTAGTTGTTCATAAATCTCTTTCCATTGGTCTAAAGTGTAGATTGTTATACATCCATCAAGTCCACGAGTCAAAATTATGTTATTAGATAACTGCTCACGAAATTTAGCAGGAACAATTATTCGTCCCTTCGTGTCTAAATTGTGTCGATATTCACCAATAAACATAATAATTCACCACTTTCTTCCACTTTGAACCACTAAGTACCACTATTATACCCTTTCATATGATAAATGTATAGTATTTTTAT
>CAYWKT010000046.1:0-8861 GCA_964458985.1 uncultured Erysipelothrix sp.
GTTAAGCCATATGAAATTTCAACTGCGGAAATTGTAAACATTCCACGAGTAAATAAAACGATGGAATTTCCGAGTACTCCAACTATATAAAGTAGCCATGCAATATTTAATGATTTACTCTCACGAATATTATATGCTTTAAGTAATGCGGCAAAGATAAATGCCATCATTGCCCCTGGTGCTAGTAAATGGGTATGAGTAAGCGATAAACTAGTTATACCAGTAAATCCGACGTACTTAGTATACTCACGGTAAAATGCCCCAACTAAAATACCGGCCACGAATAAAATAAAGTCGAGACAATTAAGTTTCGACTTTAATCTTTAATATGTAAAATCTTTACGTTTCGTAATAATGTAGTTAATTAATAGTAAGATGATTGTCCATACAGATATAGTAATAACTCCATTCAGTAAAGTGTAAGGGACAGTACCGAGTAAAAGGGCAATTGGTGAAATAAAGGTCAGTGGTAAAAACTGAAGTAGTTTATTTCCGATAAACATTTGACTAGTAAAGACACTTAAGAGAATAATTACTCCAAGTATTGTCATATTAATTGTTGCACTGTTTATAGTTAAACTAAATAGTGTATTAAGTGCCGCAAGGAAAGTAAAGATTAAAAACAAGTACAATAGAGTAATTGTAATAAATTTACTTAATGACATAAATGTGATGTTTAATGCAGGGAACTGACTCTCACAACTAGCGGATACGCCAAACTGTGGGGCAATTACATCGACCGGAAACTTCGTAATCGGACCGACAGTACAGAAATCTTGATAACGACTATAAAATAATGATGACTTCTCAGCGTTAATAATATGAGAATACTTCAATACTGGATCCATACTATTTAATGTCGTCCGACTAATATAAACTGGATAATTTGGTGTGTCATATCCAACCGTAAATCTTAAGAACAATGAGACGATTAACATTGGTCCAAAAATGATGGCGGCAATACTAATGATTGAAGAAAGACTCTTCATCATAATGTATCGATAACGTCTAGTTGGTGAAGATAAGATTGTCTTAAAGACACCGGACTTAAAGTCACGATAATAAGAGTCAAAAATTAGTAACGCTCCAACTAAGACGATAAGTAAGAAATAGTTTGAAATATATCCGGCGACAAAGAAGGAACTAGTTAATACGTAATCGACATCTTGTGGATAACTATTTTCATAACTAATCATCGTCTCATATAAATCAATTGCGATTCGGTTGTAATTACTAATTGCGCCACTATAATCATTCTCAAAGACAAATGGTTTAAAGTCTGGGGCAATCTCCGTTTTTATTTTATTCTTTATTTCTTTTATTAGTTCAACATTAATTGCCTTCTCAGCGATTGTCTTATCCATATGTGATCCTGCTTCTAATGATTCATAATATTCAAAGAAACTATCAGAGCCAAGATCAAGCAAATATAGTCTGATCTTATATTTTTCACTTAGATCTGTCTCATCTACTAATTGTTGAAACAACTCTTGAAATGTATCGACGTTATAAGTGTTGTATGTCTCTTCATCAGTAATGTATGGGAATTGATCATATAAACTACTAATGACGTCATACAGCTGTTTATCCTTATACTCCTGGATTAAATGTTCAGGAACATAATCCGGAATTTCAGGAGATACATCATAAGTCATGACAAAACTAATCATCGATATCGCAACTACTGCCAACAATAGAAAGGACTTACGACTTTTTAAAGTTCGTAGTGAATCTTGTAGTATCCATTTAATCATTACTATCACCATCCAATATGTCACTTACTAAAATATCTTTAAAGAAGTATTTATTCAATAAGAATATGAGTATGCAGTTTACAATAATTATGTATATAAAGTTTAAGCCGACTTCACCATTTAATATGTAGTCAAATCCAAATCCAAAGATTGGGAAAATATATGTGAGTGTAACTCTTAAGTCAATAAAATTCACGAAGAAAACCGATAATAATACGAATAGTCCAATCGTAAGTGTCGAACTTGATGACTTAAGTTTAAATGATGTGAAATTAATTAAACTTATCCACAGTCCAATAATTGAAAGTCCAGTTACTAATGAAATAATATCCTTCATAATCATTGGTACTAAGAACAATTTTGGCTTTTGAGTTATAAACGAAAGTGGATTTAAGTTTATATATACTGGATGCAGTGCATAGCCACGGCGGTGCATTAAAACATTATATCCAACCCGTTTTTGTAGCATCATATAAGTAGCCGCAATAAGCATTCCAATAGAGATTAAGATTACTGTATACGTAAATGCGAAGATTAACTTAGCTAAGATTATTTTACTTCTCGGAAACGGACTACTAAAAATTGTACGATACGCTCTCGTATCAAAGTCCTTCGCAAATAAATCATAAAATAGAACTAAAATAAAAGTAAGAATAATAAATAACGATAAACCTTCAAAAACTTTACTTAAGTAGTTCGCATTTGTGATCGTATAGTAGTTGAAGTTATCAGGTGTATTCGTCGAGTTTAAAAGTTCAATTCGATCTCGCTCTTTTAATAACTCTTCATAAGGGGCAATATCAAATGCTTCTTTTGCCATTAATTCATTCACAAACTCAACTGTCGCTTTCTCTAAGCCAGAATTTAAGATAATCTCATAAAGTTGAATTTCTTGGCGATTTATCTCATAACGATATGAAGTAAGCTCGACATTCATTCTCCCTCCGGCATGAAGTGTGGCATACGCATTAAGTGTTTCATACATCTCATAAGAAGCATTCCAAAGATTATTACCCATCATTTCTAATCTTGATAAAGTATTAATTCCTTCTTCACTTCTCCAAAACTCATGTACACTCTCATCGATAATTGGATCCCCAAACTCAGTATAACCCGCATAAGGACTTCCGTACACATCGGTAAACTCTTTCCAAAAGTCTTCGGTATTAACGGAATTATGCCGGTGTAAATAACTTTGTGAGCGATAATAATTAGATGCATCCTTTATTTCGCTAAGTTCCATTGAATCATAAAAGAAGATGACTCCAATGAAAGATAAAATAAAGGCGATACTTAAGATTAGTTTAGTTTTACTTTTTAAGTAATAAATATAATCTGTTTTGATTAATTGCTTCATCTAATCACCAAATATTTCTAAATATAGATCCTCAATACTTACAACTTCATTACTAACTTCAAGGACTTTAATATTATTTGTAATTAAAATATTTAAAACTTCATTTAAAGCATCAGGTAGTGTTGTCATAAACTCTAGTTGATTATCATTTATCGTAAATGAGAGTAGTCCTTCGACATTATCTAACTTCTCAGAAACACTTGAAAGATCACTATCAACACTCACAACATAATTATTATGATCAGTAATGTTGTTTTCAAATGGAATCAGCTCACCATTTTTTATTGAAATGATACGGTCGGCAATCTTTTCAATTTCACCTAATTGATGTGATGAAAATAAGACTGATACGCCACTTTCGGCTAACTCTAAAATTAAGTTTCTTAGATCTTGCACACCAGTCGGATCAAGTCCATTCGTCGGCTCATCTAAAATAATAAACTCAGGACTCGATAAAAGGACGACACCTAATGCTAATCGCTGCTTCATACCTAGTGAGTATTCTTTAACTTGGCGTTTTAAAAATGAGCCAATGTTAATAATTTCAGATACTTCCTCAATACGCTCTTTAGTAACATTTCTAAGGTTTCCAAATAACTTTAAGTTATCAAGACCACTAAGATCAGTGTATAAGCCTGGTGACTCAATTAATGATGCTTGTTTCTGTAGTGCTGCCTCACGCTCTTTGACAATATCTTTTCCGCAAATGGTAATTGTCCCAGATGTTGGAATGAGTAAGCTGTTTATACATTTCATCGTTGTCGACTTACCAGACCCATTTGGTCCAATAAAACCGACTACTTCACCTTTTTTTACTTCAAATGAAACATCCTTAACGGCATGAAACTTCTTATAGTACTTGTTCAAATTTTGTACGCTTAAAATAACTTCTGACATAAAAGCTCCTTTCAACTATACATTTATCCTTCTTCTTCTTATTTTAGTAGTATATCATAAAAAAATGATTATCGCTTACATATTTATGTAAAACTTTTCATTAATTGCATAAAAAAAGTCAATATTTTATATTACTGACTTAAAAATTATTTTTCTTCAAAAACGACGATATTATTTCCGAGTCCATTGTCGATGTTTATAACTGGACATAAAGTCTCTTTTAAACTTTTCGCAATTACTCCATACTCAGTTTGAATAAACTCGACATCTTCAACTAAATATTTGTGGGTTGTATGACCAATTATTATTGTCTTATCAATATTGACTCCTCGATCAAAAAAATCACGCGCCCAAGTGTCGACATTACGCTCTTCATCAATTGCGGCATGAGTAAAGATGTAATCTTTCGTCTCATAATAATCATCAATTAGACTGACAAACTTCTCTAATCTTAATAATTTCTTATGTTTAGCTTCGGTATACTTACCTTTATAAGGACCAAATAAATGTCTAATCGTAACGTCTCCACCATTTCTTAACCATCGATCTAAGTTTACTTCATCATGAACTAGTGGATCTCCAACTTCACAGTTAGCTTTTATATGATTAATAAAGTTAATGACAAATTCATCATGATTACCTTTTAAGACAATAAATCTATCCCCTAACAATTTCTTGTACTTCTCAATAAATCTTAATACAAGCATCGTTTTTTCCCAACGGTCAAAATAGTCTCCAACTAAAACGATAATGTGATTTTCATCGTTTAAATCAAAACCACATGCTTCAAACTTTTCAATTGAAATATCTCGTCCGTGAATATCAGATTGCGCAAAATATGTTTTACTATTATTTTTCATATACTACCTCTTCAATATTTTCTAATTGTATCATCTAATCATTAAAAAGCCTAAAAAAGATTAGTTTCAACTAACTGGACATGGTGACAATAGGGTGTTACAATATTAGTACACATGAAGACATGCTCATATGTGTTAGCCGTGACTAACTCAAAGGAGGGTTACCAATGAGTAATAAAAATATTAATGAAACACAAGTAATTAGTGAGGATATAGTAGAGAAAAAAGGGTTTGACCTGCATAATCTAATGGGAGGAAAACTTCCAATAATCTTATTTGGATTAGGAGTAGTTTCCTACATACTTGGTTTAATTTATAATAAGAATCCGTACTTACTATTAATTGCAGTAATTTTATGTGGATATGAAATTACCGCAGAAGGAATTATTGAGACAGTTCAAAATACGATTAAAAATAAAAAGTTCTCGCCAAACATCCACGTCCTAATGGCCGTCGGAGCAATCGGGGCAATAATGATTAAAGAATATAGTGAAGCTGCCCTATTAATGATAATCTTTACGAGTGCTCATTTACTTGAAGAGTATGTGGAAGAGAAAAGTAAAAAAGAAATCACAAGTTTACTACAAATGAATCCAACGAGCGCAAGATTAATTATGCCAGATGGATCACTAAAAATTGTGGCAGTTGATGAGTTAAAAATAGGTGATAAGTTAAGAGTATTAAACGGAGATCAAGTTCCAACAGATGGAATAATCTTAGAAGGTATATCATCAATTGATCAATCCGCAATTACGGGAGAGAGTATTCCGGTTGAAGTTGAAAAAGAAAGTATTGTCTTTGGTGGAACTATCAATGGTACTGGTGTCTTAACGATGGAAGTTACTAAAGATAGTAGCGATACAGTTTTTGCCAAAATTATTCAACTAGTTGGCCAAGCTCAAGGAAACATTTCAAATACAGCAGCCTTTATAAAAAGATTAGAGCCAAAATATGTAACGACTGCCTTATTAATAGCACCACTATTCTACTTTATGGGAATCTACTTAGGTTGGGGTAAAGATGAAAGTTTCTATCGTACGATGGTTTACTTAATTGGAGTTTCACCATGTGCTCTGGCTGCGACTGACGTTCCGGCAACTTTAGCGGCAATTAGTAATCTTGCTAAGAGTAAGGTCTTATTTAAAGGTGGATCATACTTATCAAACTTCGGCGAAGTTAAAGCAATTGCCTTCGATAAAACTGGAACATTAACTGAAGGAAAACCATCAGTTACTGACGTTTTATTTATCGGTGAAGAATCTCAAAACTTAAACTTATACACAGATATTATTTACTCAATGGAACATGGTTCAAACCATCCGCTCGCAACTGCAATTATCGAACATTTCAGTAATGGTAATTTATTAGAAATCGAAGCTAATAATATTGTCGGAGTTGGACTATCAAGTACTTATGAAGGAAATGATTATTCTATTGGTAAGCCAACATCATTTAAAGATGTCGATGAAAGTATTACTTCATTAAAAGATGACTTTGAAAACGATGGAAAAACAGTCGTCTTCTTCGCAAAAAATAATAAAGTTGAAGGTTTAATCGCAATTCAAGATATTCCTAAGTCATCAGCGAAAGCATCACTCGCATACTTTAAAGAAAATGATATTCAAACAGTTATGATTACGGGCGATGCCGTCTTAACAGGAGAAGCAATCGGACGTAAACTTGGAGTTGATCATGTCCGTGCCGACGTTCTGCCAGAAGATAAAGCCGAAATTATTCAAAAATTAAAAGATAAATATGGGATGGTTTCAATGGTCGGAGATGGAGTTAATGATGCCCCTGCACTAGTAACATCAGATATTGGATTTGCGATGGGAAGTGGAACTGATATCGCAATTGAAGCGGCGGATGCGGTCTTAATGGTAAATGATTTAGAGAAAATTACGTATACACATAAAGTATCTAAAAAATTAAGAAAAGTTGTAATCCAAAACATTATCTTCGCAATGTCAGTCGTACTAATCTTAACGATTATTAACATCGTTGGAATCGTCGACTTATCAGGCGCAGTACTAATTCATGAAGGAAGTACTGTCTTAGTCGTCTTAAGTGGCTTACGTATGTTAAAGCATGTCGATTAATAAATAATTCATAATAAACAAAAGGAAACGATCAGCTCGTTTCCTTTTTCTATGTGATAGATTTAATGTATGGATGTAGTCTTTCAATTTGAGGAGGTAGTGCTTCATCTGAGTTTGCATACTCAATAAACTCCTTCTCACTCACCCACTTAAAGTCAATCGTTTCTGATTGTTGTAATGTGATTGAAGACTTATCAACATTAGTGACACATAAGTACGTAATAAATATTGAATCCATATAAATAGATTGATTAATTTGCTCCAAAATTATGTAATCTTTAATTCCGGTTTCTTCATATAACTCGCGCTTGATTGCATCTTTCGCACTTTCATTTACTAGTGCACTACCACCAGCTGATGCCTCAAAGTAGCCCCCATAAATAGGTTTAGAATAATCACGTTTCATTAGTAAATAAGTATTATCCGTATGTTTGACTAAAGTCTCAACGACTAAATGATAAACATCTTTAGGTACTTGCTCACCTCTAGTTAAGATTAAGTCTAATTTATTTAAATCTTTATCGTATGCATCCCATCTCTCCATTAAATCACCTCTGCTTTAAGTATATATTATTTATTCAATTAAGTACTTAAATTGTATAATTTGACACTTTTAGTGTGGCTTACTATAATTTAGTAGTATTCCTATTATAAGGAACATTAAGGATGATAAAATGCGAGATGACATTAAGAGTAAACAATACTTTGAAAATAATATAAAATTTCTGAATGAGATGGTTGATGCACACGAAAGAGAAGATCTTAGTAACATTGCGACAACTCTTACGATATATAACTTAGTTAAATGTAAATATTGCTTAGGCTTAGCGATAAAAAAATTAGAAGATGATGTGGATAAGTTCTTACAAGCAATGTTTGATTGTTATGAGAGCGCATATGGAATTGACGTCTTACTGATGGCACTATCTTTAGGTGTACTTTTTGATGTAAGTGAAAATAATATGCACTTATTAAAAGATAAGATTAATGATGAACATATCGAAGACTTACTAGTTGATACGATGGTTAACTATTTAGATGAGGAATTTGAAGTATTAAATGAAGAGATAGTAGATAGTAAGTATGAGACACTACGTCAGCTCATCTTAGCAAGTGGCGATAAGAGTGTACAAAAGAAACTATTATTAAACTACTTAGAAAACTGGTATGAGTTAAATGATAATGCATTCTTCTATGATACTCATTTAAGTAACTATGATGATTACATGGGATACTTAAGTTTTGAGAGTGCCGCACTTAGTAAAATATTTGAACTTGAAAGTGATAAATTTGAAAACTATCCTCACTTTCCACAAGAATTAGTCGACTACAAGAAATGTAATTAGGAGGATATATGGAACTATTTAATGATTTTATACTATTTGAATTAGTGGAAAACTATTTAATCATTGAGTATGAAGATATACTTCCAGAGTTAATACTTGATATTTGGGAAGCTTATGGTTTTGGAAGCTTTATGCAAGGCTACTTTAAAATAGTTAATCCAAATGACTTCATTGATTTAATTGATGATACGTGTGAATTACTCGGAACACCAATTTTAGTAAGTTGTATGGGAGAAGTATTTGTCTACTGTGATAATGAATGCATGCATAAGCTAGACTATAATCGCGCAACTATATCAGAAGTTAGTGAAACATTTAATGACTTCTGTGAGTCACTTAAAGATGATCAGTTTAAAAATGATTACTTAGATTATAATAACTACATTGAAAAAAGCGACAATAAGATAGTCGACTTTGATGAGTGTTATGCTTATGAACCACTCCTATTTGAAGATGGAAGTGAACTAACATCACACTTACAATCAATGAAGATTAAAGATCATATTTATAATGTAATGTCTAAAGTAGGACGATTACACATTGTGTAA
>CAYWKT010000047.1:0-8845 GCA_964458985.1 uncultured Erysipelothrix sp.
TAAATATGAGCTATACTCATAAATATTCAGTAAAACACCATTAGTATGTTATAATTAAGTCGGTGATATAATGAATGAAATAAGAGTTATGTTTATGGGAACTCCTGTATTCGCAAAAGAAATATTAAGGCATTTAAATGCTATGAATCTAAATATAGTTGCGACTGTAAGTCAGCCAGATCGTGCTGTAGGTCGAAAAAGGGTTATGACAATGACACCCGTTCATGAGTTATCGAGTGAACTTGGTATTGATTGTATTCAACCTGAAAATATTAAACATAGTGTTGAAGATGTATTAAAGTATAATCCAGATATTATTATTACTTGTGCATACGGGCAGATAGTTCCTGATGAGATTTTAAATTTTCCAAAGTATGGATCATTTAATATTCATGCATCATTACTACCTAAATTACGTGGTGGCGCTCCAATTCATAAAGCTATAATGTATGAAGAAGAGAATACTGGCATCACAATTATGGAAATGATTAAAAAGATGGATGCAGGGAATATCATTTTAAAGAAATCGATTCCTGTTTTAAATACGCATACGACTAATAGTTTAGAGTTAGAGTTAATTGAAGTTGCGAAGTCCGCAATTGAAGAAGCTTATCCTTTATTAATTAGTGATGACTATCCATCTGAAGTTCAAGATGAAGCTTTAGTTACTTATGCTTATAACATTTCAAAAGAAGAAGAGTATATTTCTTTTGATCGAAGCTACAGTACAGTTTCAGCGCATATTAGATCATTAATTGATCGTCCAGTTGGCTATGGAATAGTCGATAGCGAGAAAATCAAGTTTCACAGTATTCGTGAAAGTGATATTAATTATGAAGGTGAAAATGGTTTAATTATTGGAAGTATCGAAGGCGGACTTGGAATAGTAATCGATAATAAAGTTTTAATTGTTGATGAAATCCAACCAGCTGGTAAACGTAAAATGAGTGCAGTTGACTTTATGAATGGTGCTGGACAAAATTACGTCAATAAAAGGTTTCAGTAATATGAGTGTCAATATATATAATGATTATAAAAATCATGAAGTAGATGAGAGTCGTTATGCTTTTATATTTAGTTCAATTTTAAATGTACTTAATAAAAAAGGTGACTATGATTTATCACTAACTTTAGTTGATAATAATAAGATCCAAGAGATCAATCGCGAATATCGCAGTTTAGATGAAGTTACGGATGTCATTAGTTTTGCGATTATGGATGATTTAGAGTTTGAAATTATTGAAGGTATGGAAATTGACTTAGGTGATATCTTTATAAGTGTTGATCGTGCTAATACTCAAGCAGAAGATTTGAATCAAAGTTTAGAGAAAGAGTTGGAATTTTTATTTGTCCATGGCGTACTCCATTTATTTGGATATGATCATATGAATAAAGAGGATGAAGAAATTATGTTTGATCTTCAGAGGAAAATTATCAATGAGATTAATCAGTGAAATAATCGATAAATTTAGACATGCCTTTCGTGGTGTTTTTTATGGTTTAAGAAATGATAATAGTATTGTCATTCAAGCACTAATCGCAACGATGGTCATTTTGTTTTCACTATTTTTAAAAGTTAGTCGTGATGATTTCATTATTATCTTAATATTATGTACTCTAGTATTATTAAGTGAATTTTTTAATAGTGCGATTGAAATGCTTGCGGACTTCACATGTGGTAAACAACATCATGAAGAAATTAAAAATATAAAAGATTTAACGGCAGGGGCAGTGCTAATAATGTCATTAATCTCAGTCGTAGTCGGAATAATGGTAATATATAAATACATATTTTAGGAGGTAGTTTATGGAATATCAAGATATTTTAGAAAAAGCTTTTGAGGCTATGGACAATGCATATGCACCATACTCAAATTATCATGTCGGAGCATGTGTGAAATGCAAAGATGGAACTTATTTTATCGGGGCAAACATTGAAAATGCAGCATATAGCCCAACAATGTGTGGTGAGCGTAACGCAATCTTTGCGGCATACTCAAATGGATACCGTAAAGATGATATCGAAAGTATCGCAATTGTCACATCAGGTAAGCGAATTGGAACTCCGTGTGGCGTTTGTCGTCAAGTTTTAGTAGAGCTAATTAATCAAGATACACCAATTGTCTTAAGTAATAAAGCTGAGACGATGATTACTAACATTAGTGATCTACTTCCATACAGTTTTAATGAAGAGGATTTAAAAGATGAGCTTTAAGAGCGGATTTATCGCGTTAGTTGGACGCCCAAATGCAGGGAAATCAACTTTACTAAATAACTTAGTAAATGATAAAGTTGCGATTGTGACAAACAAACCGCAAACGACAAGAAACGTCATTCGTGGAGTTCGTACGAGTGAAGATATGCAATTAGTCTTTATGGATACTCCAGGTATTCATAAACCACGTCATAAACTTGGAAATACGATGATTCAAAAAGCCTATAACAGTTTTAGAGATGCGGACGTTATTTATTATGTAATTGATGCAACTCAAAAATTTGGGCCAGGTGATCGTTTTGTTATAGAAAAATTAGAAAACGTTGATAAGCCTGTAATTTTAGTCGTAAACAAGATTGATCGTTATTCTAAAGATGAGCTAATTGAATTATTAGTAGCTTGGCAAGAGCGATTTGATTTTGCGGAAATAGTTCCAATCTCAGCTTTAAAAGACTTAAACGTTGCGCAATTAATTGATGCAACGACACCATATTTAACTGATGATATTCAATACTATGATGAGTCACAAACATCTGATCAAGATGAGAGTTTCTTATTAGCGGAAATTATTCGCGAAAAATTAATTTTTGCCTTACAAGAAGAAGTACCACATAGTGTTGCGGTAGTTATTGAAAACATCGATAAAAAAGCTAAGTCGACAGTAGTTGATGCGCTGATAGTCGTTGAACGTAACTCGCAAAAAGGGATTGTCATTGGTAAAGGTGGTCACGTTCTTAAAAAGATCGGAACACTCGCAAGAAAAGATATGGAAATGAAACTTCAAACTAAAGTTTACTTAAACTTACACGTAACAGTTGAAAAAGACTGGCGTAACAATCCAAGAAAAGTTGAGAAATACGCTCATTCAGATGAGTAAAGAAGAAAAAACAGTTAATGTTCTAATATTACGTCAAATTGATTATAAAGATAACGATGCAATTGTGAGTGGCTTAAGTAGTAATGGTCAATTATATACTTTCTTTGCACGGGGTGTAAAAAAACATACGAGTAAAAATGCCTCGGCAGTGCAACCATTTATGGTTAGTGAAGTTGTCTATTTTGAAAGTTTAAAATCAATGAAACTTTTAAAAAGTGCCAAAGTAGTCAAATCAATGTATGATAAGTATACAGACTATGATAAGATGCTCTTAGCCCATGTCGTAATAGATGTCGTATATGACTTAGTTAATATGTTAGTGGAAAGTGAAAGTGAAGTTTATACTTTACTGAGTGATTCACTAAACTATTTAAATGAGATTGACAACTCTTTATTTTTAAGTAGTTTTTTAGCTCAGACTTTAGAGTTAAGCGGGACAAAATTAATCTATGAAAACTGTGCAATTTGTTTGAGTGAAGTAGTTAATTACATTAGTGTCAATCATGGTGGCTTTATTTGTCACAATTGTCTAAGTGATAATGATAAGGCAATATATAATATTAACGTTTTAAAATTATTTAGAATAATAAATCTTGCATCATATAGTAAGTTAGTCGATTTAGAATATGATAAAAATGATGCAAATACGCTATTATCGATCGTTTATGAATTCTATAATAGCTATAGTGGATTAACAATAAAAAATATAAATCAATTTATATAGAGAAGATGTTGTTAGAAGTGGCTTTTAGGCTGCCAATAATTGACATCTTATCGTTTTGTAGTTAAAATGAAGAGTACGAAAGAGGGATAAAATGGATGATTTAAAACTAGAAACAATAGTTTCACATGCAAAAGATACAGGATACATATTTCAAGGGTCTGAAATATACGGGGGACTCGCAAATACATGGGACTATGGACCATTAGGCACAGAATTTAAGAATAATATTAAACAAGCTTGGTGGCAAGCATTTGTTAGAAATACAGATAATAATGTAGGTTTAGATGCATCAATTTTAATGAACCCTAAAGTTTGGGAAGCAAGTGGCCATTTAAAAACTTTTAATGATCCACTTATGGATTGCAAACGCTGTAAGACACGTCACCGTGCCGATCAGTTAATTGAAGAGTTTGATGCTTCAGTCGACGTTGAAAGTATGAATGATGAAGAAATGTTTAATTACATTATGGATAATAAAATACCATGTCCATCATGTGGTAAAACAGACTTTACAGAAATTCGTAAATTTAACTTAATGTTAAAAACATTCCAAGGTGTCGTTGAAAACGAAGCAAATACAATTTACTTACGTCCAGAGACAGCACAAGGAATTTTTGTGAACTTTAAAAATGTTCAACGTTCAATGCGTAAAAAAGTACCATTTGGAATTTCGCAAATTGGTAAAAGTTTTAGAAATGAAATTACTCCAGGTAACTTCATCTTCAGAACGCGTGAATTTGAGCAAATGGAAATGCAATTTTTCTGTGAGCCAGGGACAGATATGGAATGGTACAATTATTGGAAACAATATTGCTTAGACTTTATCTTAAACTTAGGTGTTAATAAGGATAAAGTTAAATTTAGAGACCATACTGAAGAAGAACTTTCATTCTACTCTAAAGGAACAGTTGATATTGAATATGAATTCCCATTTGGATGGGGAGAAATTTGGGGTATTGCAAACCGAACTGATTATGACTTAAAACAACATCAAGAACATTCAAAAGTTGATATGTCATATTTAGACCCATATACGCATGAAAAATACATTCCATACGTAGTTGAGCCATCAGTTGGAGTTGAACGTTTATTATTAATGTTTTTAGTCGACTCATATAAAGAAGAGTTATTAGAAGATGGTAAGATTCGTAAAGTTATGAAACTGCATCCAGCATTAGCTCCGGTTAAAGCTGCAATATTACCATTATCGAAAAAACTAAATGATGATGCATTAGAATTATTTAGAGATTTAAGAAAATCATTTAACGTTGAGTTTGATGATGCTGGAAGTATTGGAAAAAGATACCGTCGTCAAGATGAGATTGGAACACCATACTGTATTACATTTGACTTTGACTCACTAGAAGATAAACAAGTCACAGTTAGAGATCGTGATACGATGGAACAAGTTAGAATGCCAATCGCAGAACTTGAGGCATTTATAAGTAGTAAAGTAAAACTATAGAGGTGATATAATTGGCTAGATTACAAAACGAGGATATAAATCGCGTGAGAGCAAGTGCGAATATAAGTGATGTAATTAGTCAATATATTCCAATTGAGAAAAAAGGTCGTAACTTTGTAGCTATATGTCCATTTCACGATGATACTAATCCTTCGATGAGTATTTCAGAAGAGAAGCAAATATACAAATGTTTCGTATGTGGGGCGGGAGGAAATGTTTTCACTTTCGTCGCTAAATATACGAACGTTTCATTTGTACAATCAGTTGCGGAAGTTGCAAAGCTCGTCAACATTCCACTTGATATTGAAGTTAGTACGCCAGTTGAGAAAGTTAATTACGAGTATCAAAATTATTATACGATTATGGATGAAGCGACAAACTTTCTTCATTATCAACTAATTAATAGTCAAGAAGATATTATTAATAATTATGTTAAACAACGAGATTTAAATCAAACTGATTTAGAATACTTTAATGTGGGATATGAAACAGATCACAAACTAGTTAACTTCTTGAATAAAAAAGGTTATGAAAATAGTGATTTAATAAAAATAAACTTAATTAATGAGTTTGACTACGGAGTTCGTAGTGTATTCAACAATCGTTTAATTTTTCCGATTCACAATAGTAATGCGCAAGTAGTCGGCTATAGTGCACGAGCAATTGTCAATGATGAAAATGTTGCGAAATACATAAACTCAAATGAGAATATTATTTATACTAAAGGGGACGTATTATACAACTATCATCGAGCACTTCAATCAGCTAAAAATGATAACGTTATTTACCTAGTTGAAGGGGTCATGGATGTCATTGGATTTTATAAAGCCGGCGTTTTAAATAGTGTCGCATCACTTGGAACGGCGTTAACCGAAAATCAAGTTAAGCTATTAAAATCACTTTCATCAAATGTTGTCTTAAGTTATGATGGAGACAGTGCCGGACTTTTAGCAACAGTAAAGGCAATAGAATTATTATTAAAACATAACTTTACTATTGAAGTTTTAACAGGCTTTAATGATGAAGATCCAGATGATTACTTAAAGAATCATGGTAAAGAAGGATTCAATCAAGCAATAAAAGAGCGAATAGGGTATTTAGATTTCTTAATTAAGTATTATAAAGTAAAATATAATTTGGATAACTTTGAAGAACGTAAAGATTATACGATTACACTAGTGAAGTTTCTAGATTACATAAGAAGTGAGTTTGATAAGGAATATTTCCTTAATCAAATAGCAAACAGTACAAATTTCTCGAAAGATCAAATACTACAGCTTAAACTACCATCTACTAGTCCAAATATCATTAAGCAAACTAAACGCCGTGAGTCTGGATTATTAAGTAATCGAGCTGAATATAATATTATTGGACAAATGCTTTCAGGAAAAGAAGCAAGTTTGTACATACGCGATAATTTAGGTTTTTTAACTGATCAAAATCTATATGCAATATTCTTAATATTAGTAGATTATTTCTTTGAAAACGAGGAGATAAGCGAAGCTGATTTAATAAGCATTGTCAGTCAAATAGATGAGAATTTATCAGATTTATTTTTATCAATACTTAATAATAACAACATTATTAAAGAGTATGATAAAGCAATTATTGATGAGAACATAGTCTTAATTCAAACGAAATTAATCGATGAAGAAATAAGAGGCTTAAGTCAAATTCAATATTATGATGAAAAAGAACGTGCTGAAAATATATTTAAGATTGCGGCACTAAAAAGGCAAAAAGCCGAATTATTACATAAAAAGGAGTAAGAGATATGAGCAAAAAGATAAAAACACTTAATGATTTAAAAAAGGACTTTAAAAAGTTTTATGAGGAAAAAAATAAACTATACCAAGATGAAATTTTAAACGCAGTTGAACCTTTAAAACTATCTGATGAAGAATTAGATGAGTTATATGAATGGTTTGCGGATGAAGAAATCGTTATTAGTGATGATGAAGAAGAACTACTATTTGATGAAGAAGATGAAGATATTGAAGATACGTATGAAAATCGTCACTTATCTGAGTTAGAAGCATCATTTGCCGAGTCTACGAGCAATAAGAGTAATGATCCAGTAAAAATGTACTTAAAAGAAATTGGACGCGTTGACTTATTATCAGTTGATGAAGAACGTCGTGTCGCTAAAGCGGCAGATGAGGGCGATCAAGAGGCAATTGATTTATTAATTACTGCCAACTTACGTCTTGTCGTTTCAATTGCGAAAAAATATATCGGACGTGGTATGCAACTATTAGACTTAATCCAAGAAGGAAATACAGGATTAATGCGTGCCGTTGAGAAGTTTGATTATAGAAAAGGATTTAAATTTTCAACTTATGCAACTTGGTGGATTAGACAAGCGATAACTCGTGCAATTGCCGATCAAGCACGTACGATTCGTATTCCAGTTCATATGGTTGAAACAATTAATAAATTAACGAGAATTCAAAGACAACTAGTTCAAGATTTTGACCGTGATCCAACTGCCGAAGAAATCGCAGAAGTATTTGGAGATGGTATGACACCGGATCGTGTTCGAGAAATTCAAAAAATTGCACTAGTTCCAGTATCACTTGAAACTCCAATCGGAGAAGAAGATGATTCACAACTTGGAGACTTCATTGAAGACAAAGTAACTGTCTCACCATCAGAGTACGCTAACAACATGTTATTAAAAGAAGAAATTGATAATGTATTATTAGACTTAACTGAACGTGAAGAAAAAGTATTACGTCTAAGATTTGGTTTAGAAGATGGAAGAACACGTACACTTGAAGAAGTAGGCCGTGAGTTTGACGTAACGCGTGAGCGTATTCGTCAGATTGAAGCTAAAGCATTAAGAAAATTAAAACATCCAAACAAATCTAAACGATTAAGAGAATTTATGGAAGACATGTAATGCTTTCAAATCGTTTACTAACTCTAGCTAAGCTAGTCGATGAAAACAGTATTGTTGCAGATATCGGAAGTGATCATGGATTACTTCCGATCTATCTTGTACTAGAGAGAAATGTTAAAAAAGCATATGCAATTGATAATAAAAGTGGACCACTAAAACATGCAATTGAAAACATTGAACATTATAAGCTTGAAGATCAAGTAATTACATCACTATCAGATGGACTTGATGATCTAAGTGATGATGTTAACTGTGTCGTAATTGCCGGAATGGGATACTTTAGTATTAAGAAAATTATTGAAAAATCAATTGTGAAGGCACAAAATTTAGATAGTTTAATTATTCAATGTAATAATCATTTAGATCAAATGCGAACTTTCTTAAATGAAAAAGGGTATTCAATCTTAAATGAAAACTTTTTATCTGAAAAAAATAAAGATTATAATATTTTAAAAGTTAAGTATACGGGGCTAGTTTCTGAGATAAATCCGTACGTTAGCGAATTTTTAATCGAAAAAAATGATGAAGGGTACTTTAACTATTTGAATCGTCGATTAAATTATTTACGTGATATTAATGAATCAGGTGCAAATCTAATTGATGAGTACGAGGCAATAAAAGCCGTTTTAAAAATAAAATAATTAAAAAAGATCTCACTTGTG
>CAYWKT010000048.1:0-8794 GCA_964458985.1 uncultured Erysipelothrix sp.
TTTTGGTGCACCTAACGAGACTTGAACTCGTATGATATAAATCACACGCCCCTCAAGCGTGCGCGTCTACCAATTCCGCCATAGGTGCAATAAGTTGAGCGAACTCAACCTATTATATTATATTTTTTACTTTTTTTCTACTGCTTCTAATACATTTTTAACAATGTTATCTGCATTAATACCATATTTTTTAAGTAGGTCTGCAGGTTTTCCACTCTCGCCAAATGTATCTTCAACTCCGACCATAACCATTTTCGTTGGAACTGTAGTTGATAATACTTCTGCAACTGCCGATCCTAATCCGCCGATTACGTTGTGTTCTTCAGCTGTAACGATTAAATCATGAGTTTTAGCTGTTTCAATAATTAGTTCACGATCAATTGGCTTGATTGTATGAATGTTAATAATTGTTGGGTTTAATCCTTTTTCTTTTAAGATTTCTTTAGCTTTGATTGCTTCTTGGACCATTAATCCTGTTGCGATAATTGCAACATCTTGTCCTTCTGAAACAGTAATTCCTTTTCCTAGTTCAAACTTGTATGTTTCTGGGTCATTGTAAGTTTCGACACCTAATCTACCTAATCTTAAGTAAACTGGACCTTCGTAGTCCGCAATTGCTCTTACTGCCGCTTCAGTTTCAACACCATCAGAAACACAAACAACTGTCATATTTGGAACAGCACGCATTAATGCGATATCTTCAATTGCTTGATGAGATGCACCGTCTTCTCCTAAAGAGATTCCTGCATGAGTTGCACAAATTTTAACGTTCATGTTTGGATAAGCAATTGAGTTTCTAATTTGCTCAAAAGCACGTCCTGTCGCAAACATTGCGAAAGTACTTGCGAATACTACTTTGTTACTTGCTGCAAATCCAGCTGCAGTTGACATCATGTTTCCTTCAGCAATTCCCATATTAAAGTGATGTGAAGGTTTTACTTTTTTAGCTTCATTTGTTTTAGTAGATCCAGATAAGTCCGCATCTAATACGACGATATCATCTCTTTCAGTAACTAACTCAGCTAAAGCTTTACCATAAGCTTCTCTTGTTGCAACATTACTCATTACTATCACCTAACTCTTTCATTGCTTGTGCATATTGTTCATCATTTGGAGCAATTCCATGCCAACCAAATTCATTTTCCATAAAGCTAACACCTTTTCCTTTAATAGTAGTTGCTAAAATTAAAGTTGGTTGTCCTTTTGTATTGTTTGCTTCTTTTACTGCTTTATCAATTTCTTCATAGTTATGTCCGTCAATTTGAATAACGTGCCATCCGAATGCTTCGAATTTTTTGTCTAATGGAGTTGGGTTCATGACATCATAAATACTTCCATCAATTTGAAGTCCGTTAAAATCTAAGAAAACACATAGATTATCAAGTTTATAGTGAGCTGCTGCCATAGCTGCTTCCCATACTTGTCCTTCTTGACTTTCACCATCGCCTAAAAGGGCAAAAACTTTATAATCATTTTGATCTAGTTTATTAGACATTGCCATACCAACCGCAGCGCTAATACCTTGACCAAGTGATCCAGTAGAAATATCTACACCTTCTACACTGTTACGGCAAGGATGTCCTTCAAGTTTAGAATCAACTTGTCTAAATGTCGGGATTAACTCTTTATCTAATAAGCCTTTTTCCATAAGAACTCCATATAGTAATGGTGATGCGTGTCCTTTTGATAGTACAAATCTATCTCTTTGATTTGAAGCTATATTAGTTGCGTCAATGTTCATTGCTTCAAAATATAAGTATGTTGCGATCTCAGCTGCCGAAAGTGATCCTCCGATATGACCTGATCCTGCTTGATAAACCATCTCGATGATATTCTTACGAACTTCGAGAGCGTGTGCCTCTAAATTTTTAATGTCCATAATTCTTCTCCATTCTTTCATAACAATTCTATCAATAATTGATAAATAAAACAAATCATTTTAACTACAATGGTTTATTTATAACAAATCTAACCATTTCTATTGCTCGATCAAGTAGATCTTCTTGAATACTTGACTCTTTCATAACTAATTTAAGATTTTTAGCTAGCGCTAATGATGCCTTATTATCAGTATCAACATAAACATTTATTTTATTAATATTTGTATTTTCAAATACAAAGTTTGATAACAACTTAATACTTTCACTCATTATGTGTCTTCTCGTATAATTAGAGTGAATAAAGTATCCATACTCTCCACTATTATCTGAGTAATTTATATTAAACAAATTAATAATACCGACGAGAGTATTTTTTTGATATATTCCATAGAAGTACTGGCTGCCCTTATCGATGTCACTATTTCCACTCATTATAAAATCGATTGTCTGATTAATGTGCGTGTGAGTTGGAAGACCAGCCTTATCACATAAATATTTATCGGTAAGCATCTCATGCAGTGCGTGCGCATCTTCGATACTCATTTTTTTAAGTGATAAGTCCCCGTTGTATAAGTTCTCTTGTTTCTTTAACATTAGATTCTAATTGAAAGCCAAGTTCCTGTTGCAAAACGCTGTTGACTCGCCATAGTACGCACTGATTGATCAAGCAAGATTGCAAGCCATGCTCCCATTAATCCACCACCAAATGTGATTGCAAATAAGTATCCACAAATTGGTCGAATAAATCCAATACAGATCATCATTAATAAGGCTGTAAATTTAAGATCACCGGCTCCTCTTAATGTACCAATCGTAATAACCCCAAGTATTTGAAACGAGACAGTTATTCCAACGATAATCATTAGAGGACCACCCATATGTAAGACTACTTCATTACCTTGTGAGAAGAGCGATAATATATCAAGTCTAAACACTATAATTAGAAACGCTAAGACAAATGCCACGAGTAAGCCAATTCTTTGAAGAACCTTACTATATAACATTGCAAGATCTGGGCGTTCTTTACCTAAATTTTGTCCTACCAATGTACTTGAGGCAATTGATAGTCCATCTCCAAATGCAAATGATAGACTTAAAATATTCATAACGACTTGATGTGTTGCAAAGGCATCAGTTCCAAGTTTCGCAATAATGATTGAGAATGCTAAGAATCCACCACGAATAAATATTTGCTCAATAAATGCAGAAGAACTAACTCTAATTAACTCAAACATATGTGTTAGATTAACTTTAATATCTTTAAGTTGAAGTTGAATAAAATCTGATTTTCTTGAGATTGAATATATGGCAATCATAAATCCAATAATATTACCGATCAATGTCGCAACACCGGCTCCTGTTACTCCAAGTTCAGGGAATATACCAATCCCATAAACTAATAAATAATTAAACACTAAGTTAAAAATGTTTGCAGTTAAGTTTGTAATCATTGATATCTTAGTATTTCCGGCCCCTCTTTGTGCTGAGGTTAATGTGTTCGCAACGCTTGTGAAGAAGTTCCCAACTGAGACAAGTTGAAAATATCTAACTGCCAAATGAATGTAGTCATCAGTTGCACCTGCCATACGTAAAATAGGGTCCGCAAAAAAGACTCCAATTAAGCTCATTAAAAATGACATAACTACACTCATTACAAGTGCATTCATTAAGACATTATTTGCTTCTTTAGGACGGTTTTGACCCTTACGTCTTGAGATAATTACCGTTACTCCGGTGTTTAAGGCCATTACAAAGGCCATAAGTATGAACTTTGGTTGAGTTGTAATACCGACTGCCGCAATTGCTTCTGAACCAATATGCGAGACCATTATTAAGTCTGCCGAGCCGATTAACCCAATCAACACCATTTCCATGGATGACGGCCACGCCATCTGAAATGCTGTAGAATACGCTTCTTTAGTTGAAGGTAGTGAATCTTTTCTAAAACGCTCAGGAATTAGATTGTCCACTGCTAGAAACCTTCGAATTAATTTCATAATATTCTCCTAACCTACATATTATACCACTAACTAATTAAAATGATATTAAAAGAGTAATCATTTGATATAATTGTAATAGGAGTGATTATATGAAGAGTAATAAAGATAAATTAGTAACTCATGCAGCGACTGGAAACATCGCTCACCCAACTTTAGGTAAGTCATATTGGACAAGTTTCGAAGGAAAAGCAGTTAATCTTCCAAGTGTAGGTTCAATAACTTATGACATTGAGATTGGTGATATTTGCACCGATATTGTCGGGGATCATGTCGAGCCTGGAGTGAGCATTAAAAATTACGATAGTGCGAATAATATGACACTTAACCATTTAGCATGTATAGGAAATGAAGTCTTAGTAGTTAGTGGTAATGCAGCCGGTGCAAAAGGTATTGTAACTGGAAAACATGGTGGAGTTGATCATGTCATTGTTTATTTCACACAAGAGGATCTTAATAAAATGGTTATTGGCGATATGATGCAAGTTAAGACAAAAGGTTTAGGCTTACAACTTATTGATTATCCTGAAATAAAATTATTTAACCTTGATCCAACATTACTTGAGAAAATGAGTATCAAGGAAGAAGCTGAAAAAGTTATTGTAAAAGTAAGTAAAGTATTGCCCGCACATCTACTTGGTGCTGGTATTGGATCCGCAAATATTCAAATTGGAGATTATGATATTATGATGCATGATCAAGAAGAAAATAAAAAATATGGTTTAAATGATTTAAGGTTTGGAGATTTTGTCGCCATAGAAAATCACTATGCGGCATATGGACCACATTATAAAAATAATTCACTATCTATTGGAGTCATCGTTCATAGTGATAGTCAAAGTGCAGGTCATGGACCGGGTGTCGTCATAATTATGAGTGATGATAGTAGTACACTTGATTATGAGATTGATAAAAACATTAACTTAATTAATTATATTAAATAAAAAAAAGCAGTTTGGATATTATTCCAGACTGCTATTTTATTAATGTAACTTCATCTTTTTCATCAAGTTCCACTAAGCTAACTTTAACTTGCTCACTTAAGGCTGTCGGTATGTTTTTTCCGACAAAGTCTGCTCTAATTGGAAACTCTCGATGTCCACGATCAATTAAAGTTGCGAGTTGAATAGTTTGTGGTCTTCCACAAGAGATGATACCATCCATTGCCGCTCTTATCGTACGACCGCTAAATAAGACGTCATCCACCAGTACTACTTTTTTATTAGAAAAGTCATAATTGATTTCAGGTTTAACGTCTGTCTTTTTAGAGTCATCACGCCAATAATTAATATCAAAGGCTATTGCATCAATCTCAACATCTTCAAACTTTTTTATATTCGCCGCTATTCTTTCCATTAAGAATTCACCACGAGTTTTTATACCTACAAGAACTAAGTTATCAATGCTATCATTGTTTTCTAATATTTCATGTGTCATTCTCGTTAATGCACGTTTAATATCATTTTCATCTAATAAAACTTTCATTTAATCACCTAACTTTTCTATATAATACCATAAGATTAATCGATTTTGTTACTTACTCGTTAATCTTTCATTAATTAGTGGAACGAAAATTAATCCGACAATCATCGTTGGAATCATATATGTACTATTGTATCCAAGTGATCCCCAAAATGGTGTTTCATAAAACAAGATTCCTGAAACTGTACTTGCCGCAAGTCTAACTAAATTTGTAACGACAACTCCAGAATAGAATAATTTGTAGTTTGGAAACAAACTCGCAAGACCATATACACCAAATGCAATAACATAATCAAGCAGAAAACCAATAGGCCCCGTATGTAAGTACATTTTTCCTGTTACAAATTGTAGAACTACGCTAAGTAGTGCAACTGTAACTCCTTTTTTATATCCCAACTGATATGAAGCAATCAGTAATATTACTGATGACAATCCTAAACTTCCCCCGCTTGGCATCTCTAATAGTCCAAAATAGTTTTGAACTAAGTCAACGACAACGAACAATGCAATATACATTGCAATAAGCACAATATCTCTAGTTGAATAAGTATTATTATTCATAAAAAAAAACACCTCCGTAAAGGCGTAGAAATTCTGAATAGAACTCCCTACGCTAGTATTAACTAGATCAGGTCTTAAGGGATTGTGATAACACATCTCAGCTAATGCACCCCTGTCTGAACGTAATCATTATACCATATTTATGTAAAGTTAGCGCAAGAGAAAAGAGTATGTTTCTAATATGACATACTCTCTATCAATGAGATAATTAATTTATCATCAAAGTGTTCTTATCTACTAATATGTAAAATCTTTGTGCTTAACAATTATGTAATTAACAATTACAAGGACAACTGTCCATATTGATAATGTGATTACACCATTGTAGTAAGTATATGGAACAGTTCCTAGTAATAGTGATGTAGGATTTATGAAAGTGAATGGTAATAATTTTAGTACACTACTTCCAATAAATAACTGATTAATAAATACACTCACTATTAAGATTAATCCCATTATTGAAGCATTAATGATTGGACTTGAAAATACCATACTAAATAACGTATTTAATGACGACATAAATACAATCATTAATAGTAAATATGCTAAAAGTAAAATATTATATTCAGCTAAAGTTAAAAACGTGACATTTAGTGCTGGAAGTAATGATGTACAATCAAAAACTTGATTAAAGGCAGCCGCCTCAATATCAACTGGAAATTTTGTTATAGGTCCAATTGTACAAAACTGCTTATATGTACTATAAAAATCAGGATTTTTATACTCAGTAATTACATTAGAATACTGTAGTGCTGGATTAAAACTATTAAGTGTTGTACGACTAATGTAGACTGTATACTGATCGGTATCAAAGCCAATCGATACTTTTAAAATTACAACCATAATTAAAAGTGGGACAAAAACAATTAGCGAAATACTAATGATTGATGAGATTGTTTTAACTATTATATATCTGAATCTTATCGTTGGTGCTGATAAGATTGTTTTATACACTCCAGATTTTAAATCTCGATGAAATGTATCATAAATAATCAAAATCGAAATCATTAACAAAAGTAAAAAGTTTTCAGATAAGTAGGTCGCAATGTAAAATGATCCTGTCATAATTTCTACGACGTTGGCGGGATAATTATTTTCGAGCATAATGAAAGTCTCATACAAGTCAATTGCCGCAACATTATAAGCAGTAATATCTCCTCCGAATGGGATGTCATATTCAAATAGTTCCCGATCTTTGTAATACTTATCCTTGATTACTTTCTTATAAGCTCTAATATCTTCGATTCTAACAGCTTTCTTTTTTATTGACTCTTGTAGTTCTAATGACTGCTTATCAAAATAATCAAAAAAATTGTCGGTTGCAATATCTAATAAGAACAACTTATAATCATAAATATCATTAATGTTTTCCAACTTTGAAAATTCATTTAAATGATTTGAGAAGATTTCGTAATCATCACAGTTAACATAACTCGGAAGAGAAATGTCTGACTCTTTAAAAGTACAATATGAACTGAAAGTATCACGATACAATAGTGCATTTCTAACAATATCATAACGATCATATTCCATAATCGATTCATACTCTAACATGTATCTTAAATCATCTTCTGGATTTTTCTTACTTACTTCATAGTTCGCATTAAAAGTAATCATAGAAATAATTACTACGATAAATAGCAAAAAAGATTTCTTTGTCTTAAGCGTCCTTAATACTTCTTGTTGTATCCATTTAATCATTTGAATCACCATCCAATATATCCATTGTTAAAATATCTTTAAGTAAATATATATGTATTATGCCTACATATATTATTGAGACAATGATTATATAATAAAAGTTTAATGTCGTCGTAGAACTTAATATATAGTCATAATTAAAGCCAAATATAGGAAGTATGAACGTAAATAATTCTCTTATACTAAACATATTTACTACGTATAGTGCTAAAAGAGTAAATACGCTGATCGTTAAAGTTGAGGAAGATGATTTTAACTTGAAAGACATTATATTTATTAAACTTATCCATAAAACAATTATGCTTGTCCCGGTTAATAGTGTAATTATATTTTTTAATAAGAGCGAAGTAATAGTTAAAGTTTCATTTTTAGTTATTAATGATAACGGATTTAAGTTAATTAAGTGCGGGTGCATTATATACCCGTATCTATTACCTACTATCTCAAATCCAGTTGGTCTTTGTATAAGAATGAATACATGGCTTATTAGTACTCCACATGTGATTAGAAAAAAAGTATATCCAAAGGCAAAAATAAGTTTTGATAAGATAATCTTACTTCGTTTAAATGGACTACTGTATAAGGTTCTATATACATTAGTATCAAAATCCTTTGCAAACAAATCATAAAATAAAAGCAAAATAAAAACTAATATGATAAAAAGGGAAAAGCCTTCAAACACTTTAGTCCCATAATTTGAATTTGTAATTGCAAAATAATTCGTGTCATCAGGAGTATTAGTCTCTTTTAAAATATCGAGTCGTTGTTTCTCAATATGTGCATCATTATAAGAATATGACGAAGTGTTAGAAAAATATTGTTGTATAAAGTTTTCATCTACTAAATCTAGAGAACTATTATTTAATAAATCATAAATTAGTATTTGCTGATTTACAATTTTCAAACGATGTTCTGTCGTATTTTTATTTTGGAGACCATCTTGTAATGATGACGAAAAATCATTGTACATATTGTATAAATCCTCGGTTGAAGTTGAGAGTTCTTTTTGAATAGTATTTATTTTATTAAGTAAGTCTTCACCATCTTTACTAAACCAAAAATCATCGGCAAAGTATATATTTTGCATCATATCATACACTATACTTCCATATTTTTCTCGGTATAAATCTAATATAACTTCTCTTTCGCGTGCTAGTCTTCGATACTTATATG
>CAYWKT010000049.1:0-7887 GCA_964458985.1 uncultured Erysipelothrix sp.
AAAAAAACCACAAATAATTGTGGTTTAAGCTTCCCCTTTTCTCTTGACTGAGAAAATTCCTTCAACTTTAAGTAAGTTAACTAAAATACTATTTAAGTGTTCACTATCCTTAACACTAATTTTTATTACTGTATTAACGTTTATTTGATCAGACATTAACTTTGAATTTATTTCGATTAAATTTGATTTATATTGTGAGACGACAGTGACGATATCGCCTAATAAGTTATTTCGATTAACTGCCTCAATTAAAACGACACTTTCAAATTTACGGTTTGGATCTTCACCGACCCAATCGCAATCAATTAAGCGCTCAGGTGTTCTTAATACGTTTTGACAGTTGTCACGGTGAATTGTGACACCTTGACCTTTAGTTATGTAGCCTTTTATATGATCATCTTTAACTGGATAACAACATTGTCCAAGATTTATCATCATTGAGTCAAGTCCGGCAACTTCGACCCCATACTTAGAACTAGAAACATCTTTTCTTCTAACTGGTGCCGACGTTTTAGTCGCTCTGATCTCTTCAGGTTGACGTTGTGGTCGTTGAACTTTTTCCATAACCTTTGGAATTGATAAAGAGTTTGAGCCAATCGCGTAGTAGAAATCATCAAGTGCATTTATACTAAATGTCGATAGAACACTACCTAAATGTTTACTTGAAATAGTACTTAAGTCTATATTTCTTTTCTTTAACTCCGCATTCCATAAAACTTTACCTTTTTCGATTGTCGGTTCACGATCATCTTTTTCTTTTTTCTTATAAAATGCTTTAATTCTTGAGCGTGCAGTCGATGTTTTTACAAAAGATAGCCAATCATCATTTGGACCTGATGAGTTATTACTAGTTTTTATTTGGACGACATCGCCTGTTTTTAATTTATAGTTCAATGGTACTAAACTTCCATTAACCGTTGCTCCGACCGCTTTATGACCTATCTCTGTATGAATACGATATGCAAAGTCAATTGGCGTTGACTCCATTGGAAGATCAATGACGCGACCTTGTGGTGACATGACATATACGCCAGTATTAAATAAATCTTCTTGAAGATGTTCCATAAACTCAGTCGCATCCGCAATCTCAGTATCATCTTTTAAGTCGATTAAATCTCTAAACCAATGTAGTTTTTCTTCAATTTCTGCTTGTTCATCTTTCGCATTATATTCAACACCCTCTTTATAACGCCAATGTGCCGCAACTCCATTTTCTGCGACATCATCCATTTGCTGCGTTCTAATTTGAATTTCAAATATATTTCCACCGACGCCAATAACTGTCGTATGTAGCGATTGATATAAGTTAAATTTAGGCATTGCGATGTAGTCTTTTAAACGACCTGGAACTGGTGTATATTTCGAATGAATATAACCTAAAGTTTCATAACATTGTAACTCTGTTTCCGTTATTACTCTGATCGCTAATAAGTCTAGAATTTCATCAAATTTAATATTTTTCTTTTCCATTTTACGGTTAATACTATATAAATGTTTAGATCTTCCGAAAATATCAAATTTAATATTTTGCTCGCCTAACAATTCTTTAAGATTTAGAATCATTTCTTCGACATATTTATCTCGCTCAGTTCGTCTTACTTCAACCATTTGGGCTATTTCATAATAACGATCACGATCTAAATAGAAAAAGCATAAGTCTTCTAACTCATTTTTTAACTCAAACATTCCTAAACGATGAGCAATTGGAGCATAAACGTCTAATGTCTCTTGGGCAATTCGTTTTTGCTTATCTTCGCGCATATGTTTTAATGTTCGCATATTGTGTAATCTATCGACTAATTTAACGATGATTACGCGGATATCATTTGCCATGGCAATAAATATTTTACGATGATTTTCAGCTTGGTACTCTTTTAAATTATTAAAATCAATATTACCAATCTTAGTTACACCATCAACGATTTCAAATATTTCTTGTCCGAATTTATTAATAAATTCTTCTTTAGTAATATCAGTATCTTCGATGACATCATGTAAAAGTCCGGCCACAATTGTCTGTGGTCCAACACGCATTGCCGCTAAAATATATCCGACATGAATGATGTGAACGATATAAGGTTCGCCACTTTTACGATATTGTCCTTCATGCATTTTATGCGCAAATTCATACGCATCTGTGATAAATTTTACGTCTTCTTCTTTTGTAATATACTGTCCTACTTCATACATTATATCGTCAAATGTTCTAACTTCATTGTCTCCCATATCATTCACCTCCTTCATATTTTCTTTAATTTAGTATTTAATTAACGTTAAGACATCGATATCTTCGATTAAGTCTCTTCCTTTTAAATCCTCTAGTTCAATTAAAAATGTACAACCAACGACTTCTCCACCTAATTGTTCAACTAGTTTAATTGTAGCTTCGATTGTTCCGCCTGTCGCAAGTAAATCATCGACAATTAAAACTCTTTGGCCAGGTTTAATGCCATCTTTGTGCATGTGTAGCTCATTTGATCCATATTCTAGATCATATTCATAACTTACAGTTTCACGAGGTAGTTTGTTTGGCTTTCTTACTGGAACAAAACCGACGCCTAAGTCCTTCGCAACTGGACATCCGAAGATAAACCCTCTTGATTCCGGTCCGACAACTACGTCTACATCGTGCATTTTCGCAAACTCTAACATTCGATTACATGCTTCCGCGAATGCTTCTCCATCAGCCATAAGTGGCGTGATGTCTCTAAAGATAATTCCCTCTTTTGGGAAATTCTCGATTGATGCTATATATTCTTTTAAATCCATTATACATCCTCCTAGACTAAACTATTATAGTGCCTTAACCATAAAGTTTCAACATAATCACAAGATGTTAACTATATTTAAGAATAATCACTTGCATTTGACGTGTTACCGCTTCAAAGCTGTCTGCACAATCTTCAAATAAAT
This sequence comes from uncultured Erysipelothrix sp., assembly GCA_964458985.1. Classification (GTDB taxonomy): domain Bacteria; phylum Bacillota_I; class Bacilli_A; order Erysipelotrichales; family Erysipelotrichaceae; genus JAAZDN01. The sequence goes on from CAYWKT010000049.1 coordinate 2,914, forward strand.
CATAAACTCGTGTCCACATGACAAGTTTTCGCGCATTATCTTCCTCAATATGTAAAAGACGCATTTGATGAATGTAAATGTCATCAGCTTCTTGTTCTAATTTTTTAATAACTTTTAAATTATCCATAATTGTTTTTGAACTCTTATATTTTTTAAAGTCTTCCATTGCAACGTTTAGTGCATTCGCAAGTTGAACGATAATATTTGAAAACTCAATCGCTTGTGGTCGAATGTTTAATACATTAAATGTATATATTCCAATTAAAATATCCTCAATTGCATCGACTATATTATCAAGTAAATCATTAAGTAATAATATATCTTCGGCTGAGATAATTGGAAGAAACTCAGTTAATAGTTCTGTTTCAACTTTCTCATGTAAGACATCAGATTTATTTTCGATATTATGCATTTCTTCCATTTGTTTTGGAAGATCTAATACTTCAAATTCAGTAATTACATTTTCTAAAAATGTAGCTGCCTCAATTGCATAGTTTGAAAACTCGTAGAAACTATTAAAATAATCAAAATTCTTTTTCTTTTTAAACATAAAAACCTCCTAAATGAATAATTTTAAAAATACTTTAGCCATAAAAAATCCAATAATCCCACAACCGGGAAAAGTAAGAATCCAAGCCATAACCATTTCTAAGACTAACTTCCAGTTAACCTTATCAATACCTTGCGTCGTCCCAACTCCCATAATTGCGGTCGTTTTAGTATGTGTAGTACTTACTGGAATTCCAAATACTGTCGTAATTAATAAGGCAATCGCTGCCCCTAAATCAGCTGAGAATCCTTCATGAGTATCAAGTGATACCATGTCCATACCGACTGATTTGATGATACGCATTCCACCAATTGATGTTCCTAGTGCCATCGTTACTGACGATAATAACATTAGCCATACCGGAATATGAAATGATGATGTAGATGCATCACCTTTAGCGAGTGCTACACCAAGTAAAAAGACTCCCATAAATTTTTGTCCATCTTGTGCGCCGTGCATAAATGCCATTGATGCTCCACCAAATATTTGACCTTTTTTAAAGAAACTGTTTGCAAGCAAACGATTTGTGCCACGGAATATTTTTACGACAAGTTTATTAAAGAAATAACCTAAGCCAAATCCTAATATAGATGATGCAAATATACCGATAATAACTTTCATCCATTCCGCACCATTAATTCCTGAAATTCCACCTTGAAGTGCAATCGCAGCTCCAGAAATCCCAGCAATTAAAGCATGTGATTCACTCGTCGGAATCCCAAAGTACCAAGCCGCTGTTGCCCATAAGACAATCGCAACAAGGGCCGCACATAATGCAATAAGTGATGTTTGAGGATCATGTCCAAAATCAACCATATTGTAAATTGTCTGCGCAACTTCCGCTTGAAAGATTGTCATTACAAACACACCTAAGAAGTTAAAAATCGTCGCCATTAAAATTGCACTTCGCGGTCGCATTGATCGAGTTGAAACGACTGTTGCAATCGCATTTGGTGCATCAGTCCAACCATTAACTAATATGACTGCCAAGATTAATACGACAGTTATGAGTAAAGGTGGATTTAAAATTACCTCGCTTAGAAAATCACTAAAATTAGATATATCCATAAAATCACCTACCTATGTACTTATTATACAATATTAAGATGTAAAAAGGTGTATCTTTACGATACACCTACTCAATAACCTTAATAGTATACTTTATATAAATATAGACCATTTGGCTCAATATTATATGGAGACTTAAAACCATTAGGATTTTCTAAAAGTTCACTAATTCGCGAAAGTGGAATTTTATGTGCACCGACAAAGACGACAGCCCCTACTAACATTCTAACCATATGACGAAGAAAACTTGTTCCTTCAATTTTGAATATGATATAATCATTATCTTTTATTACATCAAACTTCTTAATTGTAATTACATGATTTTTCTTCACCGACTTTGGAGTCGTATTAAAAGCCGTAAAATCATGTTTACCAACTAATAGCGCACAAGCTTCTTTCATTAGTTCAAAATCAAGTGGATATTTATAAAATAACTCATAGTTTCGCTTAAAAATATCATACTCTTTAGTATTAATATAGTAATGATATTCTTTTGATTTTGCACTAAATCGAGCATGAAAGTCATCACTTACTTCTTTTACATCGACTACAACCACATCATCAGGTAGTGCGTTGTTTAAGGCGAACTTTAAGCGATCACTTGGAATATTATGCACATTATCAAAGTGAAAGACTTGACCAATCGCATGGACGTTTCGATCAGTTCGACCACTCGCTACAACGTCAGTCTCGATTTTATTAATTGCGCTTACTGCTTGTTTAACGACCTTTTCGACAGTAATTACATCTTTTTGGGCTTTTTGATGTTGCCATCCATAATAATTACTACCATCATATTTTATGATAACTTTAGAAATCACATATACATCCTGTAAACAATAAAGCTTACCATGACACTAAAACTAGTTAAAAGTAATAATACATCTTGATATTTTATGACGAATACTCGATATCGCGTACGTTTTTCACCTGGATTGTAACCACGTGCTTCCATTGCATCAGCTAGCTCTTCAGCCCTTTGAAAGCTTGAAGCGAAAAGTGGAATAATTAGTGCTAAGATTGACGATATTTTCTCTTTAATACTTCCTTCATCAAAATCAACTCCACGTGATGCTTGGGCTTTCATAATACGCGTTGCCTCATCAAGTAATGTCGGAATAAAACGTAAAGCGATTGAGATAATCATTGCAATCTCGTGTGCTGGAACTTTAAATACTTTAAATGGACTAAGTAAGTCTTCAATGGCGACCGTTAAATCCATTGGTTTTGTCGATACCGTTAAGATTGTCGTTAAACTAACCATTATAACTAAACGAACGACGATATAGAGCGTTTGAAGTATTGCTCCTGAATATATTTTTAGAAAACCTAAGTCAACTAAGATAACACCTGTCCTTACGACAAATACATTAATTATTAACAGAAAACTCATCATAAAGATCATGGCGCGCATTGATTTAACGATCATCATAAAGTCAACTTTCGATAAAATCAAACCAAGGACGATAAAAAATCCGATAATGGCATAGCCAATAAATCCAATATCAATGAATGTTGCGACAATTAGAAAAATCATTGAAACTAATTTAATTCGAGGGTCACGTTTTTCCATCCATGAGTCTAAAGGTAGAAAGCGACCGATTGTTACGTTCATTGTCCAACCTCCATTTTAACTGTTTTAACTAACTCTTCCATCGTTAAAACATTTTCTAAATTTTTAAAGCCATAATTAATTAAACGACGACGTAGTTCAATTAAAGATGGAAGTTCAATCGATAATGATTCTAATAGACCAACTTCATTAAAAAATTGTGAGACACTAAAATGTCCCTTAACTTCACCATGGTCTAAAACGATAACTTCTTCACAATAATTAAGGACATGTTCCATATCATGCGTGACAATTACGATTGTTTTATTTTCTTCTTTATTTAATTTCTCAAATAAAGCCATCATTTCTAGCGCCCCTTGTGGATCAAGTCCAGCTGTAGGCTCATCTAAAACTAAGACAGTTGACTCAAGTGCGAGAATTCCCGCAATCGCAACTCGTCTTTTTTGACCACCTGATAGATCTAATGGTGATCTTTCATAATATTTTTCGTCAATATTAACCATTTTTAAATATTTTTTAGCTAATAATATTGCTTCTTCTTCTGAAGCTCCGAAGTTTTTTGGTCCAAATGCGACATCTTTAATAATAGTTTCTTCAAAAAGTTGATATTCTGGAAACTGAAAGACAAGTCCAACATTTTTTCGTAATGCTTTTAAACCTTCTGGCTTAACATTTGCCTCAATAATCTTGCCATTAATGTCAAGTTGTCCACTAGTTGGAAGCAGTAGTGCATTAAAGTGCTGAACAAGAGTCGTCTTTCCACTTCCTGTCGCTCCAACGATTGCGACAAACTTAGAATCTTCGACATTTATATTAATGTTTTTTAATGCTTCATGGGCGAATGGTGAGTTTGCATTATAAATATGTGATAGATTTTCTACTTTAATTGACATATTTGCTCCACCAATCCTTCCATTTCGATGTTTTTATCTAATATTATATTTTCTTTTTCAAAAAGCTGTTGGATTTTAATTGCGAAAGGTACGTCTAAACTTAGTTCTACTAACTTTTCATCTTGAACTAAAATATCACGTGGCTCACCTGCCATCGCAATTTGACCATTGCTTAAAACGTAAACATAGTCACTTCCAACTACTTCTTCGATATCATGTGTAATTGATACGACTGTAATTGCATGAGTTTTATGAATATCTTTAATTAATTGCTTAATCTCGCGTTTTCCTTTTGGATCTAACATTGATGTTGCCTCATCAAAAATTATTATGTCAGGTGTCATTGCTAGAACACCCGCAATTGCGACTCGCTGTTTTTGACCACCAGATAATTTTTCTGGCTCACGTTGTAAATAATCAATCATGCCTACGTCACTTGCAAACTTATTAATGATTTCATCCATATCAGTTTGCGGGACACATGCATTTTCAAGTCCAAATGCAATATCATCTTGAACAGTTGATCCAATAAATTGATTATCTGGGTTTTGAAAGACCATTCCAATTTTTTTTCTAATTTCATTTAAGTTTTCCATATTTAAAGCTAGTTCATCGATAAAAATATCTCCACTATCAGCTTCAAGTAAACCGATCATTAATTTTGCGACTGTCGACTTACCACTACCATTATGGCCGATTAAAGTCGTATACGTACCCTTTTGTACAGTAAAAGAAAGATTATCGACAACCTTTAATCCTTCTTGGTATGAAAAATTAACATTTTTAAATTCTATTTGATTCATAAGACTCACCTTCTAACCGCTCTATTATACAATGTATCAACTAATAACTCAATTGGACAACTGTTTTAAGCGTAATATATTCACTTT
>CAYWKT010000050.1:0-7822 GCA_964458985.1 uncultured Erysipelothrix sp.
CTTTTTTTACTTTTATAAGGATATCTCATTTTCAATGCATATTATTAAGTGGAGGTAATTTATGCATACAAAAATGATAAATGAGTTAATAATGTACATTCGCGGAGAAAATAGGGATCTAAATATAGATGAAATAGTTGAGTACTACTTACAAAGTCAAAAAGATAAATTTTCTAATCTTTCATCTTTTCATTTGGCGAAACTATTAATTAGTGAGATGAACTATGATATACGAAGTCAGTTTAAATCAAGTGAGTTAGTCGGCTTTAAAGTTAATGTAGGTGATATTTGCTACATAGATTTTGGGAAGGCATATATTTCAGAGGCTGGGTTTCAACATTTTGGAATAATTGTCGGCTATAAAAATAGTAAAGCATTAATCGTTCCGATGAGCAGTAATGTTTCAATGTACAATCAAAGTTATTGTAGTGAAACTTTTCCAAATGGAAAAAGACACTTATATCGTTTACCAATGTTAGATGGTTTACGGAAAAAGTCTGTCTTATTTTTAAATGATATAAAGTATATTAATACAGCACGCATTATAGAAGTAAAGGGTCGAATATGCCCAAATAGTAGTCTATTTAAAGATATTACTAGTCGGATATCGACTCTAATATAACATACTACGGTTTACCGTACTATGTTATAATTAATAGAGTTGAGGTGATTAAAATGGAGAGAATTATTGTCGCAGTAAGTGGTGGTGCCGATTCAATGGCCCTTTTACATATGCTTACTATTAAGGGTTATGAAATAATTGTCGTCCACGTTAATTACCAAGTACGTGAGAGCGCAAAACGTGATCAAAAAATCGTTGAGAACTTTTGTCAAAAACATAATTTAACTTTAAAAATACTATATGCGAAAGAAGCTGTAGGAAACTTTCAAGCCTTTGCAAGAAGACTACGATATGATTACATGCAAGAAATTGCGAAAGAATATGATACATATGATGTTTATGTCGCTCATCATTTAGATGATGTTATCGAAACTTATTTAATGCAAAAAGAAAGAAAAAGTATTCCCGAGTTTTATGGGATAAAATCAGAATTGAATTATGAAACAATTACTTTAAAACGACCGCTACTTCATTTAAGTAAAGAAGAAATTATTGAATATTGTCGAAATAACAATATCGAGTATGGAGACGATGAAAGTAACTTTAAAAATGATTATACGAGAAATAGAATTAGAAATACTGTCGTGAGTAAAATGTCGAAGATGGATAAGCAAGATTTAATTAATGAAATTAAAAAGCTTAATTCTAACTTAGAATCAGAGGCTAAAGTATTAACTGATATTGTTGATGAGTTTAAAAAGGATTTTAGTTTAAAGAAATTATTAGCGCATAAAGATGAGATTATCATAAAAGTAATGCGTCTTTATTTAAAGGAGTATAATATTTATACACTCACTGATGATGAGTATGAGAATCTTATCTTGTTTTTAAAAAGTAGTGGTAATGGTCAATATAATGTCAGTAAAAAGTATTTAATTGATAAGTCATATGGTTGTTTAACTATAGTTGAGAAAACTAATCTACAATACTCTTACACTTTTAATGAGATAGTTGAATTTAAATGTGAGTTTTTTGAAATAAAACTAAGTGGTCATTCAACTGAGGCAGTTACACTTAGTGAAACTGATTTTCCTATCACTATTAGAAACTTTGAAGATGGTGATAAAATTCAGATGCAATACGGGAGTAAAGCTGTTAATCGGTTCTTCATTGACCGCAAAATTCCCCTTTATCAACGTCCTAGTTGGCCAATTGTCTTAAATGCTTCTAATGAAGTCATTTTAGTACCAAGATTAGGGTGTAATTTAACTCATTACTCTAACATTCCAACCATGTTTGTGGTAAAATAGCAATATTGTGGGAGGAGTTTTGAATGCATCAACATTTAGATCATATTTTAATTAGTGAAGAAGAAATAGTCGCTAAAAGTAAAGAGTTAGCACACATTATTACCGAAAAATATAAAAACGAAGAAGAGGCGCCAATTATTATCGCGTTACTAAAAGGATCGGTTCCTTTTTTAGCGGAATTAATTAAGCACATCGATTTGGATATTGAGATTGATTTTATGGACGTTTCAAGTTATGGCGGAAGTATGGAATCATCAAGAGATATCAGAATTTTAAAAGATTTAGACCGTAGTGTTAAAGGTAGATCAATCATTATCGTAGAAGATATTGTCGATACAGGTAGAACGTTAATGGCTGTTAAGAAAATATTAGATAATAAAGGAGCGGACTTAATTGAAGTTTGTTCATTACTTGATAAACCATCACGCCGCGAAGTAGAAGTTAGTGTTGAATACATTGGCTTTGAAATTCCAAATGAATTCGTAGTTGGATTCGGATTAGATTATGCAGAGAAATATCGTAATCTTCCATATGTAGGAGTTTTACATAAAGATTACTACTAGTTAGGAGTTAGTATATGCCAAAAAAAAGAAAAGGCTGGGTTGCCTTTATTCCATACATTTTAATGATTTCAATCATGTTTTCACTTTTAGGCCCAAGAATGGGAGCGACGAGTGAAAAAATAGGATATAAAGGTTTAATTAGCATTATAGAAAAAGAAGATATTGAAGACATTTCAATGACAGCTCAAGGTTTGACTGTCAAGGTTGAAGGAAAGTATAAAAGTGGAGATGTTAGTAAACCATTTGCATCACAATTTTTAAACAGTGCTTACTATATTGAACAAGTACAAGAGAAATTAGATGCGAACCAATCGGTCAAAGATGTAATAATGGTCGATGGTAATGAAAACAGCTGGTTTACATCACTACTGATTAATGTTGTCCCTTTCTTAATGACATTTGTAATGTTAGGTTGGTTAATGACTAAGATGACAGGTGGCTCTGGCGGAATGCGTCAGCAGTTAGATGTCGTTAAGAGTAAAGCACGTATTCAAACGAACGTAAAAACTAAATTTACGGACGTAGCGGGCGCAAAAGAAGAAAAAGAAGAAGTTAAAGAATTAATCGACTATTTAAAAAATCCTAAACGCTTTGAAGCGATGGGAGCAAGAATTCCAAAAGGGATCTTATTAGTCGGTCCACCAGGAACTGGTAAAACATTACTAGCACGCGCAACTGCAGGAGAAGCAGATGTTCCATTCTACTCAGTATCAGGATCAGATTTCGTTGAACTGTTCGTAGGAGCAGGGGCGGGACGTGTTCGTGATATGTTTAAAACAGCTAAAGAAACAGCACCTTGTATCATTTTCATTGATGAGATTGATGCAGTTGGTAGACAACGTGGAGCTGGAATGGGTGGCGGAAACGATGAGCGTGAACAAACACTTAACCAATTATTAGTTGAGATGGATGGTATTGAAGATAATAAAGGTATTCTGATTATGGCGGCAACTAACCGTGCTGATATTTTAGACCCTGCACTACTTCGTCCAGGTAGATTTGACCGTCAAGTTCAAGTTTCACTTCCAGATAAAAAAGGACGTGAAGAAATTCTTGCAGTTCACTCACGTAATAAAAAACTATCTGAGGATGCAAGTCTTGCGGCAATCGCTCAAAGAACACCAGGATTCTCAGGAGCTGATCTAGAAAACGTCTTAAACGAGGCGGCAATCTTAACAGTTCGTGAAAATAAAAAAGAAATTGGTTTAGAACAATTAGATGAAGCAATTGACCGCGTTATGATGGGACCTGCGAAACACTCACGCACATATAGTGAAGATGAGAAAAAACTTGTCGCATATCATGAGGCTGGACATGCAGTTATCGGAATCAATTTAGAAAAAGCTGACAAAGTCGCTAAGATCACAATTATCCCACGTGGAGATGCGGGTGGATATAACTTAATGATGCCAGAAGAAGAAACATACTTCCAAACTAAAGAACAGTTAATTGCTAAGATTACTGGACTACTTGGTGGTCGTGTTGCGGAAGAGTTAGTCTTAAATGATATCTCAACTGGTGCACATAATGACATTGAACGCGTTACTAGAATTGCACGTATGATGGTTGTGGAAGTTGGAATGAGTGACCTTGGTCCAATCCAATATCAAAATCTATCACAAGAAGTATTTATGGGCCGTGACTATGGAACAGGAAGTAAATACTCTGAAGCAATCGCAGAAAAAATTGATGTTGAAGTTAGAAAAATTGTTGATGAAGCTTATGCAAATGCAGTTAGAATTATTACGGAAAACCGTGATCAACTTGACTTGATTGCAAATATCTTAATCGAACAAGAAACTCTAACAGAAGAAGAAATAAACAATATCGCAGCTAATCGTCCAATCGACTATGTCGAAGGAAAAGTTGTTGCAGAAGTTGAAATAGAAGAAGAAAACTAGTTGAGCTAAAAGATGATGCGAATCATCTTTTTCTCACGTAAGGAGAGAAGTAAGTATGGATAAATTATCAATTGGAATTGCAAGAGGTGGAAATGTCCGAATCTATGCAGTTGTAACTACTGATTTAGTTGAAGAAGCACGAGTAAGACATGATTTATGGCCAACATCGACTGCAGCGTTAGGTAGAGTAATGGCAGTTGGATTAATGATGGGCGCAATGGCTAAAGGAAAAGACGAACGAGTTGGAATTGAAATTATTGGAGATGGTCCAATTAAGAAAATCCAAGTTGATGCAGATACACAAGGAAATGTCCGAGGCTATGTAGGAGATTCACACGTTATGTTATCGTACAATGATACGCATAAATTAGCGGTTGGACTAGCAGTAGGTTCTGGATACTTAAAAGTTACAAAAGATATGAACTTAAAAAATGACTTTGTTGGAACAGTTGACTTAGTTAATGGTGAGATAGGTCAAGACTTTGCTTACTACTTTAACGTTAGTGAACAAACACCATCAGTAGTTAGTGTCGGTGTATTAGTTGATACAGATAATACAGTGATTAGCTCTGGCGGATTAATTATTCAATTAATGCCAGGATATACTGAAGAGGACATTGTCGCAACTGAAAAAGCAATAGAAAACTTAAAACCAGTTAGTGAGTTAGTGAAAAATGGAGAAACATCAGAAACATTAATTACAAATTTATTTGAAGATGCTCGCGTATTAGATAATCGTGATGTAAGATTTAAATGTACATGTAGTCGCGATCGTATGTTAAATGGATTAAGAACTTTAGACAATGCAGACATTTTAGAAATGATTGTCGACAATGAGACAATTGAAACAGTTTGTAACTTCTGTAATGAAAAATATGAGTTCACTGTCGAAGATTTAAAGGAATTATTGGATGATAAAGTCGCTTAAGATTGGAAATGTAGTCTTAGACAATAATGTTGTACTGGCCCCAATGGCCGGTGTTAGTAATCAAAGTTTTCGCGAAATCGCAAAAGAGTTTAATGTCGGACTTGTATGTGCAGAGATGGTATCTGATCAAGCAATAAATTTCCGTAACGAAAAGACTTTAAAAATGACACAAGTATCTGAAAATGAACATCCTATCTCGATGCAATTATTTGGAAGTGATAAAGATAGTGTGATTATGGCGGCTAAGTTTTTGGATACTGAAAGCAATTGTGATATTATCGATTTTAATATGGGCTGTCCTGCTCCGAAAATTGTGAACAATAATAGCGGTAGTGCACTAATGAAAGATTTAGATAAGGCTTATGAGATTGTTAAAGGAATTGTCGACAATGTTAGTAAACCAGTTACAGTTAAATTTAGATCAGGTTTTGATAATAATAGTATTAATGCGGTTGAATGTGCAATTATGCTTGAGAAAGCAGGTGTCTCTGCAATTACGATTCATCCAAGGACCAGGACTCAAATGTACAATGGAAAAGCCGACTATTCAATTATCAAGCAAGTTAAGGAAAGTGTTAGTATTCCAGTTATCGGAAATGGCGACATTACTTCATATGAAGATGCAAAGCGAATGTTAGAAGAGACAAACTGTGATGGTGTCATGATTGGACGCGCTGCATTTGGAAATCCATGGGTACTAAAAGAAGTAGTTGATGGACTCTCAGGAAAAGATCATAATGTAAAAATTGAAACTGATGACATTCATAAGTATATAATTAAACACTTTGATAGTTTGATTGAATTAAAAGGTGAAAAGATTGCGACAAGAGAGATGCGATCACATATCTCTTGGTACATAAGTGGTCTTCCATTAAATAAGCGAATGAAAGATGTAATAAATCAATTAGAAGATAAAGACTTAATGATTCAAGTTATAAATGAGTATTTTGAAGTATTAAAAGAAGATGAAGATGATGTAGTAAAAGACTTAGAACAGTTAATTAGAAGTTATCGTAAAGAAGCGTAAAACCTATGAAAACAAAGTTAAATTTGTTATGATAGTTAGTAGAAAAGATGGTGTTCAAATGAAAAGAGAATTTACTGAGCAAGAGTTAGTTAGAAGAGATAAGTTAGCTGAATATGAAGCACTTGGTGTTGAACCATTTAGAAACTCTTTTAAACCTGATTCAAAAAGTGTTGAATTAATTGAAAAATATAATGATATGAGTAAAGAAGAGTTAGCTGAACTTAATGTTAGAGTTAAGTTCGCAGGACGTATTATGACTAAGCGTGGAATGGGTAAGGCATCTTTTGTGAACTTACAAGATATGTTAGGTCAAATTCAGGCATACATTAGAAAAGATATGGTTGGCGATGAAAGTTTTGAAGTATTCAAACTTGCGGATATCGGTGACTTAGTTGGTGTTGAAGGAGTAGTTTTCAAAACTAATAAAGATGAGTTATCAATTAAAGTTGATAAGTATCAACATTTAACTAAAGCTTTAAAACCGCTTCCGGATAAATTCCACGGACTTCAAGATATTGAAGAACGTTACCGTCGTCGTTACGTTGACTTAATTATGAATGAGGAATCACGTAATGTCGCATTCACTCGTCCAAAAATAATTCGTGCTGTTCAAAATTATTTAGATGACTTAGGGTTAGTTGAAGTTGAAACACCAATGTTACATACAATTTTAGGTGGAGCTGCAGCTCGTCCTTTCTTAACACATCACAATACATTAGATCAAGAATTTAACTTACGTATTGCCCCAGAACTACCTTTAAAACGTTTAATCGTTGGTGGTTTTGACGGAGTATATGAAATTGGTAGAATGTTTAGAAACGAAGGTATGAGTACAAGACACTCACCTGAGTATACGATGTTAGAGTTATACCTTGCATATAGTGATATGAGTGGAATGATGGAAATTACAGAAAACCTATTATCGACAGTTGCAACTAAAACAGTTGGAACGACAGAATTAAAATACGGTGATAAAGAAATTTCATTACAAGCTCCATTTGCAAGAATCAAAATGACAGATGCAATTAAAGATGCAGTAGGTGTTGATTTTGAAAGTATGACTGACTTAGATGAAGTTTTAAAAGTTGCGAAAGAACATAACGTCATTCCAGAAAAACATGAGGAATCATACGGACATATTATTAACTTATTCTTTGAAAGATTCGTTGAGGAAAATATTGTTCAACCAACATTTATTTATCATTACCCAATTGAAATTTCACCACTTGCATCACGTAACATCGAGGATCCACGCTTCACAGATCGCTTTGAGTTATTTATTGATGGAAGAGAATATGCGAACGCATATACAGAGTTAAACAACCCGATTGATCAATTTGATCGTTTCCAACATCAAGTTGACCAAAAAGAGTTAGGTGACACTGAGACAACTGAAATGGATATTGATTATATCGAAGCATTAGAATATGGAATGCCACCTACAGGTGGAATGGGTCTTGGAATTGATAGATTCGTTATGTTATTAACGAACTCAGAATCAATAAGAGATGTTATCTTATTCCCATTAATG
>CAYWKT010000051.1:0-7608 GCA_964458985.1 uncultured Erysipelothrix sp.
GGGGTTTTTATTATGTTTTATAACTCATTAGACTGGGCACTACATATTGTCTTTCGATCTCTTTCACTTTTTTTAATAAGGTTACTTCTCTTTCTTTTGATTGTAACTGATGCTCTAAAAGTTTAATTTTATTTTCAAGTTGCTTCACATCGCTTAGTTCTTCTACTTCCTTATTTTTACCTCTTCTATCTTCTAAACCATCAATACCTAGAGTTTTATATTTCTTTACCCAGTTGTAGACTTGTGTGTATGAAACATTGAAATGATTAGCTGTCTCGGTATAAGTTTTACTGTTATTTAAATAATATTCAACTATTTCTTGACGCTCACTAATATCTGTTTTTCTTGATTTAATCATATATGTACCTTGTGCCGGATTATAATCCTGCGTATCTATATTATCATTATACTTTCTAACCCAATTAAATAATACAGATTCACTACCAATTCCATATTCTATAGATAATGTTCTATAAGAACCTTCACCACTAAGATACGCTTGTATTACTTCTTCCTTAAACTCCTTAGTATAAGATCCATTACATTTCTTTTCTTTAAAAGCTTCACTTCCAAGTGCAAGATATCGCGTAACCCATGTTCTTAAGGTTCTTACACTCACTCCATAATCAAGTGCAATTCTCGAAGGTGAAATACCTTGTTCATATTTTTTTACTGCCGCTATTTTTTCTTCTGCTAAATGCTTACTCTTTCTTCCCATTTAAAAAGCCCTCACTTTCTTGAACAACTTTATTTATTTAAGTTGTCCACCTTAGTGGGGGCTAATCAGAAGTGGGATCTTTTATATTACATTCATTAACTGTAGCTGCATTATCATATGTCCGATATTACCTTCGCCGGCAAAAGTTTTACTATCAAAGAAGTCATTGTCTAAACTTATCCAATATAATTTGTGTTTTTCATCAATTAGTTTGACATCATTTTCTAATATTCCATAAAATACTTGAATCTCGGTGCTATTAACGAGATATTGAAAGTTCATTAGATGAACTAGTTTTATATCATTACGGCTTATATTACTCTCTTCATAAAGTTCACGATAGGCAGCTTCTTCATTACTTTCTAATGCTTCAACTTTACCACCGACTAAATTATATAGATTAAGATATGGATTTTTAGTTCGATGACACATTAAGACTTCATCTTTTTTCGCGTTTATTACGATTACGACATTGAACTTTTTCATTACTTAGCTCTTAACGTATAGATGATAATTTCTGCCGGAGCATTTATTCGAACATCAGTAATTGATGTTCCTAGACCGTTAGAGACGTATAACTTTGAATTATTGACATTGTATAGTCCGGAGTAAAATTCCTCTGCAAGCGGCTTATTGTACACTTGGCCAAGAAGTGGTATTTTAACTTGTCCGCCATGTGAGTGACCAGCGACAATTAAGTCGGTTTTATTCGTCATTAAGTCTTTAGCTGTGTCTGGAGTGTGTACAAATGAAATCGCAAAGTTTTTCTCATCTACATCCGCATAAGCACTTTCAATATCATCTAACTTATCAAGTGGACTGTCAATTCCAATAATTTGAATGAACTCTTTAGTATCTTTTGTTAGTTTTACACTTTTATTTTTTAAAACTTCAAAATCTGCCTCATATAAAAGGGCTTCAACTTGCTCACTAATTGCCTCGCTCTTATAATCAGCCTCTCCTAGTATCGCAAACTTTCCATATTGAGCATTCATAGATTTTAGCGAAAGCAATAATTTACTATACTCATCTTCGCTCATTTCACGATCGACTAAATCTCCACCAAATATTATTATATCTGGATTTATACTATTTACTTTACTTTGAACTGTTTCTAATCTTGATTCATCAAAGTATCCTAAGTAGTGGAGGTCACTTATAAATGCAAACTGTAAACCATCTAAGTCATTATGTATTTTACTACTTTCAATTGTTCGATAATTTGTTTGAATACGACTAGGGGCTTTTTCAAATCCATCGTATATATATAATCCTAAGGCTGACGATAAGATGATCATTATCGCTAACACTTTTAATTTAGATTTATTCATAATTCACCTCTATGATATTTTATCATAAATAAAGAATAATTAAAAAAGAGTCATTTAGTGGAGTTTTTGTGAAAATTGTGATTCTTTTCGTGAAAATGATTAGAAAATGTACTTTATTGTGATATAATAAATAAACGGAAGGGAATGAATGTAATGTCTTTAATTTTATCAAAAATGTATAAACATATAGCAGGGCATAAAGATTTAACTGACAAGTCGGCAGTATATGACTTAAGTGCAGTTGATACGGTCTATATCCCACTTGCTAATGCGAATAGTACAAGCTTTGACACTTTGGTTGAAGTCGGAGAAAGTGTAAAAGTTGGGACTAATATTGGGGTTCGAAACGACGGTATGGTCGTTCCGGTCTTTTCGAGTGTCTCTGGTGTAGTAAAAGCAATTGAAAAACATAAACATCATTTAGGTGAAGTTGATCATATCGTAATTGAAAATGATCACAAGTATGAAAAAGAAGATTTAGAAACTTTAGATTATAAAACGGCAACTCGCGAACAACTATTAAACTTTACGATGAATAAAGGAATTGTTGGATGTGGGGGAGCAGGTTTTCCTACTTATGCTAAGTATGAAAAAGTTGATGGTATTAAAAAACTAATTATTAATGCAGTAGAGTGCGAGCCATATGTTACTGCGGATTACAAAGAAATAGACAACTTTGTGAATTATTTAATGATTGGTGCTTTAGCGATGAAGAAAATGGCGACAGCTGATGAAGTCGTAATCGCAATTAAAAAGGATAAAAAGGATTTAATTCAAAAAATGAATGCAGCACTACCTGATGCATCTGTGAAGATTGTCGAAGTGCCAAATGTTTATCCAATGGGTTGGGAACGTACACTAATCAGATTTATTGAGAAAAAAGAGTACGAAAGTTTACCATCAGAAATTGGGGTTATCGTAAATAACTCAACAACGGCAATTCAATTAGCGCAAGCTTTAGAAACTGGAATGCCAATTGTCGATAAATACGTAACAGTTAGTGGGGATGCATTGAGTGATCCGACAAACGTTCGTGTGCCAGTTGGAGCACAAGTTAGTGAACTTTTAAAAGTAGCGAATGTGAACTTAGAAGAAGTTGTTTTAATTCACGGTGGACCTATGATGGGAACTCCAAAAGATAATGATGAGTTTGTCGTTACTCCATATACTAATGCAATTACAGTTATGGCAAATAAAGAACACGAAGCAATTCCTTGTTTAAGATGTGGTTCTTGTTCAGATTATTGTCCAGCAGGATTACAACCAGTAAGAATCATGCAAAAATTCCAAGAAAAAGATTGGGATGCAGTACGTGAGTTACGTGCAGATAAATGTATCGAATGTGGGTTATGTTCATACGTTTGTCCTTCAAAAATTGAGGTTTCAAATCAAGTTATTCTTGCGAAAAGGGTAATCGCAAGACTTAAGAAGTAGGAGGAATAAAGTGAAGTTTATTAAAAAAATAAGTCCTATTTATCGTGATAAAATATCAACGATGCGTATAATGACTGATTTAACGATCGGACTGCTAGTAATTAGTGCCGCATCAATGTTCTATTATACGAGTAAAATAGGTATCGAAGTTGGATTAAGAGTTTTATACATCATCTTAACAGCGGTCTTAGTCAACATCGCAATTGAAGTTGCATTCGGACTATTTTATAAGAAGAGTGTAAAACAAGTGTTTACACAACAGTTTCCATGGGTTACAGGATTAATCTTTGCCTTATGTATTCCAGTTACTACAAAATTATACGTAGTAGGAATGACAACGGCAATTGGCGTAATTTTTGGAAAAGTTTTATTTGGAGGATTTGGACAAAACGTCTTTAATCCAGCGGCAGTAGGTCGTGCAATTGTATTGTCAAGTTTCTCAAAACCAGTTGTTGAAACATTAGCTAAGTCAAATGATGTCTTTACTAATGCAACTCCTGCAAACTTAATGAATTCATTTAACTGGCTACCAAGTACTGCAGCATTTGAATCAAAAGCATTTGCACATATTACATTAAAAGATTTAGCATTAGGACAACATTTTGGAACAATCGGTGAAACATTTGCCGTATTAATTATATTAGTTGGAATCTTCCTTGTAATTAGAAAAGTTATTGATTGGAGAATTCCAGTTATATATATTGGGACACTATTTGTTAGTTCATGGATTATTGGAACTGTAAACGGTTTAGGAATTATGTATCCAATCGTATTTGTAATGAGTGGTGGAGCTTTATTTGGGGCAGTATTTATGCTGACAGATCCAGTTACATGTCCAACCCAAGTGACAGGGCGTGTCGTCTTTGCATTTGGTGCGGCAATCATTACACTATTAATTAGATTTAAAGCTAATTTACCAGAAGGGGTTGTGTTCTCAATCTTAATTATGAACATGTTAACTCCTATGATTGAAGATTTCTTCGATGGACAACAAACTCGTCTTAAGAAAAAATATATTAGTACAGTTCTTTCAATGTTAGTCATTACTGGATTATCAATTACTTGGATTTCATTAACGACTATTAAAGCTGAGCCAGTCTTAGATCTTGGAACTCCAGTCTTATTAACAGAAGAAAAAGCTGAAAAATACAATACAGAAATACTTGAAGCAAAAGCTGAAGGTGATAATACAGTGTATACAGTTCAAGCACAAGGATATGGTCTAAAAGATTCAGAATATCCAAGTCCTGATTATAAAGAAAATATTTTCGAAGTAGTTGTCGGAAAAGATGGAAAAATCGTTAGTGCGAAAATGACTCAATTTGGAGATACTAAAGGTTATGGAGATCTTGTCGATGATGAGTTATACTTTGAAAAATTTGTCGGAAAAGATTTACTAAACGATAGTGAAGAGTACGACACAGTAAGTAGTGCAACTCGTACGAGTTATTCATTTATTAAAGCACTAAGAGCAATTAGCGAAGAGTTAGGAGAGTAGAATATTTATGAAGAGAGCTTTATATTTAGCGCTATTCTTGGCTGTGACAGCTGGACTTGCTGGAGGAGTTTTATCAGTAGTAAATGATTTAACTATCGATACTATTAAAGAAGCAGCGTTAGCGAAAGAAAAAATTTATTTAGAAGAAATTTTCCCTGGAGCAGAATTTGTCCAATTAACTGATGAAGTCGCAGATGTCGATGGAGTCGTAGACAAATTTGAAGTAGTTGGCCAAGGATATGTATACAAAGTTGAAAGTAACGGATACGGTGGAGTCATTCAATTCTTAGTTGGATTCAATAGTGATCAAACAATTGTTGGAATCGCAGTAATATCACATGGTGAAACTCCAGGATTTGGTGATGTTATTGAAACTGATGCTTACCGTAACTTAAACAAAGGTAAAAAAGGTAGTGAAGTTTTAGATGTTTCATCTGGAGCGACAGTATCAAGTAACGCGATTAATAAAGGAATTGTAATTGCAGCGACAGATTTAGCTGGTGGTGAATTAGAGGTTGAAGAAGCTGATGTCACATTAGGAACACCAATCGCAATTAACGATGAAAAATTAGAACGTTATGCAACAAAAATTTTAAACAAAGAAGTAGATGGTGAAAACACTGTTTATGAAGTACAAGCTGAAGGATACGGTGTTAAAGACGCTGAATATCCAAAACCAGAGTACAAAGAAAATGTATTCTTAATTACAATTAAAACTGAAACTAAAGAAATTGTTTCAATTGAAATCAAAGAGTTTGGAGATACTGAAGGACTTGGGGATACAATTGATAATAGTAAATACTATGAAACTTTCGTCGGAAAAAATTCAAGCGATGATGAAGCAGACGTAGTTACTAATGCAACAAAAACCAGCTATTCACTAATTAGTGCAATTAAAGCTGTATTAGAAGATTAGGAGGGTACATATGTTTAAAAATATTAAAGAAGGTTTATTTAAAAGTAATCCTGTATTCTCACTATTCTTAGGTTTATGTAGTGCCTTAGCAGTATCAACAACGTTAGATAATGCTATCGGTATGAGTATGGGTGTATTATTCGTATTAACATTAAGTAATATTATTATTTCAGCAATTAGAAACATTACGCCAAATGAAATTAGAATTCCAGTATACATCGTAATTATTGCATCATTAACGAAGTCAGTTGACTTATTAATGGCAGCTTACACACCTGATTTACACAGTTCACTAGGTACATTCATTCAACTTATCGCAGTTAACTGTATTATCTTAGGTAGAGCTGAAAGTTTCGCAAGTAAAAACCCAATTAAAGAATCAATCTTCGATGCAATTGGAATGAGCTGTGGATTTGCCTTATCACTAACTTTAATCTCAGTTACAAGAGAGTTCTTAAGTAGTGGTGCAATCGTATTAAGTAACCCATTTAACGGAGTTCAATTATTCTCAGTTGGCTTAAGTGAAGCTTTATCAGCAGAACTTGCGATTGGTTTATTTGGATCACCTGCGGGAGCATTCATTACATTCGCACTATTCTCAGCGTTATTTTCTTATATTAATGATCCAAAAAGGAAAGGGGCTAAAAAATAATGAACTTTATAACAATCTTTATTGGAGCTATGTTAATTGAAAACGTAGTCTTAACAAAATTCTTAGGTTTATGTCCATTTCTTGGAGTTTCTAAAGATAAGAAATCGGCTGTTGGAATGGGATTTGCAGTTACGTTTGTAATCTTTGTTTCAAGTGTTCTATCTTATTTCTTAAATAAGATTTTAGTACAGTTTAATATTGAATATATGGACTTAGTTCTATTTATTCTAATCATTGCATCATTTGTTCAGTTAGTTGAATTATTCTTAAAAGTAAAAATTCCATCACTTTATGAAAGTTTAGGAATCTTCTTACCACTAATTACAACAAACTGTGCGGTATTATATGTAGCACTTGCGACAGCGAAAATGACTTCAATTGTCGATGTTGTTGCATACTCACTAGGAGTACCATTTGGATTTATGCTTGTATTAATTATTTTCTCAAGTGTAAGATCTAGACTAGAATCAGCAAATGTACCTAAGTACTTTAAAGGCAATCCAATTGCTTTAATTACGGCAGGTTTAATGGCAATCGCATTTAGCGGATTAGCAGGTTTAGTATAAAATGATGGCATTAGGATTCTTAGCATTATTTGGAGGGTTTTATGGTTTAATGTATTATTTAAATCATCAAGTACCAGTACCTGAAGGTGCAAAAGAAAAACTAGAAAATTGTCATGGGTGTAGTATTTCATCATGTGAGCTACATCCGACACATATGAAAGTAGAGGAAATATAATGTTAATATATGCAATCTTAATTATGGTTGTCGCAGGATTAATTCTAGGTTTTATCTTAGGATTTGCATCAGATAAGTTAGTCGTTATACAAGATCCACTTATTGATACAATTACTGAGTTATTACCAGGATATAATTGCGGTGGTTGTGGATATCCAGGATGTGAAAACTTTGCTAAAGGCTTAGTTTCTAAAGAGGTTAATACAGTCTCACTATGTCGTCCTTCAAAACCAGAACAACGCGAGGCAATTAAAGCAGTATTTGATAGTACTGAAAACTTAGACGGCGAACTAATCGCAGTTAAAATATAATAAAATT
>CAYWKT010000052.1:0-7563 GCA_964458985.1 uncultured Erysipelothrix sp.
CAAACGATGATGTAGTCAAAATAATTTGACTTGTATACTACTTAGTTCTATAATTACGTGTAGGATTGAGCTTAAAAGGAATGATAAAATGTTCAAAAAGAAATTAACAATTTCGGATGTGGCTGAACTAGCAGGAGTGTCGAAAACGACAATTTCTCATTTTTTAAATGGAAAATTTGAGTATATGTCGGATAAGACGAGAAAACACATTCAAGAAATAATCAATGAATCTGGCTATCAACCGAGTAAGATAGCCCAAAGTTTAAAAAGTCAGAATAGTTATATAATTGGGGTAATCGTATCAGATATCGAAAGCCCGTTTTCAAGTGCTTTAATTAAGAGTATCGAACAATCTTTAGAAGGATCTAATTATCTATTAATGACTGCCAACTCAGACAATAGTATTGAAAAAGAAGAGAAAGCAGTAGAAGCGATGTTAGCCCAACAAGTAGACGGCTTAATTATTAATACAACATCTATGGACAATCCATATGTTGGAAGATTAAAAGAAGGCGAAACACCAATCGTCTTAGCAGATAACTTTATTAATAATCATGATTTTGATATTGCTTTTATCGATAATCATAAACCGATTAAGCAGTTAGTAAAACATTTAACTGATGAAGGATATGAGGACTTATATTTCTTCTCACAAGAATATGATAATGTTGCACCTCGTTACTATCGAGTTCAAAACTTTAAAAATGAAATATTAAGCCATTATGTTGGAGAAGATGATCGTGTTCGAGTTATCGATATTAATAATATTGATGAAGCAAAAGCGTATATCGTTGCCATTATGGAAGAATATGTAAAAACTAATCGTCGTCCAGCTATAATTGCCGGAAATGGTATGACACTTCTATTTTTATCTAAATGTATAAAAGAATTAGGTATAAAACTACCTGAAGAGTTAGGGTTATGCGGATACGATGATTGGGGACGTTTTACTGAGTTAGGATGGGCGGATATGTTAGTTGGTGGTATTACGACAGTCTCACCATCTATTCATACATTAGGTAAAGAAGTTACAGAGTTACTATTAAATAGAATCGCAAATCGACAAGCAGGCATTCAAGAAGTAATTATAGAGGCACCAATTCAAATTAGAAACAGTACCGAATACAATAGTTACATGTTGAAAAAAGAATCATCAAAAGTTAAATAATATAAGTAAAAAGGTCAGAGTTAGACAAATGTCTATTTCTGACCTTTTAATTCTCGAAGTTTATGACTTCTTTTTACTTTTTTCAACTCTAAGTTATTTTTTGCCAATTGCTTCTCATAAGAACTACTTGAAGTACTTTCAAAGAAACGTTTATCTTTAATCGGATGTGGCAAGTATTGAATCTTGTGCCATAAATCAGCGCGATCGTAAGGATATTTATCCGCTTCATCCATATTCACTGGTGTATATTTTAAATAATCAGGCATTTGATGTGAATGACTCTTAACATAATCAAGTGCTCGATCTAGTGAATCACAAGCTGATCGAGATTTTGGCGATAGTGCTAGATCGACAACCGCAACACTTAATGGGATTCGTGCTTCAGGCATCCCAACTTGATGAGCTGCTTCAACTGCTTCAAGTACACGTGCAACAGCGGCTGGATTGCCTAAGCCTACATCTTCATATGCAATTACGACTAAACGACGTGTTATCGACTGTAAATCATCAGCCAAAAGTAGTTTTGCCAAATAGTAAAGGGATGCATCGACGTCACTTCCTCGTATTGATTTTTGTAATCCACTTAATACGTCATAATGACCATCGCCATCACTATCGACGTCTAGTATTGGTTGTTTTGAGAAAGTTTGAACTACTTCTGCATCGATATAGTCTCCACTAATTAAACATAACTCTAATAAGTTGATCGCAGTGCGCATATCACCACCTGCATGTTTAGTAATTATTGAGATTGCCTCATCTAAGAAAGTAATGTGTTTAAACTCATCTTTTTGAACTATCTTTTTTAAAGCGTTAAAAAGGGCTTCATCATCAACTGGTTTGACTTCAAATAAATGTACGCGTGATCTGATTGCGGGATTGATTGCGAAGTATGGATTAGAAGTTGTAGTTCCAATAACTGTAATAGTTCCATCTTCCAAATGTGGAAGAAGTAAGTCTTGTTTATCTTTATTTAAACGATGAATCTCTTCGACAATAACTATTAATCCATTCGACATCTTTCCTTCTTCAAAAATGGCAACTAAATCTCTTTTACTTCCGATGACAGCATTAAAAATACGGAATGGAACTTTTAACTCATTCGCAATAACCATTGCGAGTGTCGTTTTACCAGTTCCCGGACTACCGTATAAAATCATAGAAAATAGTGAATCTTGTTCGACCATTCTTGTAATTATCTTATCTTTACCGACTAAATGGTCTTGTCCAATGACGTCGGCTAATTTTGATGGTCTAAGTTTGTGTGCTAATGGTGTTTTCATATTATACCTCTTTAC
Organism: uncultured Erysipelothrix sp.; assembly: GCA_964458985.1. Lineage (GTDB taxonomy): Bacteria > Bacillota_I > Bacilli_A > Erysipelotrichales > Erysipelotrichaceae > JAAZDN01. The sequence goes on from CAYWKT010000052.1 coordinate 2,467, forward strand.
TATTTTAACATTTCTTGGTAGATTATTGTAGATAAGGGTGATAGTATGCGAGTTCTAGTGCAGAAAGTAAAAAAAGCAAGTGTCTTAATAGATAATGAAGTGTATAATAGTATAGGTGATGGACTTCTATTATTTGTCGGATTTAGTAATGATGATAATGAGCAAATAATTGATCAAATGATCAATAAAATTACTAATTTAAGAATATTAGAAGATGAGAATGGAAAAACAAATGATTCAATCTTAAGTAGAGATTTAGAAATTTTAAGTATTTCACAGTTTACACTTTATGCGGATACACGAAAAGGTCGTCGTCCAAGTTTTACTAAGAGTGCAAATAGTGAGTATGCGAATGAATTAAATAACTATTTCAATGAAAAACTTAGCAAAGAGATTAAAGTCAAAACAGGTGTTTTTCAAGCAGATATGGACATAGAGCTAGTGAATGATGGACCATTCACAATACTATTAGACAGTGAGGAATATAAATGGCACAAATAATAAAAGGGGATTTAATCGCACGAGAAATTACCGATGAGATTCAAAGAGAAGTACTAAATTTAGAACGTGCACCAAAGTTATCAGTAATATTAGTCGGAGATAATTTCGCAAGTAAATCTTATGTTAGAGGTAAGATAAAAGCTGGAAAGCGTGTCGGAATTGATGTCGAAGTCATCCACTTTGAAGAGGATGAAAACGAAATCACAATCTTAAATAAAATTAGATTATTAAATAATGATAAAAGTGTCGATGGTATTATAGTTCAACTTCCACTACCAGAACACTTAGATGTAATTAAAATTGTAAATGAAGTTAGTGTCAAAAAAGATGTTGATGGTTTCACATATTTAAACGCTGGACGTTTATTTAGAGGTAATCCATTAATTAATCCATGTACTCCACAAGGAATTATGCACATGTTAGATTATATGAATGTCGATATTGCTGGAAGTAATGCGGTTGTAATCGGAAGAAGTAATATCGTTGGTTTACCATTAGCGCGTATGTTAACCGAAAAAGATGCGACAGTAACTGTTGCACATAGTAAAACAAAAAACTTAAAAGAAATTACAAGTAAGGCCGATATATTGCTAGTTGCGATAGGTAAAAGTAAATTTATTACGAGCGACTACATTAAAGATGGGGCAATAATAATTGATGTTGGAGTTAACCGTGATGAAAACAATAAGTTATCAGGGGATGTAGACTTTGATGATGTGTTTGAAAAAGCATCAATGATCAGTCCAGTTCCACGTGGAGTTGGTCCGCTGACAATTGCGATGTTATTAAGAAATACTCTTGAGGCTTACAAAGGAGAATTATAATGGAATACAAATTAAATGACTTTGTTGAAATGAAAAAACCACACCCATGCCGTAAATCAATTTACTGGGAAATTATCAGAACTGGTGTTGATATTAAAATTCAATGTTTAGGCTGTGGGGCAATAATAATGTTAGAACGTCCTTATTTTGAAAGACGCTTAAAGAAAGTGTTAAGTGAAGCCGAAAAAGACGCAGTTAATGTGTTATAATAAGGGACGTTAAAAGAAACTGGAGATGAGAAAATGGCTTTATTAGCTGGAATAGTTGGATTACCAAACGTAGGTAAATCCACATTGTTTAATGCAATTACAAAATCTAAAGTAGAAGCGGCAAACTACCCGTTTGCGACAATTGATCCAAACGTTGGGGTTGTTGAAGTGCCTGATACTAGATTATTAGAAATAACTAAAAGAATACAACCACAAAAAGTAATACCGACAACATTTGAGTTTATCGATATTGCTGGACTTGTAGAAGGTGCAAGTAAAGGTGAAGGATTAGGAAACAGATTTTTATCACATATTCGTGAAGTAGACGCAATTTGTCACGTTGTTAGATGTTTTGATGATGAGACGATTACTCACGTTGCTGAAAGTGTTGATCCGATTAGAGATATTGAAATCATAAACTTAGAATTAATTTTAGCGGACTTACAAACAGTCGATAATCGTATTGGACGCTTAAAAAGTAAAGTTAAAAGTAAGGATGCAGAGGCAATTGCAGAAAATAACTTACTTGAAAGATTTAAGAAAACATTAGAAGAAAATGGTTTAATTAGAAGTTTAGAATTGACTGAGAAAGAAGCTAAAATTGCGAAAGGGTTCCACTTATTAACTTATAAGCCAGTGTTATACATTGCGAATATGAGTGAAGAAGGAGTATTTAATCCGGAAGCAAATGAATACTACAACTTAGTTAAAGAATATGCTGCAAATGAGGGTAGTGATGTTATTCCAATTTGTGCTAAAACTGAAGAAGATCTAATGGATTTAAGTGATGAAGATAAAGAAATATTCTTTGCGGACTTAAATATTACTGAAAGTGGTCTAGATCGCGTGATTAGAACAGCATATTCATTATTAGACTTAAGAACGTACTTTACAGCTGGTGAAAAAGAAGTAAGAGCTTGGACATTTAGAGGTGGAGCAAAAGCACCAGAAGCTGCGGGAGTTATTCACTCTGATTTTGAGAGAGGATTTATTCGTGCCGAAGTATACTCATATGATGATTTAATTACTTACGGAACAGAGCTTGAAGTTAAAAATGCTGGTCGTTTAAGATCTGAAGGAAAAGAGTATTTAGTCGAAGACGGAGATATTATTTTATTTAGATTTAACGTATAATATGATAGAATATAAGTACATAAAGGAAGGTGGAATTACATGAAATTAATTTTAGCAATAGTATCAAACGATGATAGCCAGAACGTATCTACACTACTAACTAAGGAAAATTACTCAGTTACGCGCTTAGCGACTACAGGTGGATTTCTAAAGGCTGGAAACACGACAATTATTGTCGGTACCGAAGATGAGAAAGTTGATCATGTTATTGAGTTAATTGGTCAAGAAAGTAAAAAACGAGTTGAAGTAGTACCATCATCTGCTTCATATGACTTAGGCAGATTTGCCTCATTCCCAGTTGAAGTTGAAGTCGGTGGAGCAACAATTTTTGTACTAGATATTGAGCAATTTTTAAAACTATAAACGGATTGTATAATCCGTTTTATTTACAAGAGGTATACAATGAGAATCGGACAATCTACGGATATCCATCAATTAGTTAGTGGAAGAGATTTAGTAATTGGTGGAGTAAAAATTGATCATCATTTAGGACTACTTGGACACTCAGATGCGGACGTCTTAGTTCATGTAATCATTGAGTCCATTTTAGGTGCGCTTGCATTAGCGGACATTGGGACCCACTTTCCAGATACTAATCCTAAATATAAAGGTGTTTCTTCAATTGAGCTATTGAAGGAAACTAAAAAGATATTAGATAAACATGAATATCAAATAGGTAATATCGATAGTTTAGTAATTATTGAAAAACCTAAATTAGCTCCATACCTATTAAAAATGCGCGAAAATATTGCCGAGGTTTTAGACTGTAACATTGACCAAGTAAATGTCAAAGCTACACGTGGTGAAAAGTTAGGTTATGTTGGACGCGAAGAAGGAGTAATGGCGCAAGCCGTTGTATTATTAAAGAAGGAGTATTAAATGAAAAGAGTTAGAGTTAGATATGCACCAAGTCCAACTGGACATCTGCACATCGGAAATGCTAGAACAGCATTATTCAATTATTTATTTGCAAAACACCACGGTGGAGACTTCATTTTAAGAATTGAAGACACAGATATTGAAAGAAACGTTGAAGGTGGCGAAGAGTCACAATTAGAATATTTAGAATGGTTAAATATTATGCCAGATGAGGCACCACATATTCCAAACCCTAAATATGCACCATATCGCCAAATGGAACGTTTAGATATGTACCGTGAATATGTAGATAAGTTAATTGAAGCAGGACATGCATACAAATGTTACTGTACATCAGAAGAATTAGATGCTGATTACGAAAAACAAAAAGAGGCAGGTCATGCAAGTACAAGATATAACCGTAAATGTTTACATTTAAGTGAAGAAGAAATAAAAGCAAACGATGATGCAGAAAAACCATACATGGTTCGTCTTAGAGTTCCTGATAATGAGTCATATACATTTAAAGATATGATTCGTGGTGAAGTAACTTTTGAATCAAAAGATATCGGTGACTGGGTTATTTTAAAATCTAACAAAATTCCAACATACAACTTCGCAGTTGTAATCGACGATCATTTTATGGACATTACTCATGTCTTTAGAGGTGAAGAACATTTAAGTAATACTCCACGTCAAATGATGGTTTATAGAATGTTAGATTGGGAAGTTCCATCATTTGGACATATGACATTAATCGTTAATAGTGAAGGTAAAAAATTATCAAAACGTGATAACTCAATTATGCAGTTTATGAGCCAATACCGTGAAGCTGGATATCTTCCAGAGGCAATGGTTAACTTTATGTCGCTATTAGGTTGGTCTCCAAAAGTTGAAGAAGAAATCTTTAACCATGATGAGTTAATTGAAATATTTGATGAAAACCGTTTATCAAAATCGCCATCAATGTTTGATCGTGATAAATTAATGTGGATGAACAACAAATACATTCAAAACTTAGATGCTGATGCATATAATGAGTTAGTTATTCCATTTGTTAAAGAAGCATACGATGTTTCTGATAAATCTGATGAATGGATCACATCATTAATCGCCCTATATCAACCACAACTACACTTTGGTGCAGAAATTGTTGAATTAGTAGAGCCATTCTTTAGCGAGTTTAGTGTTGTAGAGTCAGCACAAGAAGTTTATAACGATGAAGTAACTGAAGTTGTAAGAGTAGCTTTATTAGAAGAAATTTCAAATATTGAAGAGTGGAATGCAGATAGTATTAAACAAGCAATTAAAAATACGCAAAAAGCGACAGGAGTTAAAGGACGTCCATTATTTATGGGATCACGTGTCTTAACTACTGGACTAGATCATGGACCGGATTTAGGTAGTTCAATCTACTTAATTGGTAAAGGTGAAATAGTAAATAGATTATCAAAATAATAAAATAGAAATTAAAAAACGTTAGCGCAAATATTGGCTAACGTTTTTTCTTACTTAATTATTTTCTAAATAAACGGTTGTTTGAATAAACAGGATTTGTCGTTAAATCCATA
>CAYWKT010000053.1:0-7499 GCA_964458985.1 uncultured Erysipelothrix sp.
TTTCATCAATTTGATCAAACCCAAATACTTCAACAGCATTAACATCAATATGATGCACGAAATCTTCTAGTGATAAAGATCCTGAAACTGTGATGTCTCCAGATAAATTGAATTCAGTATATAGATGATCACTAATCTCATCATAATACCAGACCCCATTAATGTGTATTGAATCGATACTTACTAATCGCTCGACATTCTTAAAATCATCTTTAGATAAATCTAAATCGAACTCATAGAACATCTTTTGATTGTTATCAACTGCCAACTCAGCAAGTGACCATTTCATAAGCTACCTCTTCTCCATTAACGAACTATATTGTATGATAATTTTAGCAAATAGTCAATAGAATTATCATCTTTAATTAATGTAATTATTCATATTCACATATATAATTAAATACTATCTCAATACTAACATCTTTTTACCATTTTTATTAATAATATACTCTTTATATGTTATATTAGAGTCGGTGATAAAAATGATAGTAACAGGAATCATTGTAGAATATAATCCATTGCATAATGGTCATATAAAACATATTAATTACGCAAGAGAAAAAACTAATTGTGATGTTTTAATCGCAGTCATGAGTGGTAATTTTGTCCAACGTGGTGAGCCGGCAATAATCGACAAGTTCACTAGAACGAAATCCGCCTTGTTAAACGGTGTTGACATCGTCATACAACTACCATTTCCTTTAGTTAATCAAAGTGCCAGTGTCTTCGCAAACAGTGCTGTCGCTCTTTTAGAGTTAGCTAAGTGTGACTATGTCGTCTTCGGAAGTGAAATCAACGATATCGAAACTTTAAAAACTTACTCCAACTTAAATATCAACGTCGACAACCTTAAAGAAGTAATGAGTGATGGAACATCATATCCTAAGGCATATAGCATTCTCTCACAAAGTTTCTCACCTAATGATATTTTAGGTGTCGCATATTTAAAGGCATTATCAAACTCAACTATTGAACCAATAATAATTGACCGAAATAATGAATCAGATCAGATGTTAATAAAAAGTGCGACAAACGTCAGAAAATTAATTAAGAGTAATGAAGCATATTATGACTACACCCCTATGAAAATAGAAAATGATGAAATTCAATCAATCAATAAACTTTTTCCGCTAATTAAAAGTACATTAATTAGTGAAGATAGTTCTTTCCTTTCAAAATATGGTCTGTTTGCGGAAGGTATCGAAAACAATTTAAAAAAAGTTGCGAGAAATACGTATACTTACGATGATTTTTTAAGTGAAGCCGTAAGTCGCAGATATACTAACGCACGTATAAATCGAACTCTAATGTTTATGCTCACTAAGATAACTCAAGAAGAGTTAGATAATTTACCACAGTTAGATGAAATACGACTATTAGGATTCAATGAAGTAGGACAAACATACGTTCGAAAATTAATTGATGATGAAGTAAAAGTTGTCTCGAAATTTAAACATTTAAACAAGGTATATCGAAATCTTGAACTACGCAGTACTGCGATCTACATCTCAATGATGGATCCCATAAGACAAAAAAAATTATGGGACCAAGAATTCAGAGGACCCATAATTTATAAAAATAATAAGTTTAGAAACATTTAAGGAAGCATGCTTCCTTTTTTTATTAAGCTAAATCATCACCAATAATATTTTCAACGACATTCATAATTTCAGCATCTTCACTATTTCCAATAACTTCATTACGATAATAAATTACTGTCGCAACATTTGAGTAAATACCAAAATAAATAATAAACGCTAATAATAAAATCACACTGAATATAAAGATGGGAATACCTGCAGCATTTTGAGATAAAATCATCACTGTTCCGATTGTAAATGGAATTAATGGTGTAAGCATTAGTAATCCATAATGAAGACCCATTAAGAATAAATCCATTTTCTTACCGTTAGTTAATTGAATACTTTCTTTAATTGCGTCAATCGCAGTACTCACTGAGTTGTCTGTAACTAAGAAGTACGCGAAGGCAAACATATAAGTTAATACAGTAGTAATAAGTGAAATAATAAAGCTTAGACCTAAGAAATTAATACTAATTAAGCCTAACACAGTACTAATTAATGATAATACAGCACCGATTGTTGCGTAAGCTAACCAATGTTTTTTGACGTTTTCTAACATCATCTTTATTCTAAATACTCCACCATTTAATACTGTCTGTAAGATTGCGACCGAAAGAGCTGCCGTAAACACTTGGTTCACAATGCCAATTAGAAATGAAAATGTTCTTTCCGTCATCGTTATAGTGGCAACTTCCTCTAATACCACACCATTCATTATTGCTTCCATTTGCTCAGGAGTAATTGATACCGACGTCTTAAATAAAGTATTTAAAACATAGTTAATGACAAAAATTACAATCATACCACCTAATATCGATCCTTTTCTACCTAATAAAAATTCTTTTGTTTCTGCGTAAACTTGTTTTCTTTTCATAAAATACCCCTTTCGATTTCTATTGAATTAATTATACCATTTATTTATATGATTTATCACCATAAACACTTAAAATAGTTAATAGTTGGTAAATCATTGTAAATAACTAAATTACTTATTATTACGTATGGATAAGTAAATACATAATACAAGAAAGATAGGGGTAGTGATAATACAACTATGTATCGTCCTATACTTATATCCATAATTATCATTATAACTCCGAGCAATAGTATACATCCACAGTATAAACTCTTTCTCAAATAATAAGTATTTATGATTAACATTTTACTTAAAGTAATTTTAGATAGTTTTATCGAGTTATAAATGTTAAGTAAACAGTGAGTGCAATTATCTTCACTAATTAAGTAAAAAGCATTTATCGTCAAATAATTAATTAAGATATTAACTATAATCATAATTGGCAAGAAAGTAACGAATTGACTAATAATCCATTTTGACATAGTAATTGATAATGATGTTGTAAGGAGGATTGGGAAATATAAATGTAAATTTTTATAAAGTGAAGTAACACTAAACTTCCCTTTACTTCGATAAGACTTTAATAATGTAATCGCAAGGACTCGATTCAAGATTAGACTTACACACGAAATAATGTATAACTGATTTATAATCGATTTAAGATGATCCTCAATTACAATTCTATTATTTTTAAACATATTATTCTCAAACACTAAAGATAGCGCAATTAAAACTAAAATAATATAAAAAACGAATCTAATCAAAAAGATCATTTTATATCTTTGTTGAGTAAATTCGTTTGTATTTTTACATATATCTTTTACACTCATAGTCCACCTACTTTATACTACAAGTATAACACTTTTAGTGGATATAGTTTTAATTCATTATTACGTTATGGAAAACTGATGTTACATCTTCACATTCATCTAACATGTTTAAAAGTTTTTCGAAGTTTTTCATATTTTCTTCATCAAGTTCCATAAAGTCATTCGGAATCATTGATAATTCATTCATACTGAATTTTTCGACATTAAACTCTTTCTCCATTAAAAGTTGAGTATTATGTAGATCAGTATAGTTCATAATGATTGATGTTTCCAAACCTTCTTTTTCAAGCTCAATGACATCAATATCACCCATTAATAAAGCTTCAAGCAATTCATCTTCACTAGCTTCACATTCAAACGCTAATATTCCGGCATGATTATAATTAAACGTTACACTTCCACTCACACCAAGTTTATTATCAGTCTTAGTGAAACAGTTTCTAACTTCACTAATCGTTCTATTAACATTATTAGTTAATGTATCGACGATTACAGTTGACCCTGATGGACCAAATCCTTCATAACGTAGCGCATCATAATGATCATCATCTAGACCTCGTGCTTTTTCAATTGCACGATTAATTATATCTGATGGAACTTGTGACGCTTTTGCTTTGTCGACAATTCTTGATAATTCTGCGTTCATTTCAATATATGGTTCACCATTCTTGGCAGCCATATATATTTCTTTTCCAAATTTTGAATAAACTTTCGATTTTGCTATCGATGTTTTAGCCATTGAGGCTTTTCGTACTTCAAATGCTCTTCCCATTTTTTACACCACTACTTTCGATACTCTACATTATACGCTTTTATTAATGCTTCAACAATACTATTGTGAACTTCATTTACATCTTCATCAGTAAGTGTACGGTCCATCGCTTGATAATTTATTCTAATTGCGACAGATTTTTTATTCTCTTCAATGTTATCTCCTTGATAAACATCAAACACTTCTGCATTAGTTACAAGTGGACGTCCTGCTTTAATGATCGTATTAATTAAGTTTTCACTTAATAAACTATCTTCAACAATTAAGGCAATATCACGACTAATACTTGGATAGATTGGAATAGGAGTAAACTTAACTTTAGCCTTTTTAGCTGCGTATAGAATTTCTAAATTAAACTCCGCAATTAAGATTGGGCTAATATCATACTCTTTCGCAACGTTTGGATGAACTTCACCAATTACTCCAACTAATTTATTGTCAACGTAAACTTCTGCACTTTGATGTGGATGGAAATTATTTTGATCGATCTCATTAGCTTTTAGTTTAATACGGTTACTCGTTATTCCAACTTTGTTTAAAATTGCCTCAGTTTTTCCTTTTAACGAGAAGAAACTTTCAATATTAACTAAGTTTTCCCAAATACTCTTACTATGTTTAATTGATTGGGCAATAACTAAACGTTCTTGACTTTCATTATCATTACTGTAAACATTCGCGATTTCATAAAGTGAGAACTCACTGTTATTACGGGCTTCGTTGTAAGCAATGACATCTAACATACTTGCGAATAATGAAGTACGATAGTATTTTTTATCATTACTAATTGGATTACTTAACTCGACCGGCTCTCCAATTGGCATAACACTGTGTGCTAATTGTTTATCAGAGATTAATGAGTAACTAATAGTTTCATTAAAACCATTTCCAAGTAATGACATAATTATTGCTTGCTTCGTATTATAACGATCATCTTTTTTCGCTGGTATCATGCGTGTAAATGGTAATGTCGCCGGTAGTGAGTCAACACCGTATAAACGAATTACTTCTTCACTTAAATCTACTTCTGAGACTATATCTAAACGATATGTCGGTATATAAGTTACGATTGTATTATCAATTTCTACCGGATTAAAGTTAAGACGTTCAAAGATATTCATAACTTCACGATTACTTAAATTGATTCCTAATCGACTATTAATATATTCACTAGTCGTTACGATGCGTTTTTCTTTAATTTCACTTTCACCGAAAATGACTGTTTCTTCGATATCATTCGCATCCGCATATTCAATTAGTAAGTCTACTGCACGATTTGTCGCATAGAATATTGCATTTGGATCAATACCTTTTGAGAATCTACTTGATGCTTCTGATGATATATTTAAATTTCTTGATGAAATACGAATTCTAGCTAAATCAAAATGTGCAGCTTCAATTAAGATTGAAGTTGTATCATCACTAATTTTACTATCTTCACCGCCCATGATTCCCGCAATTCCAATAATTTGATCATTAGATGTAATCACTAAATCTTCTGGCTTAATCTCATATTCCACTTCATCTAAAGCAGTATATTTTTCACTGTAACCATTTTTGACGATTAACTCTAATGCTGGAAGTTTACTCGTATCATAGAAATGTAATGGCTGACCTGTTTCTAACATGACGATATTACTAATATCGACAATGTTGTTGATTGGCTGCATATTATTTGCACGCAAAACATCAACCATCCACGGCACTGACGGTTTTACTTTAACTTTATTAATGATTTTTCCAACGACTCTTAAACTTTCTTCAGCTTCACTTTTTACGATTAAATCACTTTTTAGTCCAACACTATGATCATGAATCTTAGGTATCGTTACTTTTCTCTCTAATAGAGCTCCAACTTCATGAGCTAAGTTGTACATCGCATATGCATCACTACGGTTTGGCGTTAAGTCAACTTCAATAATTGCATCATCTAATTTTAAATATTCTAGAACATTTGTATTTCCAATGACAGCATCATCACTTAAAACTTCAATTCCTGCCATTTGCTCTTCACTTAAACTGCTCTCTGCAACACCTAATTCATTAAGTGAGCAAATCATTCCATTAGATTCAACACCACGGATACTAGCGGCTTTTATTTTTAATCCATTAACGTTTGCCCCAACTTTTGCGACAATAACTTTTTGTCCTTTATCGACATTAGGTGCACCACAGACAATTTGTGCAACTTCATCACCAAGATCAACTTGAGCAACTTTTAAAGTGTCCGCATCTGGATGTGCACTAATTTCTAATACTTTTCCAATTACCAAATTGCTTGCGTTAGCCAAGTAAGTTATTTGTTCAACTTCAAGACCGGCAAGTGTTAGCTCTTCCGCTAACTTTTCATGTGAAATTCCTTTTAAATCAACGTATTGTTTTAACCAATTATAACTTAAGTTCATAATTCCTCCTTAATCAAATCTATCAAATTGCGCTAATAGGCGCGTATCATTTGCATATAGTGCACGAATATCATTTACTCCATACTTAAGCATTACCGCTCGGTCAACACCGATTCCAAACGCAAAGCCTGAGTATTTTTGACTATCAATGCCAGCCATTTCTAAAACTTGTGGGTGTACCATCCCAGCTCCTAATAACTCAATCCATCCTGTATCTTTACATACGTTACAGCCTGAGCCTTTACAGTTGAAGCACATTACGTCAACTTCGACTGATGGTTCAGTGAATTGGAAGTATGATGGACGTAATCTAATTTTTTGATCTTCACCGAATAAATGTTTCGCTAAAACTTCTAAAGTCCCTTTTAAATCAGTCATTGTGATTCCTTCATCAATCAATAATCCTTCGATTTGAATGAACTGGTGTGAATGCGTTGCATCATCGTCATCACGGCGATACGTTTTTCCAGGACAAATTACTCTAATAGGTAGATTATCACTTTCTCGCTCTAGTACTCGAGTTTGAATTGCCGTAGTGTGAGTTCTTAATAGACGTTCAACGTCAATGAAGAATGTATCTTGCATTTCACGTGCTGGATGATTTTCTGGAATATTTGCACGTTCAAAGTTGTATAAATCAAGTTCAACTTCTGGACCTTCTACGACTTCATAACCCATTGATTTATATAAGTTACAAATTTCATCACTCATAATTGTAAGTGGATGTTGATTACCGATTTTAACTGTCGTTCCTGGTAGTGTGATATCAATTTTTTCTGCTTCTAATTTTTCTAACATTTTAGCGTTCATTAATTCTTTAATACGATTAAAGATTATTTCTTCAACCTCTTGTTTTACTTCATTAACTTCTGCTCCAAATTTAGGTCTTTCTTCTTTATCTAAATCACGCATACGTTGCATTAATCCGGCAATGATTCCTTTTCTTCCTAATAATTTAACTCGTAAATCCTCCAAATCTTCTAGTGAATTAGCTGAGTTAAGTTGTACAATAATTTCTTCTTTTATTGTCTTAATATCTTTCATATATTTCATCCT
>CAYWKT010000054.1:0-7440 GCA_964458985.1 uncultured Erysipelothrix sp.
TTAGCTGATTTAAAATAATCTAAAATTAAGAGGATGTTCAGTCTTCTTTTTTTTACTCTAATAAACTAGTTGTGCTATACTTACTAGTGGAAGGTGATACTATGGAAATTAATAATAAATTAATGGATTTTTTAAACATAAGTCATTCTAACTTTCATGCTGTAAGTGAGATGGCTTCAATGTTAGAAACTAAAGGTTTTAATAAACTTGAGATGGATAAAATATGGGATTTAAAGAAAGATGAAAAATATTACGTTACTGTAAATAATAGTGCAATGTTCGCATTTGATTTATCTAACTACAGTAAAGGAATGCCATATAAAATTGTCGCATCACATACAGATGCACCTGCATTTAAAATAAAACCAAATTCAATAAAGATTGAAAATAACTATATTATCGTTAACACTGAAGTATATGGTGGATTAATTGATTATACTTGGTTAGATCGCCCACTTAAAATGGCGGGAAGAGTAATTGTAAAAGAAGGAAGTAAACTAGTTACAAAACTATACGATTCTAAAAATGCGGTTGGTATTATTCCATCACTCGCAATTCATATGAACCGTGCTGTTAATAGCGAAACTAAATTTAATCGCCATACACATTTAAGACCTTTACTAGGACAAGCAGAAGAGTTTAGTTTAAATGATTACTTAGCGGATAACTTAGGTGTTAAGAGTGAAGATATAATTGATTATGACTTATTATTTAAACCAGTTCAAGATGCAGTTTATGTTGGAGTTAATCAAGAATTTATTGCATCAAATCATATTGATAACTTACAAAGTGCTTATTTAAGTTTTGAGGCGTTTATTAATAGTAGTAATAACAATGCGATTAACGTATACGCAAGCTTTGATAATGAAGAAGTTGGCAGTATGACAAAACAAGGGGCACAAGCTACTATTTTGAAAGATATTTTAAAGAGAATGAATTATAGTTTAAATGGTTCGATAGAAGATTATTTAATTAGTCTTGCTAAATCGTTTATCGTCTCAGCTGATAATGCCCATGCAAACCATCCTAACTATGCAAGTGCAAATGATGAAAATCACTTTGTAACATTAAATGGTGGAGTAGTTCTTAAGTATAGTGCAAATCAAAAGTATACGACAGATGCATTAAGTGCAAGTTTATTATATGAATTATCTAAACTAAGTGGCGCGGATATTCAACCATTTACAAACCGTGCTGATGCACCTGGTGGTAGTACATTAGGAGCTATAAGTGGAACACAAGTAAGTATTATGTCAGTTGACATTGGACTTCCACAACTTGCGATGCACAGTAGTATGGAGTTAAGTGGTACTAAAGATGCAGTTGATATGGTTACACTATTAAGTGCGTTCTATAATAGTGAAATTAGTGTAAGTTCTGATTCGATAGATATCGTAAAATAAGCCTAATATTAGGTTTAGAAATGAAACGTCAATTAATTGACTTTAAGTTACTTCATTGGTAAAATGATAACTCAAAGGGGAGTAGCTTGCGAAAGTAAGATCTCGATTAATATCCGTCAACACGTTATGTAATAATAACCGGGTATTATGTCATTAATTTGATTAGCCAGACCTTTGTCCTTTTTTAAGGACGAGGTCTTTTTTTAATAGGAGGGTATTATGATATTTAATGAAGAAATCGATGTAGTAGTAGAGCAGTTTAACTCTGACAAAACAGTTGGATTAAATGATGAGCAGGTTTTAGAATCACGAGAGAAGTTCGGCTATAACGAACTTACAGAAGCGAAAAGGGATTCGCTTTTAGTTAGATTCTTAAACCAATTTAAAGATGCAATGATAATTATGTTAATCATTGCCGCAGTAGTGTCAATCTTAATTGATCCAACAGAATGGATGGACAGTCTTATTATTATGGTTGTCGTAATCTTTAATGCGATTATTGGTTTAACACAAGAAAGTAAAGCGGAAGAGTCACTTGAAGCACTTAAACAAATGAGTGCGCCAATGGCGACAGTACTTAGAAATAACCGAAAAGTAAATATTCCAGGACGTGAAGTTGTTATTGGTGATATTGTTTACTTAGAAGCAGGAGACTTTGTAAGTGCCGACGTAAGAATTATCGAAAGTTATAACTTAAGTATTGATGAAAGTTCATTAACTGGAGAGAGTAATGCGGTAAGCAAACATACTAATGCAATTTTAGATCCGGAAGTAGCACTTGGAGATCGTAAAAATATGGCGTTCTCATCATCACTAGTAACATATGGTCGTGGTGTAGGTATTGCGGTAGGAATTGGTATGGATACTGAAGTTGGTAAGATTGCAGATATGTTAGTCACGACAGAAGCAGAGCCTACGCCACTTCAAGTTAAATTAGCGCAAATTGGTAAGTTAGTAGGAATGCTATCACTAGTAATCGTTGCGGCAGTATTCGTTTTAGAATATATAAGTGGTGGAAGTATGATTGATGCTTTCAAAACAGCAGTAGCACTTGCGGTTGCAGCAATTCCTGAAGGACTTCCAACAGTAGTTACAGTAGTATTAAGTATTGGTGTTACGAACATGTCACGTCACAATGCAATTATTCGTCACTTACCAGCAGTAGAAACATTAGGTAGTGCATCAATTGTTTGTAGTGATAAGACAGGTACATTAACGCAAAACAAAATGACAGTTACAAAAGTATTCTTAGCAGGAAGTGAAATTACTGAATTAGATAATTCATTAGAAAACACTGATGTAAAAGAAATGTTAGATTACTTTACACTAAGTAGTGATGCTGAAGTTAGAGTTGAAGATGGTGAAACTATTTTAATGGGAGATCCAACTGAGACGGCATTAGTCGTTGCATCACTTAGATATAATCAAACTAAAAATGATTTACTAGCAGCGTATAAGTATGTGGATGAACTATCATTTGACTCAACTCGTAAAATGATGAGTGTTGTTTATGAGTTAAACGGAAAATTCATTTCTATTACAAAAGGTGCACCAGACGTAGTTTTAAATCGTTCTGTAAACAAAGAAGATGCATACTTTGAAGCGAACGACGAAATGGCAAGTGAAGCTTTACGTGTACTTGCGGTTGCATATAAAGAATATGACACTTTACCAGAAGCTATCAATAGTGATAATTTAGAAAATGACTTAACATTTGTTGGGTTAGTTGGAATGATCGATCCACCACGTCCAGAAGTTAAAGAAGCAATCAGAATTGCTAAAGGTGCAGGTGTTAGAACTGTAATGATTACGGGAGACCATATTGTTACTGCTAATGCAATTGCCAAAGACTTAGGAATTTTAGTAGATGGTGATTTATCAATTACTGGTCCACAACTTGAGCAATTATCAGATGAAGAGTTAGCTGCAAATATTGAAAAGTACTCAGTATATGCGCGTGTTGCTCCTGAGCAAAAAGTTAGAATCGTTCGTGCATGGCAAGCAGATGGCCACGTCGTTGCAATGACAGGTGATGGTGTTAATGACTCACCAGCGCTTAAAGCGGCTGACATTGGATGTGCGATGGGTATTACAGGTACAGACGTTGCTAAGGGTGCGGCAGAAATGATCTTAACAGATGATAACTTCGCAACTATTATTCACTCAATTGAAGAAGGTCGTGGAATTTACGATAACATTAGAAAAGATGTTCACTTCTTATTATCAAGTAATATTGGAGAAATTGTCGCAATCTTCTTTGCGAGTTTAATTGACGTAATCTCACCAGCACTAAGCTTCGGTGTTCCGCTTCTTCCAATTCACTTACTATGGGTAAACTTAATTACAGACTCACTTCCAGCATTTGCGCTTGGTATGGAGCCAGTGGACCCAGAAATTATGGATCAAAAACCTAGACCTAAAGATGAAAGTTTATTTGCACATGGTTTAACGTATACGATAATTTGGCAAGGATTTATGGTTGGGGGATTAACTCTTCTATCATATATTATCGGTCAAACATCAGTCGATCATGCGACAGGTATGACAATGGCATTTAGTACATTAGCGATTTCGGAATTATTCCATGCTTATAACTTGAAGTCAGACAAATCAATCTTTAATAAGAGTATCTTTAATAACAAATGGTTAAACGGAGCATTCATAGTTGGACTAGCTTTACAATTATTACTAATTTACGTACCATTCTTTGCGAGCATATTCTCATTATCAAACTTAAGTCTTCAAAATGAAATTATCGCATTATTATTAGCAATGGCAGTAATCCCAATAGTTGAAGTTACTAAGTTAGTAAAAAGAATTTACCACGAAAAACATGACTAATATAAGTGTTGTTTAAAAAACATGATATACTAAACAGAGTAGATTGAATAAATCTACTTTTGTTTTATCTGTTTATGGTATAATTATTTAGAAAGTAGGTATATTATGAGTAAAGAAATGATTGAATTACTTGAAAGTAGAAACGTCACTTTAGATGACATTGTTGACTGCGTTGTTTACCTTGAGCAAGGGTATAACGGACAAGAATCTGACAAAGAAAAAATTGAAAAAGATATTAAAGACATCTTAGCTAAAAGAGAAGTTGAACATGTAATCAGAACAGGTGTTGCCTTAGATGTAATGGCGGAAAAAGGCCTACTTGATGACAAGGTTTTAGAAGACATCATATTACGTGATGAATCACTATATGGGGTTGACGAAGTTTTAGCATACGGAATTACAAATTTATATGGATCAATAGCATTAACTAACTTTGGTTATATTGATCGTGTGAAACCAGGTATCATTGGAAAGTTAAATGATGCAACTGATGGTTCGTGTAATACGTACTTAGATGATATTATTGGAGCAATTGCGGCTAGTGCAGCAAGTAAGAGTGCTCATAATAAGTAAGGAGAATTAAAATGAAAAAAATAGCATTATCAATGATGGTTTTATTATTAATCTTAGTCGGATGTAGTAGAGCATTAGTTGATCATGAAGTGAAAACTTCAGAAATATTAGAAAAAGTTGCGAATGATGATTCATTCATATTATATATTGGATCAAAAGAGTGTTCGGTTTGTACAGAGTTTGCACCGACATACCAAGAAATCGCGGCCGAGTATCCAGAAGTTATGTATTCGATTGAATTAATTAATGCAGTATCAAACGATACAGAAGATTTTGAAACTTTACAAGATGATGTAATTGGGAAAGTAACAGTTACTCCAAGCATCTACGTAATTAAAGATGGAGTAGTTGTTGATAAAGCAACTGGAGCAGTTAAATATTCAAAACTAGAAACATTTATTAGTACATACGATTTAAATAAATAATTTATACGGGGTGGTAAAATGAATCAACAAGAAATATCAAGTTATGAGTTTAAGACTATGATGAAGAGTCTTAACATTTTAGATGGTGATATTGTGTATGTTGAGGCTAATTTATCCCCCGATTTATATAATCCGCTTTTCGCTAGTTATTTCATTAATCAATTAATTGAATACATAGGCGAAGAGGGAACGATTGTGATGGACCTAAGTGGCTACAACAAAAATCTTAATAGAGTTATGGCGAATAATGATAATAAACATTATTTAACTCCATACAACAAAGAGACTAGTACTTTATATGCCAAAAGTGAGTTAGCTAAGTTCCTCAGTGTAAAAAAAGATGTTAAGTATTCTAAAAATACATTTTATCCTTATATAGCACTAGGTAAGTACGCTAATTTAATTGTAAATGGACAATCATTCGATTTTCCAAATGGATCTAACTCACCACTCGCAAGATTATATGAATTAAGAGCAAAAGCGATTTTAATTAATCATGACATAAAAAGTTTACTTCTAAATCAACATTATATCGACATTAGCTACAATAGTAGTGTTTCAATTGGTGGAGGATTAGTAAACGATAGTTACCACAGTTTTTTAGAAAAGAAATTTGATGAAGAAAGTGTTTATAGTTTATTTGGGTCCAAAAAGTTTAAAGAATTATTTTACTACTCAAATATTAAAGACTTACCAATGTTGGGGATAAGTATTCGCGATTACATTGACTTTAGTCTAAAGCACATAGAAGGGCAAGTATGAAGAAAATATTATTAGTTTCAATAATGCTACTACTTATGATTGGATGTAGTAACACAAGTACAGATTATGGGCTGGGAGAATATAAAGATCGCCAGTATATAAATAAAGATTTTAGAATGGATTTTGAGATTCCAGAAGGATTCGCATTTCTAAATGAAGAAGAACTTGAAAAAGTTAATGCGGCTGCGGTTGAAAATGCGGAAAATCCAGAAGCGCAAAAGCACTACAATAAAATATTAGACATTACTAATGTCGATGGAGTTAGTTTGTATGCGATAGTTGACTCAACGCCAAATGCTGAAATGCACGCTGAGCGAGAAGCAAATGCTTACTTAGATTTCCTAAGTGGACAAAATATTAATTATAAAGTCAACAGATCAGAGAAATCATTTAACGATTTAGAATATTTCCATATTAATTTAGAACTTGATTTTGATAAGATTCAAGACACGTATATTGCAATCAGTGAAGGTAAGTTGATTACGATCCAAATTACCTACGATAAAAACACAATCGAGCAAGCTGATCAATTAGTTGAAATGCTAGGATCAAATGCTTAACGAAAATAAATACCACATCCAAAGTTATAAACATGACGGTAGTGTTCATAGAACATGGTCATCAGTTCATGTAATTAGTGAGGATGAAAATAAATTTGTGGCGATTAATCAAAGAACAAAAGTCTTTGAGTCAAACAATCGTACATGGATTGCTCGTGAGCCCGCTCTTTATTATTTATATAAAGAGCATTTCTATAATGTGATCGTAATGCTTAGAGCAGATGGTATATATTATTACTGCAACTTAGCGTCTCCAAGTTTATATGATGGAGAAGCTATAAAGAATATAGATTATGATTTGGATATTAAGATCTATCCTGATGGTAAATATGAAATATTAGATGAGAATGAGTTTAAGGTAAATAGTAAAAAGTATGGTTATCCACAATTTTTAGAAAAGAAGTTAAGAGATGAAATAAAACTTTTAATTAGTCTGCATGAGAACAATTTAACTCCATTTAATAAAGAGGAAAATGAACATCTTTTTCAGCAGTACTTAAAGAGAGTTTAGGTAAATGTATATATAATAATAAATAAGTAAAAGATATAAAAAGTAATATCGTAATTAGGTTGACAAGTGTTTCTGTAGGTGGTATTATTATCAAGCGTTAAAAAAGGCGTTAAGTTATAATAAATAATCCTGAAATTTTTCTTAAAAGAAATTAACTAAAGTGATTGACATTCTAATTTGAATGAGTTATAATTTATGAACGTCATAAAAAGACGTCAAATACATATCGGAAATAAATTTTAAAGAAAGTTAAGTAAACACTTGACAACTAGTTAAATATCTGATATTATTAACAAGCGCTAAAACAAGCGCACAACAAGAAATTGTTCTTTGAAAACTAAATAGGAAACGTCGATTCAAATAAT
>CAYWKT010000055.1:0-7077 GCA_964458985.1 uncultured Erysipelothrix sp.
ATTTAAAAAGAAAAGGTCTAATCACATTAACTAATGTACATAGACCTTTTACTTATTATAATTTACTTAACTCATCCATCATGGCAGTTCGTTTAAAGTACTCATTTTTCCAATAATTACTTATACGTTCGACAATTAAATGACCATCTTTAATTGATTTAACTTCACGAAGTAGATCAACCATATACTTATACTTCTCACGACTACTAGAATTTAACGCCATATCATTTAAATACTTTTCATACATTAAATATATTTGCTCTGGATATAACTTCTTTAATTCAGACTGATACTTCTCAAATTCCGAATACTCATAATTATCAGTCACATTAATTAATAATAAATCATTTCTTCCAATCATATTTAACAACTTATTTTTCGCCACATTATTAATCATCTTACTACACATGTCCACAACGATTAAATTAAAGTTTTCTTTATCAAATATCTGCTTTAATTTAAGTATGTAACTATAGTTTCCCGGATCATAAAACATAATTATCGATTTATACAACTCGATTAAATTATCTTGATCATTTTCCTCTTCATATATATGTTCAAGTTTCTCATAATTATCTGCCACAATCCCCTTCTCTAACTGCCTAATTATAAGCATCTTAGCATCAGTAAACTGTTTATCTTTAATAAAATTATCTACTTGAAAATCAATTATTGCACTAGCATCGGCATACTCACTTAAAATTTTATCTTTACGTTTTTGATCAACCTTATTCGCCATTACTAAATAACGTTGTAACATCTCATATGTATAATACGATACGGGATCATTTGAATAATAAGTCGGGTTATCATTAAACTTCTTAATTATAGTATCTAAAATATCAAGAGCAAAACTAAAATTATCTTCGTCAAAATAGTTTTCCTTCACAAAATAAAATATCGATTTAAATAGCTTATTATCCTCATAGTTATTTATAAGTTTTATTACGCTATCACTAATTTTACGAACACTATTTTCATCATCGAGGTAAATGTGATCTAAGCACTCATCAATCGCTTCATACAACCCCATCGAAATATATTTCTTTATATCTACATCCATTTTATTAACTTTCGATAATACGTGGCTAATCATATCAACTATTAAATACTCCGGATCATTAAAATCTAACTCTTGTGTGTAAACTTCCATAGTTTCAAATAACATCGCCGAAAGATCTCTTAGCCTATATAAATCTACTAACGAAAAATCATCATCATTCATTTCCAATAGTTCTTTAAATATTCGATCTAAATGTTCATACTGGCCTAATCCATCAAAATACTCATGCATAAAATTGGAGAAATCAAATTCTAACTCTGGATTACTACTTAAAGTCGTAAAAATAAAACTCTCTAGTAATTCTCGATCAACTGAAGATAGTAAGTCTAGTAAAAGTTGATCTTGCTCCTCTTGCATTCTTTCTTTAGTCTCTGGATTATTATCAAATACATCAATTAAAACCGATGCACTATGTATGCAATAGCCATTATCTAACTTACATGTACAACTACTATTAATAACTTCATTATTTTTTAATTCAATATGGACGTACTTAACATCTTTATCTAAAACTTCTGCATCAATCGTATCACCTTTTTTGTGAACGAATAAAACTTTCTTATCCGTAAATAATCGATTAGCAAACATTAAATTATTTTCATTAAACTTACTCTTCCACATAATTATCACCTGTAAGTATTATCTCATAGTTTGTTTTAATATACTATAACTTCCTTTCTTTTTAAGTTTTTATGATGTGTGCTATAATTACACTACATTTATGGAGGTGTTTTCCATTAACATTTTAATTGTGGATGATGAAAAAGAAATCGCAGATTTAGTAGATATTTACTTAAGTAACGAAAACTTTAATGTGATTAAATATTATGATAGTAGTGAAGTTTTAAAAGACTTACATAAGTTAGAGATTGATTTGGCAGTACTTGATATTATGATGCCAAACGTCGACGGGTTCACACTAGCAAGTAAAATAAGAGAAAGTTATAATTTTCCAATTATTTTCTTAAGTGCAAAAGTCGAAGATATTGATAAAATTCAAGGGTTAAGTTTAGGTGCTGATGATTATATAACTAAACCATTTCAACCATTAGAGTTAGTCGCAAGAGTTAAGGCTCAACTAAGAAGATACACGCGCTACAATCAACATATCGATCAGAAAGAACTTTTAGAAGTCCGAGGTTTATCACTCAATAAGAAATCACGTGAAGTTTTATTGAATAAACAGAATATTAAACTGACACCAATTCAATATGATATTTTATCGCATTTACTTGAGAATGCTGGGACCGTCGTTAGTACCGATGATTTATTTCTTGCCGTTTGGAAAGAGAAATATTTTGACTCAGACAACAACACAGTAATGGTTCACATTAGAAACTTACGTGAGAAATTAAGTGATACGAATAAACATAGTAAATACATTCAAACAGTATGGGGAGTAGGTTATACAATTGAAAAATAATATAAAAAGGCAATTTTATCGTAACTTAATTACGACACTTGCTATTTACACACTCGTAGGAATTGCCGCGATCTTTATCGCAACAATCATCTATTCAACATACATTTGGTATGGATATGAGCTAATTTATTTCTTTTTCACACGCATTGGACCTTTACTGGCAACACTCTACTTTACTGTTGGCTATATTTTCATTCTTGCTTATTACTACAACCGTTTATTAAACAATATACAGACTATTTATGATTCAGTTAACTTAGTAAACGCTGATAATAGTGACTATATAAGTCTACCTTCAGATATCGGAAGTTTTGAGTCCGGCTTAAATGAGATGAAAGTAACTATTAGAGAAAATAGACGATTAGCAGAGGCCGAAGAAGAGCGTAAGAACGATTTAATCGTCTATCTAGCCCATGATATTAAAACCCCATTAACATCCATTATCGGCTATTTATCACTGCTTGATGAGGTAAAAGATATGCCAAGCCTTCAACGTGAGAAATACTTAAGTGTCGTTTTAGATAAAGCGTTCAACTTAGAAGATCTTATTAATGAGTTATTTGATATTGCTCGTTATAATGATGGTAAAATGACATTGTATAAAGAAGAAATTAATTTAAACTTAATGCTTAGTCAAATTGTCGATGACTTTTATCCAACTTTGCAAAGTCAAAATAAAGAAGTTGAAATTATTACTAATGATAGTTTTTCAATCTTTGTCGATTCAGAAAAGATTGCTCGTGTTATAAACAATGTTTTAAACAATGCAATTAATTATAGCGATAGAAATACGACAATTAAAATCGTCGTAATGAAAGATGAGAACTATACAAACATTGCGATCAGTAATATCGGTCGCGAAATATCAAAAGAGAAATTAAATCAAATATTCGAAAAATTTTATCGTTTAGATTCATCAAGATCATCCGCTACTGGTGGAAGTGGTCTTGGACTTGCGATTGCGAAAGATATCATCGAATTACATGATGGAGATATTAATGCTATTAGTAATAATAAGGAAACAACGTTTATTATTAGAATTCCCTAATCTTAAGAAAATATTAAGAAATACATAAGAATATATTTAAAATCAATCACTTAGCAAATAGTAAACTACTATTGTTAAGTGATTTTTTATTAGGAGGTTTTTATGAAACGAAAAACAATTACTGAATATCTACCCTTTCTTTTACCAATAAGAATAAAACAACGCGAGTATTTTTATTTTAAACAGATGAGTAAAGATAAGTGTAAATACGCAAGCATTAAAGGAGATTTTTATAGTGAACAAGTAATTACTATTAAACATAATATAATAAATGAAAATAGTGGTTACGACATAAAGTATCAATACAATAAACTTGATAATTTAAAATTAATTCAAAAACAGTTAAATGGATTGTTTATTTTAAAAGGCGAAACTTTTTCATTCAACTTAAGTACTAAAGACGCAAATAAAAAAGACCCATATAAAGATGGATTAATTATCGTTAACGGAAAAATGATTGCCCAAAGTGGCGGCGGAGTATGTCAGATGAGTAACATTATATTTGAAGCAATATTACATAGCCCATTAACAATCAAAGAACGTCACGCCCATAAAACTGACTACTTTAAAAAGGATGAAAGTACAATTCTCGGATTAGATGCAACAGTCAATAGTGGCTGGCTTGATTTAAAAATAAGTAATGAGACAAACAATAACTATCAGTTAAAAGTAGACATCGTTAATAACGAGTTATTAGTTACCCTTTTATCTGATACAAAACACAATTTAAATTATGAACTACGAAATGAAAATATTAAGTATAAGAAAGTTAAAGATGAAGTATATAAATCATACGACTTAATACGCGACACAATAAATAATCAAACTAGAGAGCGCATCGATAGTGAGTTAATCTTATGTGATCAAGTACGGGTTAAATATAAAATGGAGGATGAAATTTATGAATAATAAAATTAAAGTCGCAATCTTTTTTGGTGGAAGATCAGCGGAGTATAGTGTATCTCTACAGTCAGCTTACTCAGTTATTAAAGCAATTGACTTAAGTAAGTTTGAAATAATAATGATCGGAATTACTAAATCGGGACAATTTAAATATTTTAATGATAATGTCGAGATGATTAAAGATGATAGTTGGGAAAAATCTTCAATGCCAGTTAGTCTTGATTTATCAAGTGAGCTAAAGCCAACTATAATCGTTGATAACACAAAAATTAGATTTGATATCGCCTTTCCAATCTTACATGGGACAAACGGTGAAGATGGAACAATTCAAGGAATGTTTGAACTTTTAAATATAAAGTATGTCGGAAATGATATGAGTGGATCTTTACTTACGATGGACAAACATATCGCAAAAATAATCTTAGATAAGAATGGAATAGAAAGTGCTCCTGGCACTTTAATTAAGAAACACTATTCAATCGATAAAACGATTAGCTTAATAAGTTAATTAAACTATCCACTCTTTATAAAACCTTTAAAAGCCGGATCATCATATGGAATAAGTAAAATATTTAAACAAGAGGAACTACAAGAAGCCCTTAACTACGCATTTAAATATGATAACCAACTTATAATTGAAGAAACGATTAAAGGTTTTGAAATTGGTTGTGCCATCATTGGAAATAAAAAATTAATTACTGGCGCCATTGATGAGATTGAAATAAATACCGACTTTTTTAACTTTGAAGAAAAATACTCATTAAAAAATAGCGCAATACATCTTCCAGCTAGAATAAGTGTTACTGAAATGGAGAGAGCAACCGACATCGCTTTAAAAATATATGAAACTTTAAACTTAAAGGGATTAGCGCGAGTTGATATGTTTTATACGACAGATCATAAAATTATTTTTAATGAAGTAAATACGATGCCTGGCTTTACGAGCAATAGCCGCTTTCCAAATATGCTTAAAGCAGTTGGCTATACTTTTGAGAAAATAATTACCGATTTGATCATGTTAGGATTAGAAAATGAGTAAAATATATAGTGTAAGTAAAAATGATATGTACAAAGGTCCACTTATCTTAATTAATGAGAATCACAAAATTATAAATATCATATGTGAAAGTGATCTCGTAAAGATTGATAATAATAATAATAATAAAGAAATATTAGTCAATAAGCAACTCACTATTCAATACTCTAAACTAATTAATTATATTAAAGGTAGTGAAGAAATAATCGTTACTGATGGTTATCGAAGTCATCTAACGCAAAAGAGTTTGTATGAGCAATCAATTATTGACAATGGACTACAGTTTACTAAAGATTATGTCGCACTTGTCGACTGTAGTGAACATCAAAGCGGCTTAGCAATCGATGTCGCACTTAAAAGTGATAATATCGATTTAATAAGACCCGCATTTCCAAATGAGAAAATAAGTAAACAGTTTAAGGATAATTGTGTAAATTTTGGATTTATCGAACGTTATAAAGAACATAAAAAACATTTAACTAAGATTGCCGCAGAAGAATGGCACTTTAGATATGTCGGCTATCCACATTCAAAACTAATCGATAATTTTGATTTTTGCTTAGAAGAGTATGTAGAACACTTAAAAATATATTCAAAATCAAAGCCATTATTGTATGAGAACTATAAAATATATTATATTAAATATGAACATAACTTAAAAATTAAACTTCCTAAAAATTGTCTAATCTCAGGAAATAATATCGATGGTTTTATTATGACAGAAGTAATTGATTATGCGAGTTAGAAAAGATATAAATAGCGCTAGCTTAGAGTATAACTTAAAGATGATTAAAAAAATTTCTAAAAATAGTGAAGTTATGGCTGTCGTGAAAGCTGATGCTTATGGCCATGACATCAAGAAAATGACTACTCTTTTATCCCAGCTGAATATCAACCATTTTGCGGTCGCAACTTTAAGTGAGGCATTGATCGTTAGACAACTTAATAAAAACGCAAGCATCCTTATTTTAGGTTATGTCGATATTAGTGATCTTAACATAGTAAAAGAAAATAATCTTTGTCTGACACTAATTGATTATGAGTATGCGAAAATGGTTAGTGTTGCACAAGTTGTAGTAAAGGCTCAAATCAAAGTGAACACCGGAATGAATCGTGCTGGCGAAAACTTTGATAACTACGATAAGATTAAGTGCATGTACAACTTGCCGTTCATAAATACCATCGGTATCTACTCGCATTTAGGTGCTAGCGATAGTTTAAAAGAGGATGACACCATTTATACTAAACTACAAATTGAACGCTACGACAATTTACTAAGATGTTTAAAAGATGATCAGATTGATGTTGGAATTACGCATATTCAAGCGAGTTATGGACTATTGAACTATCCAAATTTAAGCTATGATTTTGTGAGAATTGGTATAATTTTATACGGTCTATTAAGTAGTGGTGAACATGAAGTTTTAAGTAAAGTTTGCCTTAAACCAGTTCTATCATTAAAATCAAAAATAGTTAGTATTAAAGAGATTAAAGCAAATGAGAGAATTAGTTATAGCAATAGTTTTATTAGTAAATGTACTATGAAAATTGCGACTGTATCAATTGGCTATGCGGATGGAATCTCACGCTCACTATCAAATAGT
>CAYWKT010000056.1:0-6866 GCA_964458985.1 uncultured Erysipelothrix sp.
TCTAAATTTTTATCACTATCCATAAGTGGATGACGTCTTCTAGTTTCCTTATATCTAAGTAATAACTTCTCACTATCTGTATCTATAAATAACATTGAGTAAATAATATCGTTATCTTCCAAAAACTTAAACATATCATTAATCATACTAAATGACTGACGATTTCTAACGTCTAGCGTAATCGCAATCTTATTATTTAAGTTTGATTTTTTGATTAACTTTGGAAGTGATTCGTATAAATCAATCGGAAAGTTATCAACACAATAGAAGCCCATATCTTCTAATATTTTAATCGCACTACTTTTTCCTGAACCACTCATCCCACTCACAATTAATAAATCCATTTAACTTACCCCTTTTTATATAATAAAAGCCCATATGGGCTGATTATTTTATTTTAATTCTAAAACATGTGTTAAGCCAAGTTCAAAAATTTCACTAACGTGTTGATCATCGATTTCATAAATAATTTCTTTTCCATCACGACGAGACTTCACAAGTTTAGCTTCACGTAAATTTCTTAGTTGATGTGAGACCGCAGATTGCGACACATCGACTACTTTACAAATATCGTGGACGCATAACTCTCCTTCAAATAAGGCAAGTAAAATATTTAAGCGTGTTTTATCACCAAATATTTTGAAAAGATTAACGACTTTGTCAATGTCTTCATTATCTGGTAACTGCTTTTTAATATTAACTAATTGTTCCTTACTCATATGATTATATGACATGTTCTCCACCACCTATGTTTATTATAGCATTAAATACTTTATTCGTTAATTAGTTGTGTAATACAATAATATACACAAGCTAAGCCTGATGCCGGTGGTACTAAAAACATACTTGCCGGTGGCATTTTTTGCTTACGTGTTAAGCCATCTTCATTAATTATTTGTGTCTGCGTAATTGGCTGTTCTGTAGAAAACGTTACATTAATTTTCTTTAAGTTTAAACGTAAATCACGACACATTTTTCTTAACGTTTTTGCGAGTGGATCATAACTTGTTTTATCTAAAGTTGTAATCATAACTTTAGTTGGATCAATTCGATTTCCCATTCCTAAACTTGAAATAAATGGAATATCATTATCAAGACAATGTTTAATTAATTCAACTTTACTACATAAAGTATCAATCGCATCAATGACAAAATCAACGCCTTCAAATATATGTGTACTATTTTCATCAAAGAACATTTCATAATACTCAATATCAATATCTTCATTAATACGTTTTACGTGTTTAACCATTTCTTGAACTTTCGATTTATTCACATTACTCATATTCGTTTGGACTTGACGGTTCAAATTACTTAAGGCAATCGTATCATTATCGACAATTTTTATCTTTCCTACACCTGATCGTGCGAGTGCTTCAACGGCGATACTACCGACACCCCCAACTCCTATAACTAATACAGTACTATTTTGTAACTTCTCTAAACTTTCTTCTCCAAGTAAGAGTTGTGTTCGCTCAAACATTTAATCACTACTTCCTAACCAAGCATCGACATCGCTTTTAATTTTCTCTTTTACATCTTTTTCTAAAACATCATATACGTGGGCATCAAATTGATTATTGAACCACGTAAACTGTCTTTTCGCATAATTACGCGATTTTTTTTGAATATCTTTTAAGACACTTTCTTTACTCTTACTTCCTTCAAAATAAGGACGCCATTCTTTATAACCAATCCCAAACATACCTCTTAATTCAAATGGATTATCATACGTATTTACGATATCCGTAAGCTCTGCTTCTAAGCCTAATGCATCCATCTTTAAAACACGCTCATCAATTTGTTTGTATAAGAGTGATCTTTCCATCGTTAATGACATAATGAAAGCATCATATAGTAATGTGTTATCTTGAACTTTGACGATATCACTCTTTAATTTGTTTGAACTTTTCGCAATCGTAAGTGCCCGGATTAAACGTTGACGATTATTAACGTGTAATGCTTTAGCACTATTCTCATCTAATATTTCAAGTTCACGATACAACTGTTCATTAGATTTTGCCTGTAGTTCTTTTTCTAATGCTTCATCTTTAACTTCTTCTTGAAAAATATAATTTTTTAAGACAGCACTAATGTACAGACCCGTCCCACCTACGATAATTGGAAGCTTATTACGTTTTGTAATATTTT
This sequence comes from uncultured Erysipelothrix sp., assembly GCA_964458985.1. Classification (GTDB taxonomy): domain Bacteria; phylum Bacillota_I; class Bacilli_A; order Erysipelotrichales; family Erysipelotrichaceae; genus JAAZDN01. The sequence goes on from CAYWKT010000056.1 coordinate 2,152, forward strand.
CAATTAAAGCACGAGCCCTACTTTGAAAAATTGTCACATCATAGTTTTCATCTAACTCATACTCATCTACTAAATAATGGACAACTTCACTTCGCTCTTTTTCACTCACTTTAGCCGAGCCAATATTTAACTTTTTATATATTTGAATTGAATCTCCAGAAATAATCTCACCATTATATTTTTTCGCTAACTCAATACTTAATTCACTTTTTCCAACTCCAGTTGGACCTACAATTACTAATACTTTCATCGCATAAACTCCTTAATTAATTTCGACTCAGTTAACTTAATTAATGTTGGACGTCCATGTGGACAATGATATGGATGTTCACATTTACTTAAGTTAATAATTACTTGAGATATTTCGACGTCGCTTAACGTATGGTTAAATTTAATTGAAGCCTTACATGCCTTAGTTGCAATGACATCATAACGTAACTCTTCAATTGAAATATTTTTATGATTATTAATGTAATCTAATACATTTAAGACAAACTCCTCGACATCCGCATTTAATAAATAAAGTGGAACTTCACGGACAACTAAACTATTATCTGAAAACTCCTCAATAATTAATCCAATTGCTTGCATACTCTCAATTAATTTATCGGCATTATGTAACTCTGAACTTTTTAAATTAATCATCGTTGGAATTAAAAGCGGACTACTTTCGATAATATTATTTTTAATTTGATTTCTAATTCTTTCAAAATTAAAGCGTTCTTCGGCCGCATGTTGATCAATGATAAACAGCGCATCACTTGATTCGGCTAAAATATACTTACCGTGTAATTGTCCAATTGGACGTAAATGTTCAAACTCATTGTAATTATCACTTTGATCATCTTCTATGACATATTCGATTACCTCAGTAACTTGATTCACTACTTCAGAAACTTCTTCATTTTCAACACTTACTTCAGTCATTTTAATACTATCTTCTTTATCACTACTTACAAGTTCATTTACTACTTGTTTAATGTAATCATTCTCAATGACATTATTTTTTTGTGGATAAGTTTCAACTTTACTATCAAATACTAAAGTTTTTTCTTCCGGAAAAGTTAGCTGATCATAGATGACTTCCTCTTGCTTACTTTTTACGGTTTTTACTTCTTTAACTTCCATATTAACTTTTAGAGCGTTATTAACACTTGAGCTAATAAACTCACTTAAGACTTTCTCTTTCGCAATTCTAACTTCCCATTTACTTGGATGGACGTTCACGTCAACTAATTGATGGTCCATATATAATTTAATAACTGCGATAGGATAACGATCATTGAACATCATATGGCGATAGCCGTTAATGACATCGTTAACGATCTTATACGATCTAACCATACGATCATTTATAAATAGTTGAATATGGTTTCGATTAGCGCGTGTTTCATCAGGTCTAACTAATATTCCTTCAATCTTAAAGTCACTACTCTCATCCTCAAAAATAAAACTATTACGGGCAACTTCCTTACCATACACATGATACATTATTTCAATTAAATCATCGTTTCCTGAAGTATGAAAAATTTCTTTTTTATCATCGTTTAAAATAAAACTAATATTTGGATATGAGAAGGCAAACTTCTCCATTGTCGAAATAATTATCGCTCGTTCATAGTTAACTGAATTAAATGATTTTAAGCGAGCAGGCGTATTATGAAATAAACTCTCGACAATAACCTCTGTCCCTTTATTACAAGCATAAGCTTCATTTTCAATAATATCGCCAAACTTTGTAACGATCTTATTACTATCAACTAAATTATTCGTAATTAAAGTAACTTTTGAAACTGAGGCAATTGACGGAATCGCTTCACCACGAAAGCCAAGCGTATCAATTGACCATAAGTCCTTCTCTTCTTTAATCTTACTTGTCGCATGGCGCTCAAAAGCTAATAGCGCATCATCTTTACTCATACTATCGCCATTATCTTTAACACTAATATAATCAATACCACCACTCTTAAAAGTGACTTCAATAATTGTCGCATTCGCATCTATCGCATTTTCAACTAACTCTTTAACGATACCTGCAGGTCGCTCGACAACTTCTCCGGCTGCGATCATATTCATTAAATGTTTATCTAATTTAATAATTTTATTCATAATTAATCCTTCTTAGAAATTTCTTTTAAATCGGCTAATAATTGAAGTGCTTGAAGTGGTGTCATACTATTTAAATCAAGACTATCGACAAGTTTACTCATTTCACTTAAGTTAGTCGGAACTACTTCAACTTCTTTATAAATAGTTTCATAACCTTGTTCAAACGATTCTTGATTTTTTTCAAGTGTATTTAAAATTGAAGTTGCACGTTCAATGACGACATCTGGTAATCCCGCAAGTTTCGCAACGTTAATTCCGTAAGAACGATTTGATATACCAGCTTGAAGTTGGTATAAAAGTGTAATTTTATCATCTTCTTCATGGACTAGTAAATGGTAGTTTGAAACATTATCAAAGTGATCTTCTAATGTCACTAGTTCGTGATAGTGTGTCGAGAAAAGTGTTTTCGCTTTAATGTTTGTCGCGATATATTCAATAATTGATTTGGCAAGCGCCATTCCATCATACGTTGCCGTTCCACGTCCTATCTCATCAAAAATAATTAATGAGTTTTCCGTCGCATTACTTAGGGCATCATTTGCCTCTGCCATCTCAACCATGAACGTTGACTTACCACTTAAAATATCATCACTCGCTCCAATACGGGTAAAGATTTGATCAAATATCGGAATACTTGCATAGTTTGCCGGAACGTAACTTCCAAGTTGAGCCATAATGACAATTAAGACTGACTGACGCATAAACGTCGACTTACCACCCATGTTTGGACCAGTAATTAGCCAAATATCTTCTTTAGTTAAATCTAAATTGTTTGCGACATAACTTTGATCACGCATGAGTGTTTCTAAAATCGGATGTCTTCCCCCTTCAATGATGAACGTACGATCATCGCTAATCGTTGGAATGACATAGTTACTTAATCGTGCGACATTTGCGAGTGAGAATAGAACATCAATATACGCGATGACATCTGATAGCTCTAATATCGCATTAGAATATTGATTGATTTCTTTAACGAGTTCATTAAATAGTTCAAACTCCATATTTTTCGCAATTTCATCGGCATTTAAAATTTCTTCTTCTTTATTTTTTAACTCTTCAGTAATAAAACGTTCTGAGTTTGTAAGCGTCTGTTTACGCATATATTTAGGATTATCTTTTATCTTATTTAAGTTACCTTTACTTACTTCAATGAAGTAGCCAAAGACACGGTTATATCCAACTTTTAAATTACTAATGTCAGTTTCTAAGCGCTCTTTCGCCTCAAGTTCTAAAATCCACTGTTGGCCATTTTGTTGGATATCATGGGCATGATCTAAATCGTCATTGTAGCCACTCTTAAATATTTCACCTTCACGAATATTTACTTTTGGATCATCTAAAATGGCACTCTCAATTAAATCGTGTAAGTTTGATAATGAGTTTGTACTAACGATATCTGAGAATTCTGGATACTTACTTAAGTAATTAAATATATTTGGGATAACACTTAATGATTTTTTAAGTCGAATTAAGTCTAATGGATTCGCATTACCGTAATTTAATTTCGCATTTAAACGCTCTAAGTCATAAACCTTACTTAAGTCCTCACTTAAATCATCAAATAAAATATAATCATTTTTAAGTAGTGTAATTAGATTTTGACGTTTAATAATTTCATCTTTACTAATTAAAGGACGAATAATATAGTTTCTTAAAAGTCTTTTACCCATTGTCGTTTTCGTATAGTCTAAAAAATCCCACAGAGAGTTTTTAACTGTTTGATTGCGTAATGATTCAACTAACTCTAAATTATTAATTGAGTTATAGTCAATCTTCATATGACCTAAATCTTCTAGCACTTCAACTTTACGTAAATGGTTAAGCATCTTCATTTGAGTTTTATTTAAGTACGTTAGTAAAATATCGACACTATGTTTAAGATTATTGTTATCGACATGATCACTCAAGAAGGCATAATCATCTAATATTTTTACTTCATCGATTTCAGATACGGTTAAGTCATTCACAAACATTAACTCACGTTTTACCCGCATCTCAAAATCACTTAATAAAACGACTTCTTTCGTATTGTAACTAAGTAAACTTGCGATTAAAACTTCTGTGTCATGATCGACATGGTAGACTAAAACTTTACCACTTGCCATATCAATTAAACTTATTGCATAACCGTATTTATAATCACTAATTGCCGCTAAGTATATAGCTTCACTATTATCTACTAGCTCATCCATAATTGTCCCTGGAGTTACGACCTTCACAACACCACGCTTGACAATTCCTTCGGCATCTTCTGGGTTTTCTAACTGTTCGACTATCGCAACTTTATGCCCTTTTTGGCTTAGTCGATATATGTATGATGATGAGGCATGATGTGGAACACCACACATCGGAATCGCATCCGCACTTTTTCCGCGCGCCGTTAAAACTAAGCCAAGTGCTTCAGCCGCAACTTTCGCATCATCAAAAAATAACTCATAAAAATCGCCTAAACGAAAGAATAATAATGAATCTTGATAATCTTCTTTAATTTCTAAATACTGTCTAATCATTGGTGTGTGTTTTTTCATAATCTACCTCAATCTCTATTTCATATTGTACCAAATTATCACTTTTTAATAAACTGACGCCATTCAATAACTACA
>CAYWKT010000057.1:0-6854 GCA_964458985.1 uncultured Erysipelothrix sp.
ATATTATTCTTCGTCATCGATATCTTCAAATGAAGTATCAATTTTTAGCATTTCATCAACCATTTCCCAAACGACTTCTGTATCACTCTCATCTTCAAAGTCTTCTGAACTGTGAATGATTAATGCATCTTCTGGCATATCCATCGCTTGTGCGATTAGTTTACGCTGTTTAAGTTGCTGTTGATTAGACAACTTATCAGCTTTCGTTAATACTGCAAAGTATGGTAAGCCTAGCGCTTCTGAATATTTTTTCATAATTATATCTTGCTTAGTTGGAAGATGTCTTATATCTAAGATTAAAATACATCCTTTTAGATTTTCTCTTGTCGAGAAGTACTCATCAACTATGACACCATAGTTTACGATTTCTTCTTTACTTCTTTGAGCATAACCATATCCTGGAGCGTCAACAATCATGATTTCGTCATCTAAGTTATAGAAGTTTAAAAATCGCGTCTTCCCAGGTCTAGATCCGACATAAGCTAATGCTCTTCTAGATACCATTGCGTTGATTAAACTTGATTTTCCAACGTTACTTCTTCCAGTCATTACTATTTCTGGAATGTCTGTCGTTGGCCACTGTGATGAATCGTTTGCGGTAATTACATGCCTCGGATTTTTAAACTTTCTTAACATTAAATAAGCGCCTCCTCTAGTACTTCTGCCATTGTCTCGACAGGTACAATTTCAATATTTTCTTTTACTACATCTGGAATTTCATATAAATCTTTACGGTTTTTCTCAGGAATAACAATTTTTGTAATTCCACTACGATATGCCGCTAAAGTTTTCTCTTTCAGTCCACCAATTGGTAGAACATTTCCACGAAGAGTAACTTCTCCTGTCATTGCGACAGTTGCCTTAACTTCTCGGTTAGTAAGTGCACTAATTAAAGCAGTTGATAATGTAATTCCCGCACTTGGACCATCTTTAGGGACAGCTCCTTCAGGAACGTGAATATGGATATCATTTGCTTCAAAGAACTTAGGATCAATACCGTATTTTTTAGCGTTTGTCTTAACGAAGCCAATTGCGATTTCCGCTGACTCTTTCATGACATCACCTAATTGTCCAGTAATGATAAGTTTTCCTTTACCTTCGAACGTAGTAACTTCAACTGGTAAGATATCTCCACCAAATTGAGTATAAGCTAGTCCAGTTACAACTCCAACTTGGTCTTTCGCTTCTTTCATACCGTATTCAAACTGTTCAGGTCCTAACCATTCAGTTATTAATTCTTTTGTTATTACTATTTCTTCTTTTTTATCTTTAGTAATCGCTAAAATACTCTTTCTTGCGATTGCACTAATGACACGATCTAATTGTCTAACACCCGCTTCACGTGTGTAATGTCTAATTAAATGTCTAATCATTTCTTCACTAATAATCATTTGATCAGCAACTAAGCCGTTTAGAGTTAAGTTTCTAGCAATTAAATGATCAATTGCGATATTTAACTTCTCTTCTTCAGTGTATGATGAAAGATTAATAATCTCTAGACGATCACGTAGTGCTTCAGGAATATTTCCTAAATAGTTTGCGGTTGCGATAAATAGAACGTTTGATAAGTCATATGCTTCTTCTAAGTAGTGATCACTAAACACATTATTTTGCTCTGGATCTAATACTTCTAGCATTGCACTTGATGGATCACCTTTATAGTCAGCACCCATTTTATCAATCTCATCGATTAAGAATACTGGGTTGATAACACCAGCTTTTTTCATTCCTTGAATGAATCTTCCTGGAAGTGCACCTAAATATGTACGACGGTGTCCACGAATTTCTGCTTCATCACGAACTCCACCTAGTGAGATTTTTACAAACTCACGATCAAGTGCACGTGCAACAGATTTAGCTAATGACGTTTTACCAACTCCTGGAGGCCCTACTAATGCTAAGATTGGTGCTTCTAGTGAGTTTGTAACTTGTTTAACCGCTAAGTATTCTAAAATACGTTCTTTTACTTTTTCAAGACCAAAATGATCTTCATTTAATCTTTGTTCAACAACGTTTAAATCATCGTTATCGACAGTTTCTTGCCACCAAGGTACATCTAATAGCCAGTCTAAATAGTTTCTAATTACTCCTGATTCTCCACTTGCAGGTGGGACCATTTCATAACGTTTGATTTCATCTAGTGCTTTCTTTTTGATTGCCTCAGGGTATGGATTATTTTCTACACGTGCTTTAAGGTCTTCAATATCATCACCACCTGATGAAACTTCACCTAGTTCTTCACGAATGGCACGCATTTTTTCTCTTAAATAGTATTCTTTCTGTGATTCATCAATGCGGTTTTTAACCTTTTGATTAATATCACTATCGATTGATACTTTGTCTGTCTCACTACTCATATTTTCTAAGATTGCGAATAATCTATCATTAACGTTTAACATTTCTAAGAAACCTTGACGTTCTTGATAAGACATTGGCAATATTTGCGAGAAGTAGTTAGTTAACTCTGTAGGATTAGAATAGTTTGTCATTCTTTCAACTGTTCCCTCAGGCAAGTTATGTGATTTTAAGAAACGGTTAATAAACTCGTCAAAATTACGAGCAATCATTAATACTAAATCATCAGCTTCTGATTCATTAGAAACAAAGTCCTCTAAAACTTCAACTGTAGAGATAATTGTATTTGCTTGCTCGGAAATTGAAATATGACGTGCTCTTTCAACTCCTCTTAATGTTACTTGAGAGTATCCATCTTCTTCACTAATTTTTACGATTTCAGCAATTGTACCGACATCATATAAATCAGTTAATAGTGGATCTTCATCTAAAATTTCTTTTTGTGAAACTAAGTATACTAATTTACTATTTTCTTTTACTGCTTTATCTAAAGCAATTAAACTTTTTTCTCTTCCCACTTCAATAATAATATCTTGTCCTGGGAACACAATTACCCCTCTAGTGGCAACTGTAGGTATATTGTTCATATTCTCTATGCTTACTTTATTTGTATCTTCCATTGAGTATACCTCCTTTATTGGATAAAAAAGACGCTAAGCGTCTTAATTTAATTCTTTAACAAGGTCGTATGCTTTTCTAATACGTAAATCGTATTCAATGTTTTGCTCATTAATAGCATTTTTTACGTCTTCTAATTCCATATTATACATTTCTGCTAATTGTTCGTATTCTGCTTTGATGTCTTCAGCTGAAACTTCAACTTTTTCAACTTCTGAGATTTCGTCTAATACTAAACGAAGTTTAACTTGACGTACTGCATCTTCCGCAAAGTTTTCTAGCAACGTTGACTCATCTTGACCAGTCATTGCGATAAATTGGTCGAATGGAATCCCTTGTTGTTCAATACGCATTTTCATATCTTGATATAGACGTTGAGTTTCTTGATCGATCATCACTTGTGGAATTTCGATTTCAGCTCCTTCAACGATTTTTGATAATAATTCATTTTCATGATCACGTGCAGCTTGTGCTTCTTTATTGAAAGTTAATTGCTCACGTACGTGTGCTGTAAGATCTTCTAAGTTTTTAACTTCTTCTATATCTACATCTAAAGCGAAGTCATCGTTAATTTCCGGAACTTTACGTTCTTTAACTTCATGAACATCTACTTTAAACACTACTGGAGCACCTTTTAATTCTTCAACGTGATACTCTTCTGGGAATGATAATTCAACATCTTTACTTTCCCCAGCTTTTAAGCCTATTAATTGTTCTTCAAATCCTGGAATGAATTGTCCGCCGCCGATTTCAAGTGAGAAGTTTTCTCCTTTTCCACCTTCGAATGCAACATCATCTTTGAATCCTTCAAAGTCGATTACTGCTGTATCGCCTTCAACGATTACATCTTCTTTAACTGCTAACTCAGCAAATTGCTCAGCCATTCTTGCTAATTCTTCTTCAACTTCTGTGTTAGTAACTGCTACTTCCGCAACTTCAACACCTAAGTCTTTATATTCACCTAATTTAACATCAGGTTTAACTGTACAGATGAATTTTAATGAAACAGCTGTATCTGAAATTGCATCAACTGCAAGTTCTGGAGTTGCAACTAAAATAATTTCGTGTTCATCGACACCAGCGATTAATGCATCTTGTGCAACTAATTCAACTGCGTCTAACATAATCATTTCATTTTTAATGTGAGTTTTCGCAACAGCTTCAGGTACTTGACCTTTTCTAAATCCGTCAACTTCTAAATTTTTTGCTGCGTTTTTGAAAGCTTGTGCTTGCGCATCTTTCCAAACGTCACCTTCTACTTCAACTAATAATTCAACTTGAGAATTCTCTAAACTTTTAATAGTACTTTTCATAAATACCTCCTACATTGTTTTAATTATAACAGTTCTAGTTAGCAGTGTCAATAGTTGAGTGCTAACTAACTTTCTTATCTATATAACCACTATGTATTATACCCTATTTAGGCGATAAATACAGTATAAATGCTTAATCATTCATATATACACATATTATCATTTTGTATGTTTGCTTTCTTTTCATTATTCTTTCATTAAATTTTTTACATTTAATTATAGTTGACAATTGTATGAAGTTTTTGTATTATTTGATTATAGGTTAATTACTTGACTAACTAACTGAATAAGGAAGGGTGAAACAATGAGAATAAGTAGTACATCAAATACCCCAATTTATATGCAAATCGCTAACCAAATTGAGGAGTATATATTAAACGATACTTTCATCAAACATAATCAGGTATCTTCAACGACAGAACTATCTACGACACTAAATATAAACCCAAACACCGTATTAAAAGGAATGAATCTTTTAGTAGATGAAAAAATCTTGTATAAAAAACGAGGGATTGGGATGTTTGTAAGTGAAGACGCTAAAGCGATAATTATAAGTAAGCGAAAAAAAGAGTTTACTAAAAAGTTTGTCGATACTTTAGTTGATGAAGCATTAAAGTTAAACATTACTGAAGAAGTTTTGATGGATCAAATTAGAAATAGTTTTAAATCTAAGGAGGAAATGTAATGATACAAATTAATAACGTCAAAAAGAAATATAAAAATAAAGAAGCTCTCTCTTCCATCAGTCTATCGCTTGAGAGAAATAAAATATATGGACTATTCGGAAGAAATGGTGCTGGAAAAAGTACTTTAATGAATTTAATCGTCAATAGAGAATTTGTAAGTAGTGGCTCCATCTTAATTGATGATCAAGTTGTGCATAAAACAGTGACATCTCAGATTTAGTACTCTTAATGTCTGAAGCTAATTACTATAATGAAAATATGTCTGTCATTGAACACTTTAAATTAACTAGACAACTAAATAAAAACTTTAATTATAATGATGCGATGACACTCGCACAAAAATTCGAACTTAATGTAAATAGTATGATTAAACACTTATCTACAGGCTACATTACTATATTTAAAATGTGTATAGCACTATCAATAAACGTACCATACTTATTACTTGATGAGCCTACGGTTGGACTTGATCCAAACCACCGCCAACTACTCTATAAATTATTAATTGAATATTATCAGAAATATCAAAATACTATTGTAATCGCAACACATATAATTGATGAAATAACGAATATCATAGAAGAAGTCATAATTATTGATGATGGATTTATTATTAGTCAGAGTGAAGTAGAAAAACTTTTAGACGATGCATATGTCGTTACTGGATCTGATAGTGTAATTGATAACTTCTTAAAAAATACTAAGCCAGTTTTTAAAGTCAAAAATTCATTTTCCACAAGTGCATACGTATTAATGAATTTGGACAACATTGAAATGAGTAATCTTGACATTAAAAAAATATCTCTACAAGATCTATTTATAGCCTTAACTAGTAAAGGAGAAGATTCAGATGAGTAAAATATTACCGATAGCAATTCAAGAAATTAAAAACATCAAGAAAATATTAATCGCAACACTTATAACTATAGTTATTATCTTAGTTGGTGCAACACTGACGAGTAATCGAGATGTAAATATATTTATGTTAATCTTAATGTTAGCTAGTATGTTTGATAAACTATTAATCCCCTTATTTGTTTACATTGGATTTAAAAACTATAAAACATCACTAAAAAACTGTATTCAAAGTGGCGTAACAAGAAGAGAGTTTACTGTTGCTAGATTATTAATGATAGCAATATTAGCAACTATAATTGGATTTGCTTCGACTGCTACTTCATCTTATCTAGTATCACTTGAAACACAAATTCATGATCCATTTGTATTTAATTTCTATATCGGAATTTACACACCGATTATTACTACATTCTATGGATACGAAAATATGTTTATCGTTACAGTTATTGCCATATCATTCTATAACTTTATCGCAAACATTGGCTTTATAACTGCCACACTCTTAAACAAGGTTGGAGGAGTTCAACTTTTCATTATCTTTATCTTGACTACTTTCACTTTAAATTTTTTAATAAACCAAAGAAAGTTAAGTAGTAAAACAACTAGAATAAAACCTGACCTCATGGATGTGTTATTAGGTTTTAGTGGTGTACATGTAAACTTAATTACGCCAATCATAACCTTTACTATGATGACATTCATGATTTCATTAGCAAACTATTTCATAATTACTAATACTGAAGTATAGGATAGTGTCAATAACATAAAGAAAAGATCAGATATTGTAATATAAATTACTCGTCTGATCTTTTAATATGTATATAATCGATAAAATTATTACTTATGGCTATGCGTTAGCTCTTTTACTTCTTCTAATTAAAGCAAGTAGTAATAAAGATGCACCTGCAGTAATTAAAACATAGTTTACAGTCATACTTTTAACTCCTGTTTCAGGAACTTTAGTATCTACATCTTTCTTTGGAGCATTCACTTTATCAACCGGTGGTTTTACTTCATCAACTGG
>CAYWKT010000058.1:0-6668 GCA_964458985.1 uncultured Erysipelothrix sp.
CTCAGTAATATAATTCAATATTAACTGATATAAATATAAATTAAATTACTTATTCTTATCATTCATTTTTGTCTTATTAGAGAACATAAGAATAAGTAATAGTACCTGAATCTGTAATATCTTTAATACCTTTTAAACCATCAACGTAGTAAATATATAGATATTAATCTCTTTACTTACTTCTATTATTAATAAACTCTATTACTTCATTGTATTTAGATTCACTTAATAATCCAGCACTACCACTTCCGAAAAATGCTACATCATCAATTGCGAGCCATCTTGATTTTTGACCATATTTGAAATTAATAATACAGTTAGCATCTAACGTATGTGCTTGGCTTGCGAGAACTTCTTTTACATCATCTAAATTTTTTAACTGTGCACCAATCTTAAAACTTAAATCAACCTTAACATCACTAATCTTCTTAAACTTTTCAATGTCACTTTCAATAAATATTATATTATTAAATACGGTTGGATAACCTTTCATTATAAATCACGCTCCAATACTGCGACAAACTCTTGTCGTGCACCACCAAATGATGGAATATCTGCGGTAGCTATCGAATTAAGTGTCCAACCTTGTTGTGCATATGCATTTAATGCATTTTGAAGTGCCTGTGGATCAAACTTTCCGGAAAACCATTTATCTTTCATCGTTAAAACAAAATATTCTTTCATAAAAGCCTCCTTTGGACTAATTGTAATTAAATAACTTAAAATAGTCAATCATTAATTATTATGAAAGTTTAATGACTGTTTTCGATTATGACTTGTAATAATAATTAATCATATGTACAATAGATACAATTGTACTTTACGTACATTATAATATGAAAATGAATATTATTAATAATTATGTAGATGGAGGTTTATATGCAACAATTAACTGTTAAGCAATTACAAGAAGCAATAAAACTAATTAAGGATAGTTTTGAAGATGATCTAGCTAAAAGTCTAAATTTAACAAGAGTAAGTGCCCCACTATTTGTCACGGTCGAGAGTGGTTTAAACGATCATTTATCAGGAAGTGAGAAACCAGTAACATTCAAACTTGATAATTATCCTGTAGAGTTAGAAATAGTCCAATCACTGGCAAAATGGAAACGTCATGCCTTAAAAAATTACCAATTTGACTTATATGAAGGACTATATACTGATATGAACGCAATTAGACCAGCCGAAATATTAGATAGCACCCATTCAATATACGTTGATCAATGGGATTGGGAAGTTTTAATCAAAGATTCTGATCGAAATCTGCAATTTTTAGAGACTATAGTTAATAAGATATATGCAGCTTTTTTAGATGTTCAGCAAAAGATTGAAGATGCATATCCTAATCGTTATAAGCGTAAACTACCAGCAAGTATTACTTTTGTCAGTAGTCAAGAGTTAGAAGATTTATATCCAGATCTTACAATTGATGAGCGTGAAGATGAGATTGCAAGAGTACATAAAGCCGTATTCGTGTACGGAATTGGCCACCATTTAAAATCAGGAAAAGTTCACGGTACAAGATCATTTGATTATGATGATTGGAATCTTAATGGTGACATTATATTTTACAATCCAGTTAGTGACAAGGCCTTAGAGCTTTCTAGTATGGGTATTAGAGTAAATTCGGATATCCTCCAACAGCAAATGTATTTAAGTGGCTTAAAACATACTGATCTACTTACATATCATCATGCAGTCATTAATAACGATTTACCGTTTACGATTGGTGGCGGCATTGGACAGTCAAGAATATGTATGTTCTTTTTAGAGAAAGAACATATTGGAGGGGTTCAAGCATCATATTGGAGTGATGAAGTAATCGATGATTGTCTAGAAAACAATATTAGATTATTGTAATTTTCTAAATTTATTAAAAGTAACTAATACTATAAAAATTAAAGCAATAATTATTGCGAATACTAATATTTTAAACTTAAGTAAATGATAATCATTTACTTTTTTTACTAGAGAGTAATCTTCTTTTTGCATATTATTGTCTAAAACTCTTCTTCCTTGAACTAATAATCGATGTGAATTAACCATATATGGACTACAAGTAAATAAAGTTACTAAATCTTCATCATCGATAATCTTTAAAAGTTCAGTTTCATAAGGAAGTACTTCAATAATATTAAATACTTCATATACCAGCATTTTATTAGATACTTCAATGTAAAATCGATCATATACCTCAAGTTGATCTAATTCAGAAAACAGTCTTTTATGTGACATTCCACTATGACTAGTAAGTACTGCATGAGTATTATTGCCACCTGTTGGATAAGAACTATTTTCAAGTAAACTAGCACCTCTTTTTAAATACTCATTAGTCGTTTGATTAAATATTGGAAGACTAATATTTATTTTAGGTATATAAAGAACTCCGATAATATCTTTTGAATCATCTATTGTAGTCCTCTCTTTTAAACCAAGATTATTAAAGTTTGATTGTTTGTCATATAAATCTGAATTAAATTGCATGTTTTGCTTGTACTCACTCAAAAGTTCAAAATCACTGCGATTAGTTATGTTTATTTCATAATTTTTTATAACTTTTTGATCAACGTAGTTATTAATAATGTTTGAAGTAAAGGGATAAGTGAAAATAAGAAAGCCTAATGCAAAAAGTATTTTCATTATAATTGTGATGACTCCCTTTTTATTTTTATTTTTCACTTTAATCCCCTCTTTCAAAATTCCCCCACTTAATTCTATTTATTTATAATTTTATCTTTTTTAAGATATAGAGTACCAACTATCATCATTAAACTACCAAATACTAAATAATTAACTATTCCATTACCACCTGTCATCGGCAGAAGTGATCGTTTGTAGTTTTTAATTACATATATACTTGCATCATCTTTAATAATTGAAAATGGAAGTAGTTCATCATTTAAAACATAATCATCTAAAGCTTTAGTCTCTTGAATATAGTATTGATCATTACTTAAACCCTTTAAGTTAAAGATACCATCAGCGTTAGATGTAATTATTGACGCCTCATCAATCTGTAATGTCCAATCAGATAGTTCTAAATACTCATTCAACTTTGCATACATTATTTCATCATTATGATCTCTACTAACGATAAACTCAACACCTTCTAATGATGCCTCAGTTCTCCCATCAACTTTAGAAAATGTTTTACTTCCGCTATAAAATAGTACATCCTTTTGTTCTGTTTTATCATATGAAACAAGCGGATGATCTATCTCATTCATTTTTAAATAACCACTATTTCTATATTGAGTATTTGCATCAAAATTATCTTTTAACTTCATAGTAAGCGTAAACTCAATACTTTTACCTGCTAAGTTTTGAATTACATCAGTATCATTTAGACTTAGTGAAAACTGATTGTCTTCATCGATATTAACTGTGTAATCAACATCTTTTATTAAGTTTGAAATAAATATATCATCAATATTATCAACTATTAGATTTTTTGAATAGTTATAATAAGTAATACCATTATTAATTGACTTTGAAATATCATAAGGTATATTGAGCTTTACGTTATAGTTAAGTAAATCAATACTACTTATGTTATATTCATTCTCATCAATGATTAAATTAGTATTAGTAAAAGTGAGAGTATTGTCGGATACATAATTTTTAGGATACAGATGAATATCTTTAATAATTACATTTTGATCCTTTTTATAGACGGGAAAGGTTAATATTATTGGTTCAGCAATCTCTTGAAACAGTGTATCAATTGGAGTCTCTGTCTCGACTATTGCATATACGACGTATTCATCATTATCATTCTTTGACTTTAACTTATCAAAAATCGCTTCTCCTTGTTTATTAGTAAATTCAGATTGAATTATCTCATCGTAGTCATTACTACTATAGTTTCCTTTAAAAACATTCACTAACTTATTAATTGCGAGTATTTGATCATTGTTATTATTTTTGACTTCACTATTATATTGAGAAGTCACATCATAAATTGTAAATTTAGCATTCTCAATTGGCTCACCTTTAAAATCAATCATTTCCTCACCAGTATTTAAGATTAACTGTTGATCACTATGATCAATGACACGTTTATGTAATGTGAGACTAATATCATCACCTTCAAATGCATTTAATAATTTAGTACTAATAGTGAGCATTAATACTAAAGTGAAAATTACTTTAAACGATTTACTTTTGTTCATTATTTTCTCCTTTTCTATAAGTAATAAACATACTAGCCAAAATATTACGTTAGAAAGATATGATAGTCACTAACGTAATATTTTTAGATTATTGTCGATTATGTTTTGGGGGAGTCATTCGACAAATATCATTTGGCTTATATCTGGAGACTAAAATATTTTATTAGTCATAACCAGCATTCTATAATATGTGCGTAAAGCTAAAATTATATAATTTAGCTCTTCAAATTAGTTAATGTTATGTGAAAAAATAAATAATCACCCAAATAATAACATCATTATCTGACAAAGGTACACACGTTATAAGTGTAATCGAATGATTATATTTAAAGAGTTATTTGTATACGTACACAATAAAAAATCGCCTAATTGAATTAGACGATTAATATTGTGTAAAAGTAATGAATTAAATTAATTAGTCGACAAAAACTAAGCGTCCATCAATCTTTTCACGAATATTAGGGTGAACTCGTAACCACTCTTCTAGTACTTGATATGCAGAGGTAGTTACAACTTTCGCTGCTGATATTTTAGTTAGTTCGTCATACGTAATTCCAATATTTTTCTCACAATTGGCAATATGATAACCTTGAAGTGTAATAGAATAGTGATCATCATCTACGACATCATTATCTTCAAATTTTAATGATTGAAGTTCTTTTTTAGATTCAGAGTAAACTGCCTTAATTTTATCATTCACTTGATAAAACTCTCCTTCTCCATCTCTATTTTCAATCTTTAAGATATGATTAAAGATTGACTTCAATTGCTTACCAGTTATTTCAAAGCGCGATAAACTATCATCATATGGAAAACATGCTTTTAAGCTTCCTAATGTTACGACTTTACGACTGGACCTAATTCTTTCGATCTTATAGCGCCAGATCCAATTAGGATGACATCACTGTCGACACTTCCGGCTAGTGCATCAGTTACCATATTTCCAAGTGTAGTCTCCTTTTCTCGTGATGGATGAGTAAGTTTTACACTAAATCTAGTAATAATCTTATTATACTTTTCGTCGATTTCATTTTTAAATCCATCTAAAAACGTTTGTAAAGATTCATCTCTTGTCGCAGTCTCTTCATTAATTGGGATTAGATTCCACTTCCACTCTTTTATTGAGTTACTCTTTTCATCAATAATGAGATCAAATCGGCCAATTTGATCAGTTCCCTCACCTGCTTGTACGATTAAAATATCATTCACAATTGCCGGTTTTTCTAAAACAGTATGTGTATGCCCTCCTATAATAAGATCAACGCCCCATACTGGATCTAATAAGTTCGCAAGTTCTAAATCAGATTCAAAGCCAATATGGGTTAGTGCGACAGTCAAATCAATATCATGATTTCGATATGCGTTACATATTTTCCCAACTTCAAGTGCCGCATCCTCTATTGAAATAAAAGTACCGATTAACTGATTAAAGCAATTGAGTCCATTGTCGTCTCGGTAATAATTCCAATGAACATTATTTGAAATCCAGCGACGTCCATTATAATATACGGTGTCATTAAGCGTTTTCCATATTTTTTCATATATAAGTTCGCATTCACGATCGGAAAGTTCGCTACTTTCTCTAAAAATAGTAAATGTGGTAGTCCATAATCTAGTTCATGATTACCTAATGTTACGACATCAGGCGATAGAAAATTCATGAGCTCAATCGTAGATGCACCTCGATATTCTGCATCGATTAGTGAGCCTTGCACCATATCGCCCGCAATCGCATATATAACATTTTCTTCTTCACTTCTTACTTTACTAATATATCCAGATAGTAATCCAAGTCCACCAATTAATTCACCACTATCTTCCATAACTTCGGCGAGAAAGTCGCCGTGCATATCATTTGAATGTAATAATGTCAGTTTTAACTCTTCTGCTTTCATCGATATTACTCCTCTCTTTTATAGCAAAAAATGCTTCAACGAAGTTCAACTTAAATTATGTATATGTGAAATGTTGTGACTAATTAACTTAAGACTACCATTAAATTTTAATTTTAGCCTTAATTATGCATAATTTCAGTAAAAATTATTTAAAATTCTGGATTGTATACATAAGATGATTCAATAGACTTAAACTTACTTTATTCTTTATAAATATATATATAAATATGACTATTAATTTAATCATTTGTGTAATTAATACGTAACTTTAAACACTATAAGTGTCCCATAGTCATTATTACTTTATTAAATTCATACTTTCAGCCACATGTATACATGATTATGTTAATTTTAGTAATTATAAATGTTACGTTAAAATCAAGTGCTTACATAATTTTTAAGCTAAATTAATACATGTAAATAGGAAATTAATACATGTAAATAGGAAATTAATATGATACTATATATGTAATGAAGAAGAGTTTTAATTGAAAAATAATTAGCCAAAGGATTACTCATAGAAGTAAAATTAAAAACATTTAGACAACATAATATTTATATGGAGGTGTTTCTAATGATAAAACCTAATGTTTTTGACTAC
>CAYWKT010000059.1:0-4200 GCA_964458985.1 uncultured Erysipelothrix sp.
CTCCGTTGAGACTTTCACTCTAGATATATGACATGCCCGTCACACTTTAAAAAGCCGTTATCACATTGATAACGGCTTTTGATTACTTATTACTCAAAAGGTTTTTGATAGAAGTTACCGACAACTTGATTAATCTTCACATCACTAATAAATACGTGTGTATCAACTTTTCGAATACCTTTAATGATTCGTGAAACTTCATCTGCCCCAACGACCATATATAAGACACTTTGATTAGTATTCGCATACTTACCTTTGGCACTCCATTCAGTAATTCCACGGCGTGAGCAATTAAAGATTGCCTCTGATACTTCATTTGGCATTTTAGTTATTATCGTAAGTGCTCGTAAATGATAGCGATCGTGGAACGTATTAACTATTTGCGTATTAGTAAACTGGTAAATGATTGAATATAGAGCTGGTTCAACTCCAAATAGAACACCAGAAATTATTAATAGCATTACATTAAATAAAAATACATAGTTCCAAACTGAGCGATTGTAACGTTGGCTAATATACATTGCGATAAAATCAGTTCCACCTGAGCAAGCATTCGCCTTTAGTGAAGTAAGTGTTCCAGAGCCTACGAATATCCCTCCAAATATACAAACAATTAATGTATCATCAGTAATTGCAACATGTGGGATAATCGATGTAAAGAAACTCACTAAAACAATATGTAAAACCGATAAGATCGTAAACTTACGACCAATGTATTTGTAAACAAAAATCGCCGGAAAGAAGTTTAATAGTAAATATACAATTGAGAATGACATATTTATGTTAAAGAACTCATGGGCAATTCTAACAATTAAAGTCGCAACTCCAGTGAATCCACTCGGCAGTAAATCTTTACTTGCTACAAATACATTTAAACCGATTGCGGATAAAATTGCACCAATAAAAACTAAGACAATATTTTTTATGTCCTTTTTACGCCAAACAAGTTTATCCATTTTTAAACTATTACTCATTTTCTACTCCATCTAATTGAACTTTTTCAATCTCATTAAATCTCTTAATAATTTTATCAACAGTTATATCTAGACTTTGCATATCACGATATGCATTAGTGAAGTCTTTTGAGACAGCTTGATATCGTTTTTCAAATCTTTCAAACTCAACCGCAAGTTTAATAAACTCGCTTTGAATTTGATCAACTTTATCATTTTGCTCAATGTTCAAATAAATTGCCTTAAGTGCCGTAATATATGCCATTAAGGTTGTGGGTGAGACTAGGTATACTTTTGCTTCATAACTATATTGAACTATGTCGGAAAACTTACCGTATATTTCACTAAATATTGCTTCAGCCGGGATGAACAAATATGCCATTTCCGCAGTTTCACCTTTAATTATATACTTTTTATTAATATCATCAATATGCTTTTTTACATCACGACTAAATTGATTTCTCGCACTAGTTTGCTCACTCTTCATTAAAGTTTCATCATTCATCCGAATATAATTTTCCATTGGAAACTTAGAATCAATTACTACTTTATTTAAAGGTGATGCATTAAATATAACCGCATCTGCGATTGTATTGTTTGATAATCGATACTGTTTTGCATATGCCTCATCATTAATACCGTAAGCACTTTTTAAGATTGAGTATAGTTCAATCTCTCCATATGTACCACGACTTTTCTTATCAACTAAAACATTTTGAAGTTTTAAAATATCATCTGAAAGTGAATTCAAGCCTTTTTGTGTTTCGTTAATACTAACTAATTGCTTACTAACTTCATTAAATGAAAAGTTAGTTTTTTCAAACCCCATATTTAAACCTTCAGAAACATTTTTGGTGACTGACAGTAAACTATCACTCGTATTTTTATTTAAATTATTTAAGTCATCTTTAAGTGTAAGTGTAACTTCATGTTGAAACTTCAACATTTCATTTTTTATTTCACTTACAACATTAGTTAAATCAAAAGATTGATTATTACGCTCAATTGATCTTAGTCGATTTTCTTGACGATAATAGAGTAAGAATAATATTACAATAATTAATACTAAGACACTTATTACGATTAAGAAAATATATTTTTCCATTATTATCACTCCGCATCTAATTATATCAATATATAACTACTATCTCAATTAGTTTAATAACTTTAAACTATTTCTATCACTTAAAAACTTCAATGTTGCGCTTAAGTCTAAACTATTATTAATTACATAGTTCACTTTTAAAATATCAGGAATTAGTTCACGATACTTATTTGAGTCTAAATAAGTGTCGACAATGTGCAAATGATCCATTAAATAATCACTCAAATCTTTTTCAGTAAAGTTTTGAAGCGATACTGCAGTAATTGCCTCTTCAATATTTTCACCTAAAATAAAACTATCTTTCTCACTTAATTTATAATTATTTCTAGGATCTAACATATTTAATAAAAGTAAGAGTGTATTATTAATTCTCGTCCCTTGAAAAGTACGAAGACCAAAGTCATCACCTTTATGCGTAAATACAAACTGTTCATCAGATATATTATCATTACTCATTTTTAATAATGCTGATTGAATATTTTTATCATACTCACTCCACATTTGTGGATTATCTAAAATAAAGCGCATACGCTGACGAATCTCATTTGTAATCAAACCAGTATCGCCAAAAAACTCTGGTGGTTTTCCATCTTTCGCTTTAACTACGTAAACATTTTTATTTTTGTTTAAAACTTTGTTAATCTTCCAAACTTGTCCTGCTAGAAAAATATTTGCTCCAACTTGAACCGAATGATGAGTTGGTATCTCACCAATCTTATGTTGTTCATAATAAACAGAGAAACGACTCTCTGTTTCAAAGTGCGCAAAGAAATCACCTTTATGAAGTAGTGATTCTGTCGCTCTTCCAACGATAACTTCCTCATCAATTAATTCGATGTAGCCTTCATTCAGCATGTAGTTTAAGAGTGCTGACATCTCACTATCTTCAATATCCTCAAACGTTAAATGAGTTTTGTTAAATGCCTTCAAATCATCGATACTCATTCCTGATGTTTGAAGTAAGGTCGATAAAATTTGATGAGCTAAAACATCATATGGTTTTATGATTGGACTGTAACGATCAATCTTGCCTTCCTTATAAAGTGAGATTGCGGCTAAACCTTGAAGTAGTGAGTAATCATCTGTCGCGATAAAATGTAGTATGTTTTTACGACTGACTCGACCACTTCTTCCTAATCTTTGCGCTAAACTAGAAACTGTATATGGAGCATTGTACTGAACAATACTATCAACTGCCCCAATATCAATTCCAAGCTCTAGTGTTGATGTACAAACGATTGAAAATAGTTCATTAGTGGCATCTTTTGCGAAGTTCTCCGCATTTATACGCCTTTCTTTACTAACTGATGAATGATGGGCAAAGTATTTTGTCATTGAGTAGTTTTCTTTCGCTAACTTATTTAACTTCACCGAAATTCTCTCAACTTCAGTTCTTGAATTAGGAAAGATTAACATCGACTCTTCTTGTGAGTGATGATATATTTCTGAAATAGCACTATCATAATCTTCCTCAACATCACTACCATAATAACTTTCACTAACGACTAACTCATTTTTACTATTATCGAGTAAGACACTAACATCGCGCTCACTAATAAAAAACTCTTTAATATTCGTATAATCTGCTCGATTTAGTGTTGCCGACATCCCGATGTATCTTGGTTTATTTACCATCAGCATTTGAAGTCGCTCTAAAAGTGATCTTAACTGTACACCACGATTATTATCCAAAAATCCATGAATCTCATCGACTATTACCCATTCGACATTTTCAAAAAGTCGTTTAGCATCGTGGACTCTTAAACTAATCATCGCTTCAATTGACTCAGGAGTAATTAAAAGAATACCTTCAGGATTTTTAATTAACTTTTTTTTCTCGCTTTGGCTAGCCTCTGAATGCCATGATGTAACTTTTATGTCCATATAAGCACATAGTTCACTAATTCGTTTAAACTGATCATTGATCAAAGCTATTAATGGGGATACGTACACTATTTTTACTCCATTTTTAAAGTCGTCGACATTATTGATAGCTGGAAGAAACGCCGCTTCAGTTTTTCCTGATGCAGTTGGTGCTGCTAAGATTAAGTTATTTTCAGTATTGTGCGCATACTTAATTGCACCTTCTTGAATCTTACGTAGTGACTCCCAACCTTCATCATAAATAAACTCTCTAATTTC
>CAYWKT010000059.1:4300-6533 GCA_964458985.1 uncultured Erysipelothrix sp.
GCTCGAAACTTACTGACAGTATCTAAGATTAAATTTTCCATTTCATCATAGTAGTCCATATTTAACACTTCTAAAAGTGTAATATCATTTTGCTTAGCAACCTTATCCATCAGGGTAGAAATCCATTTATCAATAATAACTTGTAAGGCATTTCCATCTTGAGCCGTTTGAATTTTTAAACTGTCGACAACTTCACTGTATAAAGCTTTAGCTTTTCCATCAGTAGCATAAAATCTACGCGTTGGAGTTAAGTCAACGCTCGAGACGACAAAGTTCTTTTGAAGTGCGAGTGATGTAATAGTTGAGAGCATAAAACTCTTACCAGATCCAAAGTCACCTGCCCAAAATCTAATATCACTATTTCCTTCACTAATACTATCTAAAATTGTAATAACTTCACTAACTTCATCATTACGGCCAACGAGTAAATGTTGAATTCCACGACTTGGAACAACACCACCCTCTAATGCACGAATAATATTATCAGCTTCTTTTGGATTAATTCTCTTTTTCATCTTCTACTAACTCCTTCACTATATCTAAATAAAAATCATCTATCATTACCATATCATCTTCGATTACGATAACTTGATCCTCTACATACTCATATAAAGATTGATTTAAATCATCAATAAACATACTAACTAATTTACCTTCTTGACTTGAAATCTTTTCAACATCATTAATTGAAACAGCATTTTTTGTCAGTGTATATATTAAATCATTAAACTTCTTATACTTAATGATCACTTCTTTTTCAACGATCTCTTCAATTTCAACTTCTTCATCACTAATATCAACTCCAATAAACTGTTCGATTATATCAACTGTATTATCTAGTTTCTCTTGTGACTTTTTTAGTTTGTCTGCACTTAACTTCACTCTTCTAACTTTTGGTTTTCTTAAACTCATTACATCATTTAATATTTTTAAACTTAATTTATCTGTTGAATCAATCAGTTTTTCATAACTTTTAAGTTGTGATGGATGTAGTAATTTTTCTAACGTACTTTGATTTTTTTTACTTAATTGCTCATCACGGTCTAATGCAAATAATGCCGCAAGCGTTAAATCATCATCGATATTTGCGACAATTATTCGCTTTAATAGTCGATCAAAATCTTTCTCTGACTCATAACTAACTAATAATGGTAAGTACTCATGATTTTCACTAAGCTTAAAGCGATCCATTTTTCGAAGTAAATTACTTGAATCATAATTTATTACCTCATCTAATATTTTAATTGATCGTTTATGATCAAAATGACGACCATAGTTATGTAACTCATTTTTAATCATGTTCATCACCGTTTCAGGAATGAGTGACTCTAATATTACGTATTCTTGATTGACAGTAATATTTTGTAGAAAATCCATTTGTGCTCTGATTGTACTTTCTGTCAGTTTTAATAGTGATGATAAAAACTTTCCATTATTATAATCTTCATAGTACATCGTATTCCCTTGCACTATTTTTTTAAGTTTAACTTTCGTACTTAGATCCCATTCTTCATTTTCTAAGCTATTATGAATTAAATTAAATAGTTTAATGTAAAGTAAAATCATTTCCTCGTTCATTGTCGGATAAAACCATACGACTGTCTCACGAGCTGGTGTCGCATCTAAAAAGTTGTTTTCTTCGCGTGTAAATGATTTGTGACTACGAATAATCCCCTTTTTATCCCACCAGCGAAATGCAAAACCATTATCTAGTAAATTAAAGCGACGAATTGTCTCACTATTCGCCGCTGCGACTGATGATTCAAGTCTTTGTGCCTGATTAAAGACAATTTTTCGAACTTCACTATCAAAGTGCTTCTCAAGTAATTTATATGAATACTCCAATCCGTAGTAATTAGATGATCCACGGTAAACTTTTGATACATGGCCTTCTGCTATGTATTGAATAGTCTTTAAAATATCATTATAAAATCCTCCATCATAATGGATACGACGTACCTCACTTGATAAGCTAGTCCCCTCTTTGATTAAATACTTATCTAATGTATCGCATAAGACGTTGTACATTTTATATGCTTCATCATACACCTGAGTTTTACTATCAAAACGATTACTTAAAGGTAGCTTAAAACCTTTATCCCATGCGGACTTTTTACTTTGGACTTTTTTCTCAGGTTTAAAGATAATTTTAGGTGTTAAATTAGTCACATCTACGATGTCTAAATCATCTTTTTTTCGATTATTATTAATACATAACACCTACCTCTCGTAT
>CAYWKT010000060.1:0-6482 GCA_964458985.1 uncultured Erysipelothrix sp.
CAAAGTATTTGGGACAATAAACCAGGTGCAGTAGTTACAACTGCGGGTGGAGCATTAGGTGGATTTGGTGCAAACCATCACTTACGTCAAGCAGTAGTATTCTTAAACGTAATTTTAATGCAAACTCCAGAAGCATATATCGCAAACATCCACGAACTATTCGATGAAAATGAGAATTTAAACAATGAAGGAACAAAAGGTTTCTTACAATCATTTATTGATAGTTTTGAAGACTGGATTGAACGAGTTAAATAATAAAACACTTAAAAGAGACAAAGTTACTTAAACTGTGTCTCTTTTGCTATAATGAATAAGAGGTAGATAAAATGAGTAATTTATTTTTAGGATATAAGAAATGTAGTACGTGTACTAATGCAGAAAAATATTTAAAAGATTTAAATATTGAATATACTAGAAGAGAAATTTCCGAGGAAATTCCAACTGTCGAAGAGTTAAAAAGATGGCATGAGTTAAGTGGAGTCGATCTTAAAAAATTCTTTAACACGCGTGGGCAATCGTATAAAGATTTAAACTTAAAAGAAGAGTATGATAACTTATCTGATGATGAGCGATACTCACTATTGTCAAAAGATGGTATGTTAATAAAACGTCCATTATTTATAAGTGATAAAGAAGTAGTTATCGGCTTTGACAAGAAAGCTTATGATCAACTATGAAAATAATCTTATCACCGACAAAATCGATGAAACGAAAAGATTATTTAAATAATATTGGAGAGGCTGCACTTTTTGAAGATAAGAGTTTAGAAATTAGAAATAAACTATCAGAGTATGATTTTGATGCCCTAAAAAAGATGTATAAAGCTAGTGATAAAATTGTAGAGAACACTTTAGAATATTATAGTAATCCAAAAGATTTAATTGAAGCAATAAACTTATATGATGGTTTAGTTTTTAAACAACTAAAATTTAAGGAGTACTCAGAGGCTGAGATTGACTACTTAATTAATCATGTAAATATCTTATCGACAATGTATGGCGTTCTTTCACCAAACAGTTTAATTAATGAGTATCGTCTAGACTACTTAATGAAGTATGAAGATGACTTATATAGTTATTGGAGTGATTCTCTAAAGAGTTATTTTAATGATTATAAAGTAATTATAAATTTAGCTTCAGATGAGTATGCGAAAAGTGTAGTCCATGATAATATGATAAATATCCATTTTTTAACGAAAGAGAACAAAGTTCAAGCAACGGCGGCTAAAATGGCACGTGGTGATATGTTGAACTATTTAATAAAAAATCAAGTTAATAGTTTAGATGCTTTAAAAGCGTATGATAATTTAGGTTATAAACTTTTAGAAGATAAATGTGACGAGCATAACATTTACTTTAGAATGGAGAGCTAATGGTAAAAGTCAAAATAAAAATTAAAGAAATTAATGATAAGTATGCAAATAATAAATACTATCTATTTTTCTTGCAACTGTATAAGCAGGCAATAAAACACCAAGTAAGTAATTCAGGGGCAATGCTTGCATACTATTTTATTTTGTCTTTCTTTCCATTTTTAATTTTTTTAATTAGTATGTTAAGTTATACTCCACTAGTCAGTATTGATTTAGTCGAAGCCGTAATAAAGGTTTTTCCAGCGGAAGTTGGTTTGACTATCGCAAACTTTATTAATGACTTAGTTAGCTCACGCAGTGATGCGATCGTTTCGACATCAATTATTGTAACGCTTTACTCATCGTCAAAAGGCTTATCCAGTTTAATTGAGGCAATAAATCGAGCTTATAATTTAAAGGATGATCGTAATATCGTAGTAAAAACTATACTTGCCTTAATCTTTACAGTCTTTGTCGCTATAAGTATCGTTATTATGTTAGTTAGTATAGTCTTTGGTGGGGTAATCATAACTTACATATTTAATATTTTAAATATTGAGCGAGTCGCCATCGACATTTATACAGTCCTTAGATTTATTCTTCCAGCTATGTTTATGTTTATCGTACTCGTACTACTTTATAAGTATGCGCCAAATAAGAAGATAAAATGGAAGTCGACATTTAAAGGGGCGATATTCGCAACGATCGGAATAATATTATCATCGATGATATTCTCATTCTATGTTAGTAATTTTGGTAAGTACAATGTTACGTACGGTAGTTTAGGAGGAGTTGTCGTCTTATTAATTTGGATAAATTTATTAGGAACGATAATCGTCTTAGGTGCCGAAATTAATGGTGCAATATTAAAAGTAAATAAAGAAGTAAGTAATAGTATTGAACTTAAGTAAACCTAGAAATCTAGGTTTTTTTTAACTTTGATATAAAGCGCTTTCATTTATAAGGCCAATTGTGTATAATTTGGGTAGATAAAGAGGAGGTTTACATATATGAGTAAACAGTTTGTGTATTTATTTACTGAAGGAGATGCTTCTTGGAGAAATGTACTTGGCGGTAAAGGATCAAACTTAGCGGAAATGACACGCTTAGGATTGCCTGTGCCACAAGGCTTTATTGTTAGTACTGACGCATGTAACCACTACTATGCAAGCGAAGGGGAAATTGTGGAAAGTATTAGGGAGGAAATTTTTAATAATATTCTGAAACTTGAGGCAATTGTCAACAAAAAGTTTAATAATAAGGATAATCCACTTCTGGTGTCTGTTCGTTCTGGTGCTCGTGCTTCTATGCCAGGAATGATGGACACTGTTTTAAATTTAGGAATTAATGATGATATAGTTGAGAGTATGGCAAAAATTAATCCGCGACTAGCGTATGATAGTTATCGTCGTCTAATTCAAATGTTTGCGGACGTAATATATAATGTCGATAAAAAATATTTTGATGCTGAACTTGATTACTTAAAAGATATTCATAATTATGAGAGTGATCATGATTTCTCAATCGAAGTACTACAAGATACGGTCAAACGTTTTAAAGAAGTATTTTATCGGGTAGTTGGAATTCATTTCCCACAAGATCCACATACCCAACTAATGCTTGCGATAGAGGCAGTTTTTAAATCATGGAACAATGATCGTGCTAAATATTATCGTCGCATGCACAATCTATCTGATGATTGGGGTACGGCAGTTACGATTCAAGAAATGGTATTTGGAAATATGGGAGAGGGTTGTGCGACAGGAGTTGCCTTCTCAAGAAACCCTGCAACTGGTGAAAATGAGTTGTATGGTGAATTCTTATTTGATGCACAAGGGGAAGACGTCGTTGCGGGAACACATACACCACTTCCATTTAGTGAATTAGAAAAGGCAATGCCGAAGCAGTATAACGAGTTTAAAGATATCGCAAAACGTTTAGAAATGCATTACCATGATATGCAAGATATGGAGTTTACGATTGAAAACTATAAATTATACATTCTACAAACAAGATCAGGAAAACGAACTGCACAAGCGGCCGTTAAAATTGCTAATGATCTAGTCCATGAAAATATAATAAGTAAACAGGAAGCGATTGATAGTTTAGATTTAGAAATTATTGATGGTCTATTACATCCTCAATTTGATGAAAAACAATTAGAGAGTATTGAGCCAATCGGATCAGGCCTTCCGGCATCACCAGGTGCGGCATCAGGTATTATTGTGCTAGATGCAAAAGGTGCAGTTGAATACTTTGATAAAGGAGTAAACGTAATTTTAGTCAGAAATGAGACATCTCCTGAAGATATCGAAGGAATGCACGTTTCAAATGGAATACTAACTGCAAAAGGTGGAATGACATCTCACGCTGCAGTAGTAGCACGTGGTATGGGTAAAGCTTGTATTGTAGGATCTAGTGATGTCATCGTCTACGATGATCATATAACGATTAATAAAGAACGTTACGATGTTGGAGAAGAAATTTCAATCGATGGCGGTACTGGTTTAATCTATGCGAATAAACTCGAAACTCAAAGTGTTTCGATTGGCGAAGATTTTGAAAATATATTACGCTGGGCTGATGAGCTTACTCAATTAGAAGTATATACAAATGCAGATAGTGCTGATGAGATTGCGCTAGCTCTTGATTTTGGAGCACGTGGCGTTGGACTCGTTAGAACTGAGCATATGTTCTTTGAAGCTGATCGAATTCGAGCAGTAAGAGAAATGATTTTAAGTACTAATAAGTTTCAAAGAGAGATTGCCCTTAAGAAAATATTACCAATGCAAAAAGAGGATTTCATTAAAATATTTAGAGTTGTAAAAGAAGCACCGATGACGATTAGATATTTAGATCCCCCACTACATGAGTTTATGCCGACGACGACCCAAGATATCGAAGAGCTGGCGGATGTTATGAATATGGCGGTCCATGAAATCAGAGATACTATTCGCTCACTTCATGAGTTTAATCCAATGATGGGACATCGTGGTTGTCGTCTCGCAATCTCTTATCCAGAAATTGCTCTAATGCAAACACGGGCGATAATTGAAGCGGCAATCGATGTAAGTAAAGAATTAAATGTAAATATTAAACCTGAGTTAATGATTCCACTCGTCGGTGATGTCAAAGAATTTACTTACTTAGCACGCCAAATTAAAGAGTTGGCTGATCATTTAATTAAAGAGGCTAACGTCGATGTTCCGTATACTATTGGAACGATGATTGAACTTCCACGTGCATGTGTACTGGCAGATGAAATTGCGAAAGAAGTCGACTTTATCTCATTTGGGACAAATGATTTAACACAAATGACTTATGGTTTTAGCCGTGATGATGCAGGCGGATTTTTAAAGAATTACTATAATTTAGATATTTATAAAGATGATCCATTTAGAACTTTAGATACAGAAGGAGTTGGATCATTAATTCAAATGGCAGTTAAAAAAGCGCGCAATGCGAAAGCGCACATTAAGATTGGAGTCTGTGGCGAGCATGGAGGCGATCCACGTTCAATCGCATTCTTTAAAACAGTAGGCTTAGATTATGTATCATGCTCACCATATCGAGTTCCAGTCGCAAGAATTGCCTTAGCAAGAAGTTAATAAAAGCAAATTAAAAAGAAAGGCTAACCCCTTTCTTTTTAAATGTCGAAATAATAACTATTTAGTAAATAAGTAATATCGTATTTTACTGCCAACATATGTAAATAATTATATACAGATTCACTATCACATAAGCCTATGCGAAAGTTATCGTATAGGTTTAAAAAATGTTTCTTTTCACTTTCGGTACATATTTTTTTAAAGTATCCAAAGACATGTAAAAATGCATTAGATTCACTATTTACTTCGCGCTTTAAGTTTTTTAAACTATCGATGATTGAATAAAAATCATCTTTACTAACTTCATTTTTAAACATTATTCTTAAATCGTTATATGATTTTTGTGATCGAGCCATAGTCCAATACTTGTACTTGCCCCATTCATCTTGAAGTTGTACGAATGTTTGTATATTACTGCGATTATCCATAAATAGCCTCCGATTATTGTTTATTAAATATCTTCTGTTAGACGTTTAAATTGATCAAGTAAAAGTAAGACATTACTTTCACTTTCTTCTAAAACCTTATTAATTTGAGCACCTTCATAACGATATACTTCAGTTCCCATAATTAAGAATAAGTAAATAGTGTACATAAGTAATCTAAGTTCATCATTCTTAGTAAAGGTGAACTCTTTTTTACTGACAGTTGAATATGCATTTTTAAATATTTCATTATTTGAAACATCTTCACAGATCGTATTACTAGAAATGAAGTCTGCGTATGGATCTCCATAAAATGCATGTTCTAAATCAATGATTCCATCAATTACATACTCATCATCTTTTTTAATAAGCATAATATTTTTTGTCCACATATCAAAGTTAACTAAAGAAGGTTCTTCAATTTCATCAAGTAAGTAAAAATAAGGTTTAAGGGTATTCATGACTAAATCATATGGTAATTTTAAGTTTGCTTTTTTTCCGTCCTCACTGACCATATCAAGCATATTTATAAAAGCACTCTTCCAATCTTTAAACTGGTAAGATTTGTCGTCTTTTATATAACCGAAGTATTCACCTTTAATGTTATGCAAAGCTGCGGTGTAAGTTGCGATTTCTGAAAGTAGTTTTTCTTGATTTTGCTCAGTTATTTCTGCTTGTAAGTTATTCCAACTGTCACCTTGAAGTTTTTCCATAATAAAATAATCGCAGTTTATAATAGAGTTAGAAAAATCTGTTTTTAATATTTTTGGAGTCGGAATTATCGTGTTTTCTAATAAGTTAAATACTAGAACTTCTGTTCTCATTAAATCTTTTTCATAAGATAAGACATACTTATCTTTTAAAATACCAGTTTTAAGTACGACTTCTTCAGTTATGTTTAAATCGTTATGATAAAGTTCTAATACGTATTTTGCGTTAAACCAACCATCAGTTAATTCTGTAATATTAGTGATTTTTGAATCTACATAATTAAAGTCAATAATTTCCTGAAGTTTCTTTTCATCTAAAATAGTTTTTGTATTACTAATCATATTATCCTCCTTATATACATAATTTAATCTCAATATACTTATCTTA
>CAYWKT010000061.1:0-6257 GCA_964458985.1 uncultured Erysipelothrix sp.
TACAAAACTACAAAGCAATAACGAAATAAAAGATACTCCCTAAATAGGGAGATTTTTTTATTATCACGTATGTTTACTTAGGTGATAGTATGCGTTATTTAATAGTTTTAATTATAATAATGGCTCTCTTTACACTTAAGCCAGTAAAGTTGGATGAGATTAGTAAATTAAAGCCAGAGAAAATAAGTGTCGAAGTTAGTGGTCACTTAAAAAATGCCGGAATGTTTACAATAAAATCATATAGTACATTTGAAGACTTACTGAAACTTCTCGATTTGTATGAAGATAGTGATGTAAATCATTATAGTTTAAAGAAAGTTTTAAAAAATGATGAAATAATCGTTATTAGAGAGAAAAGTGAGATTAAGAAAATTTCGATAAATAGTGCGACATTAGAAGAGTTTCAAACGTTAAAAGGGATTGGCGAAAAGATTGCCGAGCGAATCATCGATTATCGAAATACAAATGGACATTTCGCTAAACTAGAAGACTTAAAAAACGTCAAAGGGATAGGAGATAAAGTATTTCAAAATATCGAAGATTATATTACCCTTTAAGAAATCGTTCGCACTATATTCTTGTACTATTGCTAATGCTTGTGAATGCAATATATAACTTTAGTTTAATTAATAGTTTGATTTTACTAATATACTTTATATATTTATTAAGATCTTATCAAAAGTTGAGTTTAATTATGATACCAATCATTATACTTCTAACATTAAATGTTGCTTACACATATCCAAAATTAATTACTCATAATGAAGGAAAAGTCATCGAGATTAAAAGTAATTACTACATTATAAAAAGTAGAAATCAAAAATTTGTTTTATACAGCAATGAACATCTAAACTTTGATGATCAAATAAAATTTGATCGAAACTTCAAATTAGTTGAAAGTGTTAATCGAAAGTACGGCTTTAACTTTCAAAAATATCTACTTAGAAACAATATAAAATATGAGCTAGTGTCTGATGAAGTTATTGTTAGTAAAAAGTCAAAGAGTCTTCGTGCAAACTTATTTGATTTAATCTTAAAACATGACAATAAGGACTATTTACTTAAAGTCTTCTTTAATATTAATAGTGATAATATTGATTCAAATATGAATGACTTTATATTATCAAGTGGAGTCATCATTAAATCATTAATTTACTTTTTAGTTTTAATCTTGAATAAGTTTCATAGTGAACGTAAAACTTTTATATTTGAAATATGTCTCATAATGTTCGGACTTTTTTTATTTAAACAGTATGCATTTTATCTTTATTTACTAATAAGTAAAATAATTAATCAAAGTACGCTAGCATCACTTGATAAAATATGTATGCCAGCCATCATAATCTTAATTATAAATCCGACTTATATGTACTCATTAAGTTTTATAATTACGACACTTTATCGACTGGCAGCATTTATTCAAAATAACCGAAATCCAATTACTTTAAACTTAACAGTAATAACACCACTTCAATTAATTTTATTTTATGAAGTTAGTCTAATTGAGGTGTTGATGTTTCCACTAAAAAGAGTAGTTGGCGTAATCGCATTTATACTCGCAACAGTTGATATTTTAATTAAAAGTAATTTAAGTTATACTTTTATGAACAAATTTAGTTTAAATTCAAACTACTTAAGCTTTAGTGGCCATATGAACTTAATTGTTTTATCGCTTTGGATAATAGTTACTTTAAAAATATATCAAAAAGTCAAAGTATCAAATATCATACTAATTACTTCATTATTATTTATAAATCAAAACCAACTAATGTTTAAGCCAACACTAACTTATAATCAACTATATGTCGGACAAGGTGATGCAGCTATCATTACTTATCCATTTAAAAATGAAGTATTAATTATTGATACGGGCTCTTCATACAATGAATCAAAATTAGCTGATTTTCTAAATTATTACGGAGTAAGAGTAGTTAATGGTTTAATAGTTTCCCATTTAGATGAAGATCACGCCGGAAACATAGCGTTCTTAAAAGAAAACTATACTGTAAGAGAAATGATATTAGAGCCAATAGATTACTCGTTTTATAATTTAAAAATTAATCTACAAAAGTATGAGAGTGATGATGACAATGATGCAAGTTTAATTACATATTTCAAAGTTAATAATACGACTTACTTATCGCTTGGTGATGTTTCAAAAAACATAGAAAATAAGTTTATTAATGATTTTGAAAACTTAAATGCGAATGTGATCAAAATAGCCCATCATGGAAGTGACAGTAGTACGAGTGAGAAACTATTAGAAAACTCTCATATAAAACTGTTAATAAATAGTAGTGGTAAAAATAATATGTACAATCATCCGCATCCTTCAGTAATAAAGCGAATTGATGAGTACAATCACATATTAGTTGATACACAAACGGTCGGTGACATTACGATTAAACATTTCTTTCAGTTTGATTACATAATCTATTAGACTATAATTTTGCTATAATGAATATGGTGATAATATGAACTATGCGCTACTTGCGGAAAATAAATATTTAGTTGAGAAACAGCTAAATAAGATAATAAATGATTTGAAAGTAAATCAAGAAATAGAAATATTTGATTACAATGGACTAGATAAAGATTTTAATGTGGAAGTGATGCTTAATGAGTTAAATACATTTCCATTTTTATCTGACCATAAAGTAATTGTCTTAAGCAATCCAAACTTTTTAAGTGCCAAAGGAACTTTAAGTGAGACTTCAATTAATAATTTAGAAGCGTACATGAAATCTCCGGCAAGCTTTTCGACTTTAATAATATACGTTGATCAATTTAAAGTCGACAATCGAAAAAAGATTACGAAAGTAGTAAAAAAACATGCGAAAGTTTTTGAGCCAGAAGTATTAGATGAAAGGGCAGTTTCATCAATTATCAGAAATGATTTAGCGAAAAATAAAATAAATATTCAAAATAATGCTCTGCAAGAATTAGTTAAAAGAGTATTTCCAAACTTCGATAACTGGCCACAAGAGTTAGAAAAATTAACACTTTACAATAAGAAAAACTTAGAACTCCAAGATATTGAAGTTTTAATTAATATGTCAGATGAAGACAATGTCTTTTTACTAGTAAATGGAGTGTTAGATAAAAACTTACACTTAAGCTTAAATACTTATCGAAACTTACCTCAAAAAGAGCGGGAACCAATTGCGATGATAATGCTATTAGCGAGTCAGTTTAGACTAATCCATCAAGTTCAAACGTTACTTAATGGAAACATTCCCCCAAAAGAAATTGCTAGTAGTTTAAAAGTGCATCCGTATCGAGTTACAGTAGCGCAAAAAAGTGCACGTAAATATTCATCACAACAAATATTAAAAGTATTAAGTGATTTATCTGATTTAGAGCAAAATATCAAAAATGGTAATGTTAATCCTGATATAGGGTTTGAACTATTTTTAGTAGGGGCAAGCCGATGAAAAAAATACTAAACATCCAAGATATTAATAAAGTGTATGATGAGCAATCATTTAGTCCGATAAGTAGCTATCAAGCGAAGTTTGGCTCAACTATCATTGAATATGTAAATCGTAACCAAACAACGCTTAATGATGATTTAAACACATATATCGATAAGCAATTTGATTTGATCAAAGACTCATTAAACAATAGTCAAAATAAAGCGACACAAAATTTATTAATGAAAGCTAACAATACAAGAGACATTCAAAAAGCTGATAACTTATATTTAATTACTTACGTATATGCGATAAAAGATAAAGAGTTAAATGATTTAGCGACAGAAGTTATTGCGCCAGTACTTTATTACATGTACTATCGTAAAAACTTAACTAAATCAAAATTAATTGAAAGTTTAAAAGTGGCATCACTATTTTCAGCAATTGCGAAAAACAATCATTTAAGTGAGTGTAAATACTTAACGATCTTAATCGCTATACTATTTAACTACGATCAGATAAGTAGTGATAATACACTAATAAATACCGCAGTCAATGCACTAGACAATGCATCAAAAAAAGTCGACAATATAAATAAATTAACTTTATTTATATTAAACGGCCAAAACATCGCAAACTATAGTCAAACTTTAGAAGAAATTAGTGACGAATATGTCGATTTTGATGAATATGTGACTAATCACAAATAGTTCACTAAATAGAAAACACATGTACAATATGCTATAATGAAAAAAGGAATGAAGTAATTTTATAAAAAACTACTCACATAATAGTAGTAAACTAAATAAGGATATAAGGTGATAAAATGAAAAATAACAAGTTTAGTAAATATTCTATTGCATTACTAAGTATAGTAATGATATTTTCTACGCTAACAACTATAAGTGCTGCAGGTGATGAATCTTCAGAAATAGATATTGAGGATACGCTAGTCAATGAGATTGAATTTGAAGATGAAAGTATTATCGTTGAGATTGAAGATCATGATCACATTGAAGAGCCAACATTTTTCAGTAGTTCGACAAGTAGAAAAACCCCAGTAAGATTCATCGACTTTGTCGGAGGAAACGCAAAAAACAACGTTTTAATTTACTTAGATTCAAAAAGTACAAGTGCATATTCATATACTACAAACAATTCAGATAGTGGTGTTTTTCCTATCTTAGATGAAGAAAATGGACGATATAAAATTGCACTCTCAGGCTTAATTGGCTGGATTGATAAAGATGCTGCACTAAATATAAACAACTATTCAAATAGTTTAAGACACGATTACTATGCAGTGAATAAAGACAATGAAATTATTCACTATATTAGTCGTGGAGCAAACTCAACATCATATTCGGGACTATATCAAGGAATAAAACCAAGTAATTTAAATATGAAAGTTAATGAAAAATATTTATCATATGATGGAATATACTTTTATCCAGATACCGAAACTGGAGTTCAAAATATGGTATCAGATTACAATGATTTAAATAACACAAATAACAACCAACAAGGAACGCATTTAAACTCAATCAATCCTAAAAATCCATATTATAATTATTTCCAGTGGTTACCAATTAGAACTCAAACTACATTAGCTCCAAGTGACATGACAAATTATTTACGTTCAGGTCATACGAGCAATAACAATCCATATTATTCAAGATTACATCAAACAGAAGAATTATTTAATATGTATGGTGAATACTACGGATCAAATGCCGCGATGGGATTTGTCACTGCGATTCATGAGAGTGGATTTGGAAGATCATCGTTTTCTAAGCAAAGAAATAACTATTTCGGACATAATGCATATGATTCATCTCCAGGTTTAGCTAGTGCATACGCAAGCCCAGGAAAAGGAATCGAGATTCATTTTGCGAAATACTATAATGAACTATACTTAAATCAAGAACGATTTAACTATTATGGTGCATTTGTCGGAAACAAAGATATGGGAATGAACGTTAAATACGCTTCAGATCCCTATTGGGGAGAAAAAATTGCGAATCATTACTACAAAATGGACAAAGCCGCAGGCTTTAAAGACTACAATAAGTTCACAATTGGGATGGTTACAGTTGCGAAAGCACAATATAAAAAAGATGCGAGCGCAACAGCTGGCACTTCATATTCGGAAAAATATGCAGGAGTTCCAGTCGCAATTACGAGCGAAAAAAATGGATATTATGGATTCTTATCAGATAGTGTTTTAGATTCAAATAAAAACCCAGCTAAGATTTCATCAAATATTTTCACGAAATATAATCAAGCAAACTCAACAGTTTACTTACCGAAATCACAAGTAAAAATATTATCACAAGGAAAAAACAGTAAATTAGTAACACAAAAAAATACTACTTTACCGTCTACACCAAAGATTGATGAAAAAGCAACCATAGTTTATACATTAGATAAATTAAACTTAAGACCAGACTGGAGTACGAAGTATGATTCAATACTATCAGTACCAGCAAACACAAAACTATCAGGATTTATTACAGATAATGGATGGATATCAGTAGTTTATGATGGCCATATTGGCTACTTAAGTACAGAATACGTATCATTAACTAAAGATGGAAAACCAATCGGAGATACATCAGGTGGAGGTGGCGATAAGCCAGTTGAAAAACCAGACCCAACACCAGATCCTAAACCCGAAGTACCACAACCAGGTGATACGACTATGTACGCAACAGAAAACTTAAGAATAAGACAGTCAAACACAACAGGTAGTGCGACAGTCACTACAATTCCAAAAGGAAGCGCAGTAAAAGCAGGTAAATCAGTAAATGGATGGACATATGTAATTTATGGTAACTATAAAGG
>CAYWKT010000062.1:0-6119 GCA_964458985.1 uncultured Erysipelothrix sp.
ATTTAAAAAGGTGAGAATTCTCTCACCTAAGTATTATAAGCACATTTTAAATATTTCTTTTATTGCCTCTTCATTTAAAGTTGTGAAACCATATAAGTTTCCATCTCTTCCATCACCGAATGCCGCCATATGGGCTAACTCATCAATATCTTCGGATTTCGCATTAATTTCATCAAAGTTTTTAGGCATCCCTAAACTGATTAAAAAGTCTTGGAATGCTTGAATTCCAGCTAGTCCAACTGCTTCTAAGTCATCATTTAGGGGAATGTTCCAAACTCGATTTGCTAGTTTGGCGAA
Organism: uncultured Erysipelothrix sp.; assembly: GCA_964458985.1. Lineage (GTDB taxonomy): Bacteria > Bacillota_I > Bacilli_A > Erysipelotrichales > Erysipelotrichaceae > JAAZDN01. The sequence goes on from CAYWKT010000062.1 coordinate 298, forward strand.
TAATTCGACATTATGTTTCAAGTTATAACGCATAACTTGTGGCATTACAACCGCAAGTCCAGCCCCATGGGCAACATCATATTTGGCACTTAACTCATGTTCGATATCATGACTACTCCAATCCTGACTTCTTCCAACACCAACTGAATCATTGTGTGCCATCATTCCAGCCCACATAATATTAGCTCTAGCACTATAATCATTTGGATCTTCCATAACTTTTGGCGCTTCAGTAATTATCGTTAACATTAAAGCTTCAATTAAACGATCAGTAACTTCGACATCCTTTGTATTAGTCATATAACGTTCCATTAGATGCGCCATAATATCAGTTATTCCTGATGCAGTCTGATATGGTGGTAGCGTAAATGTTAGTTCAGGATTTAATAATGAGAATTTAGGACGCATTGCTTCAGATCCAGTCGAACGTTTAAACATTCCAACTTCATGGGTAATGACTGATCCAGATGATCCTTCACTTCCGGCAGCCGCAATCGTTAAGATCACACCTACTGGTAAAGATTTAGTTGGCTCTTTACCTTGGTAGAAGTCCCAGAAATCACCATCATATAGTGTACCAATTCCAATTGCCTTTGCAGAGTCAATTGTACTTCCTCCACCAACCGCAAGGATAAAGTCGACATCTTCTTTTCGACATAACTCAATTCCTTCATAAACTAGTCCGCTACGAGGGTTTGGCTGCACACCACCAAGTTCAACGTGCTTTATTCCAGCTTTATCTAATGAGTTTTTAACTCTTTCAACTAACCCAGATTTTATTGCACTTTGTCCACCGTAGTGGATTAATACTTTAGAACCATTAAATCTTTGTACGTAATTTCCTACTTCATTTTCAATTTCTTTTCCAAATCCAAAATATGTTGGAGCATAGTAAGTAAAATTATCCATTTATTCCCTTCTTTCTAACTAAAGTATATAACTAGGTACCATCATTATCAATACAATAGTAAAAATAGACCAAATGATTATTCATCATTTGGCCTACTTATTAGTGTTCGTGTTTTAAAACTTCAATCAACATTGGAGTGTATACGTATAGATCAGGTGGTCTTCTTCCTGATACTATATTACCATCAATGACTGCCGCTTCATTTACCCAGTTAGCTCCGGCATGCATTAAGTCATGTTTAATTCCAGGAGTACTTGTGACAGTTCTTCCTTTTAAAATATCTGCGGAACTTAAAACCCATCCAGCATGACAAATGATTCCAATTAGTTTATTATGTTCATCCATATAACGGACAAAATCAAGTACTTCGTCAAATCGTCTTAAGTAGTCAGGCGCCCATCCACCAGGAATTAATAGGCCGTCATACTCAGAAATATCTACATCACTAAAGGCAATATCACTTTTTGTACTTAGTCCAAATTTACCTTGGATAACTTCATTCGCATTCTCAGCTGCGATTTTAACTTCGACTCCCTCTTCCATTAATCTAATGATTGGATAATGAAATTCTAAATCATCATAGTCTTTACTAACAATCGTTAAAACTTTCTTATTACTTAACATACTCTATCCCTCACTTTCTAATTCATCGTTATGTTCATAGTAACGTATTTCCTAAAGTAATGTAAGTAAACTACTTTTTAATAAGAGTAGTATTTTTGCCTGTTTTTTAATACAATAGAGTCTAATCAATTAGGGGGTTAGTATGAACAGTGCAAATATTTACGCAATAAAAATGTCAATCATAGTTTTTCCAATCGTAGCGGCGATTATATTATTACCTTATTTAATATTTCAATATCGAAAATATGGAAGTGTAGTATTATTTAAGGCGATAGTTACATATGCTTTTATTTACTATTTAATTACAGCATTATTTTTAGTTATGCTTCCACTATACTCTCGAACTTTTGTCAGTAATATGAAGACACCATATTATGATTTAGAAGTCTTCGGTTTTATGCGTCGATTATCAGAAAGAAATCTTTTAAATATATCCACTAAGTCTGATATATTCCGATTAGTTAGTAACTCTATTTTTCTTGAGGCTTTCTTTAACGTAATGTTAACTGTGCCACTTGGAGTATTTTTACGTTATTACTTTAAACGTCAATGGTGGGAAGTTATATTACTAAGTTTTTCGCTATCATTATTTTTTGAACTATCACAACTTAGCGGTCTATATGGTTTTTATAGTCGTCCACACCGTTTATTTCAAATTGATGATCTTATTTTAAATACGACAGGTGGATTAATTGGGTATTTAATAACGCCTATTCTAGTATTCATGTTTCCAAGTCGCGATCGCTTAGATGAAATTAGTGAGAATAGAAGTACGAGAGTTGGACCACTTCGTCGACTTTCGGCATTAGTTATTGATGGTACAATAATAATGATTTTTGGAGTATCTTTATTTAAATACTTATATCCAACTGTATCATTAAAATCATTAGCATTTAACTTTCTAAAATATGTGAAATTACTTATGTTCAATGATTTGGTTTACTGGAGTGTTGTCTTCTTCTTACTAATATTCTTTATTGTGATTCCATTAATGTTGAATGGATCGACAATTGGTAAGAAAATAGTTAAAATAAAACTCACTAACAATGAAGATAGTGAGTTAAGTTTCTTAAGACTTGTTAGTAATAATCTAATTACTTTTTTAATCTTAAATTTTTATTACTTCAGTTTAATGATTTTACTCGGAAAAACTGGTGAAAATAGTCTCCTTAATTTAGGAGCTGAGTACGTACTTATTACTTTAGTTGGACTTACATTTATCTTACTCGTTGCCGCAATATATAATGCTCTTATATCGAAAAGAACACTATCAGAAGTTTTAAGTAAAACTCGTCATACTACTTATTAGAAACATACTTACGCATTAATAATCCAATTAATATACCTAAGTAATCAATAATTAAGTTAATTGGTACAAACACGGTCAGAATATCGACGACATTAAAAATTAAGTAGATTGAAATAATAAATATAACTAGCATTATTATTGTATGATAGTAATCATACCCATATTTATATGTAAAATAAGTACTAGCGGTAAATATCGCAACTGGCTGAAAAACAAAAGGAAAAAACAAGTAGCCAAATCCATCAAAGACTTTAAAATATTCACGGTCCAAGACTGGCCAAATTATAAATACAAATACATACAAACTTATTGGGATTATGTATTTTTTTGCGTTAATTAATAATCTTTCTCTTTTCATAAGTATCACTACGCTTTCTGAAGAAGTAGCCAATTGCTACTCCAACTAGGTCAATTAATATGTAAAATATGACATAACCAAGTGCGCTACTATTATAAATAATAAATACCGAAACTGTATAAACAAGTACCATGATGATTATTCGGTATATATTGATGCCGTACTTGTATGTCGACAATGTGGAAGTTGCTAAGATTACGCTTGGGTTAATAGCAAGTAATAACATTATCACGCCTAAACCTTCATAACTATTAATCGTATAATAATCAATGAGTGGGTATATAATAAATAAAACGGTGTATAAAATAAAGGTTTTGAAATTTCTTTCTATTAGTTTACTATTCATATTATAGTCCCGTCGCAAGTATAAGTAGGCCATAAATAAGTAGTACTAAAAAGATTACGGTTGAAAACATTATTAGTATCACTTTCATATTAACTTTTTTTGTATACTTAGCATCTAACTCACTAATGATTTTAGATTTATCGCCAAACTCTTCAATAACTTTTTGGATAATTACATTATCACTTTCAAAGTTATTGTCATATTTTTCGTAAAGATTTATTAGTTGATCATAAATGTAATCGCGCTCACGATTTCTTTCAAATGGATCGATAATGTATCTTACTAACTCATTAGTGTATTCTTTTAATGCAACTACATCTTTCATAAGATCACCTCTACCTATATTATATGTTAGTTTATCTAATAAATGTTGAATTTCACATTTATATCACATGTAAATATTAAAGAGTATAAAGATTAGTATATACTCATCTGTAAGTATGCTAAAATATGGATAACAGAGGTGATCTTATGAAAGTATTTTTTGTAAACTCAGTAGTTGATTATGGAAGTACAGGAAAAATTGTCCGAGATTTAAGTGATGAGCTAATAAGAGAAAATCATCAAGTAAAAATGGCGTATGGCCGACATGATGTAAAGGATAGTAAAAATACGATTAGTTTAGTCAATAAATTTGGCTTTTACTATCATTATTTTATGTCTAGATTTTTTGGAAGACACGGCCTTCACTCAACTAAAGAAACTAAAATGTTAATAAATGATATTAAAAATTTTGACCCCGATGTAATACACATTCATAATTTACACGGATACTATTTAAATGTACCATTATTTCTAGAAGAAATTAAAAAGATGAACAAGAAAGTAATTATTACGTTACATGATATGTGGTTAATTAGCGGCAGTAGTGCTTACTTTGATTATGATGGATGTAAGATTTGGGATGATGGCTGTGTTGTTTGTAACAATACGAAAGAGTATCCACAAGCTGACTTTATAAAAAGACAGAAGCAAAACTTCAAATGGAAGAAAGAATCCTTAACCGGATTTTCAAACTTAACATTTATTACACCTTCACAGTGGCTCAAAGATGTTATTAGTACATCGTTCTTAAGAGATTATCCGTGTGAAGTAGTAAACAATGGAATTGATGTTTCCGTATTTTATGAAAGAGAAGCAAAAGACTTACGTGAAAAATATAAAGATAAAAAAGTTTTATTAGGAGTCGCAAGTAAATGGGAAACAAGAAAAGGACTACCAGATTTAATAAAATTAAGTAGTATGCTTGATGATGAGTATACAATTGTAATTATTGGATTAGATAAAAACCAAATAGAGAAACTACCAAGTAATGTCGTTGGTATTGAGCGAACAAACAATGCGGCAGAGCTTGCCGAGTATTATAGTATTGCATATGCGCTACTTAATCCGACATATGAGGATAATTATCCGACGACAAATTTAGAGGCACGCGCATGTAATACGGCAGTTGTTGCCTACGATACTGGCGGTAATAAAGAAGTAGAAGGTGTGAGTATTGTGAAGCAAGGTGATTTAGAGCAAATGGTTGAAGAAATTTATAAACTCAATGATCGTCTTGAGAGTACTGTCGATTATAGTAAAGAAGCATTTATCGAGAAAATGATGAAATTTTACGAATAAAACGAAGCTAATCAGCTTCGTTTTTATCTATTATAGAGTGCACAATCTGTTTCAAATGGGGAATGACATCCTCATTAAACCAAGGGTTTTTAGCTTCCCACCTTTGATTAAGAGGAGATGGATGCGGAAGTGGAAAATACTTAGGTAAATAATCAGAGTAACTTCTTACTGTTTCAGTAAGATTTTTTTTCATATGATCATTTAGATAATATTTGATAGCATAATTTCCTAATAAAATAATTAACTCGACATCTTTCATATAATCTAAAAATCGTGGATGCCATTTTCTAGTAAAATCTTTATTAGGTGGTAGATCACCGACTTTCGCTTTTCCCGGGAAATAAAAATCTAATGGTAAGACAGAAAATAATCCAGATTTGTAGAAAGTTTCCTCATCCACATCTAACCAACTTCTTAATCTGTCACCACTCTTATCTCTAAAAACATCATTCAACTCTTGTGTTTTGATTCCAGGAGCCTGACCAATTATTAAAATCTTTGATTGAGGATAGACCATAAATATAGGTTCCCATCCTTTTTTAGTATACTCAGGATATGCATCCATTACTTGTTTCTTTAAGGAAATCATAAGTACACCTCCTGGTATATTGTTATTGACTCATTAACTGAGTTCTAATATACCTTTTCCTTT
>CAYWKT010000063.1:0-5822 GCA_964458985.1 uncultured Erysipelothrix sp.
ATATTTTTTAAATATCACATTTTAATTGTGCGTTACAGTTTGTACAAGTATTACATCCACCTAAGTCTTCAACTTGTCCTTCTAAACAGATTGGACAAATATTTCCAACTTCAACTCCGATTTCACGGTCTAAACGATCAGCACGTAAATCAGTTTGTTTTGCTTCCTCTTGAACTTCTTTAACTGAAGCTCCGAAGTCTTTGACTAAATCTAATTGATCCCAGTCATTACCTTCTTTAGTTAAGCTTAATACTTGTGAATCACGTGATCCATCAACGTACACTGTTCCACCTTTAGCTCCGTTTTTATATAGTCTTTCATAAATACCTTGAACTTCTTCAACCGAGAATCCACGAGGGGCATTTACTGTTTTAGAAATTGATGAGTCAATCCAATACTGAATTGCCGTTTGAACATCCGCATGTTCCTCTGGAGATAACTCCATTGCACTTACGAAGTAGTCTGGAAGATCATCTTTCGTATGTCCTGGATTTAATGCTAACCACTCTTCGACAATCGCCGCGTTAACTTCAATAAACTTACCAAGTCTTCCTGATCTGAAGTATGAGAATGAGAAGTAAGGCTCAAGTCCAGTCGATACTCCAACCATCGTTCCAGTTGATCCTGTCGGTGCGATTGTTAGTAAGTGTGAGTTTCTAATCCCATGTTCTAATATCTCATTACGTAATTCATCACTTAAGTGTTGAGTAAATCCTGTTTGTAAGAACTTATCGTTGTTTCCTTCTAAGAATGGGAATGATCCTTTTTCTTTCGCAATTTCAACTGATGCTAAGTAGGCACTTTCCGCAATCGTTTCAAATACTTTATTAATGATCTCTAATGACTCTTCACTACCATAGCGAACTTTAGCCCAAATTAGTAAGTCATGCAGTCCCATAACCCCAAGTCCAACACGTCTTTCACCAAGAGCTTGTTTCTTATTTGCTTCTAAGAAATATGGCGTTGAATCGATAACGTTGTCTTGTAATCTAACTTGAATAGTTACAGACTCTGCCAGCTCATCATATAAAACTTCCCCGGTTTCTTTATTTGCAAAGTTAGCTAAGTTAATTGCCGCTAAGTTACAAACACTATAAGGTGCAAGTGGTTGTTCACCACACGGGTTAGTTGCGACAACTTTTTGTCCGTAAGATGTTGCGTTAGTCATTTCATTCGCATTATCAATAAAGAAGATTCCTGGTTCTGCCGAGTATGTCGCACAGAAACTAATTAAGTCCCAAATATCACGTGCTCTTACTGTTCTATGAACTTTTATCGCATAACCTAATTCTTCCCACTCACGAACGTCCCCAACTTCATGCCAGTGAGCATCATAGTAAGCTTTTTCTTCGTCTGTGTAATTTTCTAAGTCTGGATAGCGTAAATCAAATGTACTATCATTTTCAACCGCATCCATGAATTCATTAGTTAATGTAACTGAAATATTCGCACCACTTAAAAATTCTGGATCGTTAACTTCAATCATTCCACCATCCATTAATTTTTCTTTCGCAAAGTCACGGATACTCTCTTCTGTATCAACACTGTCAACTAATGATTGGTAAATGTTTACTTCAACTTGCGTTAATGGAATGAATTTTAATTTATTTTTTGCTTGATTACGAACTTCTTCGTCTTTTGAGTTTTCTGATAACCATTTTAAAACTCTTGGATTTTGCATTTTAGATATAATAAATTCAATAATATCTGGATGCCAGTCTGCCATCATAATCATTTGGGCTCCACGACGTGATCCACCTTGCTCGACAAGATGAGTTAAGTTCGCAATATCATTTAGCCAACTTACTGCACCACTTGATTTTCCACCGACACTTTTAGCTGGTGATGATTTTGGACGTAGTGTTGAACCGTTAGTTCCTACCCCTCCACCGCGTGACATAATTTCCATAACTTCTTTACGATGATCCGCAATTCCGCCACGTGAGTCTTCAATAAATGGCATAACGAAACAGTTAAAGTATGTGACATCACTTAATGATCCAGCTCCGTATAAAACTCTTCCGGCTGGAATTGTATTTAACTTAGAAATTTCACGCGAAAATAAATGTGCATATTTATCACGTAACTCTTGAGTTTCTTCAACTTGCGCTAATGATGTTCCAACTCTATTTGCGATTTGCTCGAAATATAGTTCTAGTGGTTTATCAACTTCATTAAAATCTCTAATAATAACTCCAGTCTCCGACTCAGTTTTATCTTCTAAAGTAGCTCTAAACTCACTTTCAATTAAAATAGTCATTTTTTCATTTTCACGATCTAACTCAATTACTTTCCCAACTCCACGAGCTGGATATTTAGGATCATCTCTAATTACAGTTAAAACTGTATCATTTTCTTTAATTGTTTTTAAACCTAAATCCTTTTGAGCATATCTATCTAACATAACTAAGCGGTTTACCCCTTCATATGTTAATTTATATTCTGGTTTAATTTCAAATAAATGTGGATAAAAATCTAAAATGTCTTTATTTAATTGATTGATTGTTTCATTACTATACATACATTACCTCTTTCTACTTGCTTATCATTTTTGATAAACTATTTTTAATCGGATTAAACAAAATTAGTACTGTTAGATAATTAGATATCGCATGAATAATATCAAACGGTAATCCTCTTATCCATAATGGTATAAAAGTATTTAATCCATATACGAATGAATTTACTAAGCTATCAAACGCTCCAAAACCAAATCCAAACAGTGAAGCAAAGATTGATAACATCAATAGATTCGCATTGTATCGCTTTAAGACTGACGTCATTATTACTAATAAAGGCCAAATCAAGAAATATGTAATTATCCACATATGAGGTGGATAAATAATTGATTGAACCAATGTGAAGATGATGGTTATGTAAATTGTCGTTCTACTTCCTAACGTATACGTATAAGCCATCAATAGTAAAGTCACAACCTCAACATTTGGAATAAAAAACAGAGCTTCCTTTGCGACAATTAATAGCGCACTTAAGAATGCGATCTTTACTATTTGATTACGCATATTAAGGTTTTAAAACGATGAACGTGAATTCGTCTTTATCTTCAATTGCCAGCTGATCTACACCTGGACAAAATGCTTCCGCTAAGCAAACTTTATTATTTTCTGACTCATATACCCAAAATTCGCCTTCTTCAATTGGTGCAAACGTAATTTCTGAAATAAATCTTCCAAACTCAGAATCTTTATCTCCTTCTAAAACGATTTGACCTAATTGTGCAAAGTCTGCATCTGTATTAAGTTCATCTAAAACTTCACCTAATAGCCCAGCATCAGTTCTAAATTCTTCTTCATATACTGTCTTACTTTCTCTATCTACAATAGTTATTTCAATCCCTTTATTGCCTACAACTACTTTAGGTTTATTAACTTCTTTTACTAAGTAAAATGTAGCGATTAGTAGTGCAATTAGTACAATACTACTCACTAAAGTTTTACGATTATTATTCTTCATAAAATACCTCCCATAAACATTGTAATTATACCATATGCATTTTGATTAAACCGACCTTATCATAAGTTAATTAAATAATTAAGACTAGTTTTATAGATTTTTTATGTTTCATTAAAAAAGACGCCCATTGAGCGTCTTAGTTAATTTATGCTTCACAGTTAATGCAAAGTTTGTCTTTTGAAAATTGTTGTGCAGCGTTTGTTGAGTGTTGGTAGTATAATGATTTAACATTATTTCTCCAAGCAAATAAGTATAACTCATTTATCTCTTTTGCACTCATCGTTGGGTTAATCATCATATTTAATGATTGACTTTGATCTAAGAATTGCTGACGAGTAGAAGCTTGATCTAATATTACGTATTGATCAATCTCACTAAATGTTTTGAATACTTCTTTTTGATGGTCAGTTAAGAAGTCTAAATGTTGAACAGATCCATCATGATCTCGGATGTCATTCCAAACGTCACGTGTATTTTTACCTAAATCTTCTAAAATTTCTTCTAAGTATGGATTACGTAATGTAATCTTAGTTTTCGCAACGTCTTTAACGTAGTTGTTTGACCAGATTGGCTCAATACTTTGCGATACTTGGCCTAAAATAAATGATGATGAAGTTGTAGGGGCAATTGCCGTAAGTGTACTGTTACGACGGCCATATCCTTCAAGAATTTTTGGCTCACCAAATAAGTCAGCTAACTCTTCAGATGCTTTATAAGCTTTTGCCTTAATAGTTCTAAAGATTTCAGCGTTTAGTTTAGCTGCGTCCATACTTTCAAATGAAATCATTTTTGATTGTAAGTATGAGTGCCAGCCTAATGCTCCAAGCCCTAATGCGCGGTGATCTCTTGCGAAGTTATATGCACGTTTCATAAAGTAAAACGCTTGTGTATCTTCTTTTAAATCACTATCACGTAAAGCTTCAAGTTTACTAATGAAGTCGCTCATTACAGCATCTAAGAAGTAAACCATAGTTTCAACTGCATCAGTATCTTTCCACTCATCATAGTGTAAGATGTTCATTGATGATAAGTTACAAACAAATGAATAATCTTCATCGTTTGGAAGGGCAATTTCTGAACATAAGTTACTATGAGTAATTTCCATTTGCTTATCTTTATATACGTCGACTGTATTGTTGTTTACTGTATCTTTGAAGAAGATGTACGGATATCCAATTTCAACTCTTCTTTGAATTACTTTTGCCCATAGTGCACGTTTTTCACTATCTCCAGCAATCATTTCTTCCATCCATTTGTTAGTTACTGTTACTCCGTGAGTTAACTCTTGAATTGGATCACCTTCAGTACCAATTTTTAGAAACTCTTCGATATCTGGATGTTCAAGTGGAAGATATGGCGCAAAGCGTCCACGTCTAGTTGATCCTTGTGATACAACGTCAATAATAGTTTCAAATAATTTCATAAAGTGAACTGCCCCACTTGATTCTCCATTATCTGTAATTGCCGCACCACGATGACGAAGTGCTCCAAAGTAGCCTGAAGTTCCTCCACCAAACTTACTCATCATTCCAACTTCTGATTGAGTATACATAATACCTGCCATGTAGTCTGGAATAAATGATCCAAAGCATGAGATAGGAAGTCCTTTATCAATTCCAAAGTTAGACCAAATTGGTGATGATAATGAATAATATCCTTTATCCATATAACCGTAGAATTTATCTCCAAAACCATCAATACCTAAAATCTTTTCAGCACTATCCGCAATAATACGGACACGTTCCTTCGCAGTTACACCTTCTGTAAGATAGCCCCTGTTTAAAAATAATTCACTATGTTCGTTTAACCATTTCATATTAATAATACCCCTTCTTAAAATAAATCGTCGCCTGTTATACTCTGTTGGCGTTTACTGTAGTTAATTGAGCGCTTGTTGAAGAAGTCTACGTGTTTTGTTGCGACAACTTCATCATCAAACCAATCTGTTTGCTCGACTAAGCTTTCATCTACATCAAAGATACGTTTATAACCAATATCTTCTAATGAGTTGTTTAAGCGGTTTTTAACAAACTCGACTACAACATCTCTTGGAATAAAGTCTAATTCACCTTGTTCAAAGATCCAATCAATAACAACTTCTTCACTTCTTAATGCTTCTTTTGCCGCTGCATATACGGTATTTTCTAAATCTTCATCAAAGAATTCTGGATGTTCACTACGAATAATATTAATTAATTCAATTCCAAATAGTCCGTGAATTTGTTCCTCTTTTGATGTAGCTTCAATTGCATTACTCATTCCCTTGAAAATATTTTTATGTTTGTTGAAAGCCATAATAATTAAAAACTGTGAGAATAATGAAACATGTTCAATAAATAATGAGAATA
>CAYWKT010000064.1:0-5599 GCA_964458985.1 uncultured Erysipelothrix sp.
ACATTTTAAGGATTATGCTAATTTAGACCGAATGATATTTATTTTTATTTAAAATAAGAGAGAAGGTATTACATGAAATTAGAATTAAAAAATGTACATAAAAGTTATGGGGATCATCACGTATTAAAAGGAGTTACATTAAAAGCCGAAGGTGGCCGCGCAATGGGACTTTTAGGACGTAATGGTTCAGGAAAGACGACAATGATTAGAGGTATTATGGATGTCTTTGATTATGATATTGGAGAAAAAGTTATTAATGCGAGTGCCGATGAAATTGGCTATCTTCCAGAAGAGCGAGGACTATATCCTAAAAGTAGTTTAGTCGACCAAATGGTTTACTTCGCAATGCTAAAAGGTGTTAGTAAAAAGGTTGCGAAAGAGCGTGCTATGTACTGGATAGATCGTATGGATTTACTTGAGTACGCTAATAAAAAAGCTGATAGTCTATCTAAAGGTAACCAACAGAAAATTCAGCTGGCAATATCGCTATTACACGAGCCAAAAGTGTTAATTTTAGATGAACCATTTTCAGGATTAGATCCAGTTAATAGTGAGCTGTTAAAAACAATTGTTCGTGAGCAAATTGATGAAGGGAAAATTGTTTTCTTCTCAAGTCATCAAATGGCAACAGTTGAAGAGTTCTGCGATGATATTGCTATCTTAAATCAAGGTCAAATAACATTAAGTGGTGATTTACGTGAAATTAAGGCGAACTATCCTAAAGAGCGTATTAGATTTTATAGTGATGATCTTCAAACATTAAAAAATGAGTTACAAATGTTTAGTGAATATAAAGAAATGGAAGAGAAAAATGATTCAATCATTATTCGAGTTTATGATCCAAGAGAAATATTTGATTACGCAAAACAAGTAAACAATCAATTAACTGTTAGTAATGGTTATAAGATTGTCGAGCCTACACTTGATGAAATATTCATTGAGTATGGAAAGGAGCGTAACTAATGAAAAAATTCTTTATTATATTTAAATATGAGTTTATGCGCCAAGTAAAAAATAAGGCATTCTTAGTGATAATGGGAATATTTTTAATCGTCTCATTAGTAGGTGGTTATTTTGTTGGAAATAAATTAAGTGAAGTTGACTTATCAGGAGGTATGGATCCAGGTATTGTCGATGGTGAAGTCGATGAAAATTATGAGCCTGATTTATTACCACTAATAATTTATGTGAGTCCAGAACTAAAGGACTATGTAGCACAAGTTGAAGCTTATGAAATTTTTGACTTTGAATATGTTGACAGTGTGGAAGAAGTTTCAAAGATTGCATTAGAAAAAGATGAAGTTGGATTAATTGTAAGAGATAAAAATGATTTTGAAAAAATTATTATCGGAACAAGTCTACTTGATGATACGTCAATAATTGATAATACATTTAATGACTTATATCAAACTGATTTATTACTGGAATCAGGATTAACTATTGATCAAATTAATGCTTATAAGCAATCATATATTAATGTTGAAACGACAAATTTAGGTGAAGATGGAATTATTGGATATGGTTATACTTACATATATACGATGTTTCTATATATGACGGTGATTCTATTTGGTGGAATTGTCTCATCATCAGTAATTACTGAGAAGACGAGTAAAGCGATGGAGTTACTCGTAACATCAAGTGATGCCACATCACTTGTCGCTGGTAAAGTATTTGCGATTGGATTATCATGTATCTTATTATTAGGTGCAGTCTTGTCAGCCTTTATTGGATCAACGGTCTTATTTTCAAAAGGTTTCCCAATCTTAGAAATTTTAAATTCATTTGGTGGAGTACCATGGGATGTTATTGCACTTTCACTATTCCTATTTATTACCGGATTCTTTAGTATTTTATTTTTATTCGCAGGATTTTCATCTTTTGCCTCAAAACCAGAAGATGCGAATGTCGTTATTACTCCACTAATCTTAATTGTAGTGGCAGTGTTCTCCGTAAACATCTCTAGTATGTCTAACGACTTATTAAATACGACATTGTTTAAAGTATTATCGTATGTACCAGTATTATCACCGTTCTTTTTCTTTAGTCGTTATGTCTTGTACGGTTTAATGACGTGGGAGATTGTCTTAGGTGTAATATTAAACTTACTAGGAACATATTTACTTATACTTTTTGCAGCGAAAATATACCGTGCAGGTACACTGCATTATGGAAACACAGTGAGTTTTAAGAGAATTTATAAAAGTTTAAGAAGAAAATAATTTAAAATCTGTATCATTTTTGAAACTGTTTGAAGACAGTTTTGAAATGGTACAGTTTTTTTAGAATAATAGTAAAAATATTGTATAATAGTTAAGAGTATTAAGGAGGATTATTAATGGAAACAAAAATCTATACAAAAGATAATATAAGTGAAATAGTCCAAGACCTTAAGGATAATAAAGTATTAGCTGTCAGAACCGACACAGTTATGGGATTAATCGCGATTGGAAATAGTGAAAAAGCCTTTAATAACTTAGTGGAAGTAAAAAATCGACCATCAAATAAGTTATTTCCAATAATGGTTTCGAGTGTCAAACAGTTAGAAAGTATTACAACTTTATCTAAATCCGCAAAAAATGTTGTCCAAAGATTTCTTCCAGGAGAGATTACTTTAATTGTAGACAATGAGGATGATTCAATCTTAGTCGATAGTGAAAGTATCGCCGTAAGAATTGTCAACGATGATGTCTTAATTAAAATTGTCAGTGATTTAAAACAACCGATATTTTTAACGAGCGCAAACAAAAGTGGTGAAGCTACGACTAAACTTGCGAGTGAAGTATTAGAAATATTTGATGGTGAAATAGCTGGCATTATTATGGAAGATGCTAAAGGATATGACGCAAGTACAATTGTCGACGTTAGATTTAGTGAACCAAAAATTGTACGTGAAGGAAAAATAAGTTTAGAAGATATAGAGAAAGTATGGAGGAATTAATTATGAAAAAAATAGCAATGGGTAGTGATCATGCTGCATATGAGTTTAAGGCAAAGGCAATTGATTACTTACAAGAAAAAGGTTATACAGTAGAAGACTTTGGTCCATATACTGATGCATCAGTTGATTATCCAGACTTCGTTTATCCGGCTGTTAAATCGGTAACAGAAGGTAAAAACGATTTAGGGATTGTTATGTGTGGCTCAGGTATTGGGGCAAGCATCGTCGCTAATAAGGTTAATGGGGCACGTGCTGCATTAGTCTATGATCCAGAAATTGCGAAAGTAACACGTGAACATAATGATTCAAATGTTTTAGTCTTAGGACCACGTTTTAGTAGCGATGAAGATTTATATAAAATTATGGATAACTTTTTAGAAACAGAATTTTCAAATGATGAAAGACATATAAAAAGAATTGATAAAATTACGGGGGTAGAGGAAAATGAGAGATAATTTAATTTTTGATTTAATTGAAAAAGAACGCGATCGTCAAGAACATAATATAGAATTAATTGCATCTGAAAACTTTGCTTCTTCAGATATCTTAGAGGCAACAGGTAGTATTTTAACGAATAAATATGCTGAAGGGTATCCAGGTCGCCGTTATTACGGTGGTTGTGAGATTATTGATGAGATTGAACAACTTGCAATCGATCGTTTAAAAGAATTATACAATGCAGAACATGCCAACGTTCAACCACACTCAGGCTCACAAGCAAACATGGCAGTCTACTTATCAGTATTAGAGCCAGGTGATACGGTTTTAGGAATGGACTTAAGTGCCGGCGGACATTTAACACACGGACATAAATTAAACTTCTCAGGAAAGCTTTATAATTTTGAATCATACAGTGTTGATCCTGCAACGGAGGAAATCGATTACGACATCGTATTAGAAAAAGCTTTAGAGTATAAACCAAAAATGATCGTTGCTGGGGCAAGTGCTTATGCGAAATTTATCGACTTTAAAAAGTTTAGAGAAATTGCAGATAAAGTAGGAGCTTACTTAATGGTCGATATGGCGCATATTGCTGGTTTAGTTGCAGCGGGCCTTCATCCAGATCCAGTTCCTTATGCAGACTTCGTTACATCAACTACGCATAAAACATTAAGAGGACCACGTGGTGGAATCATCCTATGTAAGAGTAAATATGCACGTAAGTTAGATAGTAGTTTATTTCCAGGTACTCAAGGTGGACCATTAGAGCATGTAATTGCTGGAAAAGCAATTTGTTTCCATGAAGCACTTCAACCTGAATTTAAAGAATACCAAGCGCAAGTAATTAAAAACGCTAAAGTATTAGCTGAAACATTAGAAAATGAAGGATTTAGAATTGTCTCAGGTGGAACTGATAACCATTTAGTTTTAGTTGATACACTAAATTCAAAAGGAATTGATGGACATAGTGCAGAAGTACTACTTGATTCTGTAAGTATTACTTGTAATAAAAATATGATTCCATATGACAAAGAATCACCAATGAAAACTAGTGGGATTAGAGTTGG
Source organism: uncultured Erysipelothrix sp. (assembly GCA_964458985.1). Taxonomy (GTDB): domain Bacteria; phylum Bacillota_I; class Bacilli_A; order Erysipelotrichales; family Erysipelotrichaceae; genus JAAZDN01. The sequence goes on from CAYWKT010000064.1 coordinate 4,450, forward strand.
TAGTGCTGCAATGACAACACGTGGCTTAAAAGAAGATGAGTTTAAAGAAATAGGTTTATTAATTAGTAAAACTCTTGCGTTTAGAGATGATGAGAGTGTACTAAGTGAAATAAAAGAAAGTGTTAGGGAATTAACTGATAAATTCCCAATGAAGTAGGAGGAGAAGAAAGTATGGTAACAGTTTTAAATCACCCGTTAATTACTCATAAATTAACGACATTACGTAAAGAGGAAACTCGCACAAAGGACTTTAATCAAGTATTAGATGAGGTTGCAGGTTTAATGGCATATGAAATCACTCGTGATTTACCATTAAAAGAAGTTGAAATTCAAACACCAATGGAATTAATGAAAACACACGTTATTTCAAAAGATGTAGTACTAGCACCAATCTTAAGAGCTGGTCTAGGAATGGTTGATGGAATTAGAAACTTAATTCCAACGGCAAAAGTAGGTCATGTTGGAATGTATCGTGATGAAGAATCACTACTTCCTGTCGAATACTTCGTAAAAGTACCGCCACTTGAAGATGCAATCGTTATGGTTTTAGATCCAATGCTTGCGACTGGTGGAAGTGCTGTAATGGCAATTGATGTTTTAAAACGTGAAGGTGCAAAACATATTAAATTAGTTTGTATCGTAGGTGTCCAAGAAGGAATTGATGCCGTACTTGAAAAACATCCAGATGTTGATATTTATTTAGCGGCTAAAGATCCAGTTTTAAATGAAGTTGGATATATTACACCAGGTCTTGGAGATGCTGGGGATAGAATCTTTGGAACTAAATAGAATCGTTGAAATTATATTTTACTTAGGCTTCTTATTCGCGTCATTTAATGCGCTAGAGGCAATAGATTACTCTAAGATAATCAGAAAAGGTTTTGAAGGCCGAGCAATAATTATCCATACTTTATTAAGTGTTGGACTAGCTTACTTGTGTGCTAAATTCTTTTTAACTATTATCTACAGTTAAGTGAAATTAGATTTAAAAGAGTGAAATAAATCATAATATAGGAGATAGTTATGTTTAACTGTCTCTTATAATGTTTTATATATATTATGCTATAATATGCGTACAAGTAAATTGGAGGAATTTTATGTTTTCAAAATTAGTAGGTATCGACTTAGGTACAGCAAATATGTTAATTTA
>CAYWKT010000065.1:0-5542 GCA_964458985.1 uncultured Erysipelothrix sp.
CTTTCAAAATCATAATCCTAACTTCTTTATTTTAACGACTAAAATAACTTTTTAATACTTTAACGCCTTCTTCATGTAAGATATTTTTAATAACTTCTGGTTGATAGTGTGAATTTGAATAAACAATATCACTACTACTAAATTCTTTTTCACCTAAAATCTTGTTTAGATCACTACTTGATGCACTATATACTAATGTTTTTAAGTTTGACCAAACTGTAGCCCCTGAACACATAAAACATGGCTCACAGCTCGTATATAATGTGTACTCACTTAAGTCTCTCGTTTTATTTTTACGACAAAACTCACTTATTAAGGCAAGCTCCGCATGCATCGTTGGATCTGAGTTTGAAAAGATACGATTTTCTGAAGTCATTACTACTTCATTATTTTTAACAAGCAGTGCCCCAAATGGTTCATCACCATTATCTTTTGCACTACATGCAAGCTCTAGTGCCATTTGCATAAACTTTTCATGTTTGTCCATACGTGACTCCTTATAAATCTTCTCTTAACTTTTCAATTTTGGCAAATGCCGTATGTAGAAACTCTTTCGTTTCCGCCGGAAGTCCTGTCGCAAACTCTGTATTTAAAAATGTATTAACAATATCATACGCAACGTTTTCAGTTACTTGTTTTGCCCCTAACGTTAAGATATTTGCATCATTTACAATACGACCTGTCTTAGCTTGCGAGACTGTCACGGCATTGATTGCACGCACATTTGGAAATAATGATGATACGTGTGTTACACCGTATCCATTACCGCAAATTGCGATTCCAACATCTCCGTTATTTTCACTTACATTTTTTCCGACTTCATATCCTGCGACAAAGAAGTCATCTTCATCGACTGTTAAGTCGACTACATCATAGTTTAAACTTACTAAGTAGTCTTTAACTTGTGCTTTCAAGTTATTTCCACTTACATCTGACCCTATATAAATTTTCATAATTATCCCACCTTCTTTGTACATTGTATCAAATTTTAAAAAGTATGGTAGTCTCTCTGTTTAAAGAAAAAAATATCCCTCACTTTATACTAAAGTCAGGGATATTCTTAATCTTCTGAAAAGATACTTTTTTTAATTTTTTCAAATAAGGTTGGCTTAACTTTGTTAAATCTTTTGAATTCAAATTCACGATATTTTAGTCTAGTTAGTAAGATGGCACAAACAATTAATGTAATACAGAAAAGACTTTGAAATAATGGTAAATAATCGATTAATTCATTTATAATCATGAAATACCCCTCTCTTTAATTAATTATACTACGACTGTTTTTTTTGTAAAGAATTTCAGCAGAAGAAAAAAGGCTAAGACTTGATCTTAACCTTTAAAATGTTATTACTATTTACTATGTTTATACTTAGCAGTACGTTCATCTTCAATAACACCACTGAAGTTTAATCCATATGCAAAGTCGTATGCGTTATTTTCACTATCAACATATACTTCCATGTCGTGTGCAACGTCTTCCATTTGCTTCTCAACAACTTCCATATTTTTAGGCATTTGGAATGGTAGTAATCCAGATGGATTATAGTTTCCTTTAATAATGTCTAATACTGATTGATGTTGAACGTTAAATTGAACTAAGATTGCATCAACGTACGGCTCAAACTCTTCAACTACTGTCGGATTGACTGAAGTTAACACGACAACTATTGGTTTGTTTGGCATTTTTTCACGTGTTTCTAAAATGATGTCTAAATCTTTTTCATTTGAAGTATAGTTCGTTTTTCCTTTATAAGAGCGATCCCCAGCAATACTTTTTTCACGAGCATACTCTGCTGTGTATGGACGGTATTGTAGTGAAAGCGGTAAGTATCCTTCTTCATTTGTATATCCAAATGTTTGTGGTGAGTCAATAAAGATTATTGCCGCTTCCGCATCTTCTGGATTATCCACTAAGTCATAGAACTTATCAACAATTTCTTTCGACGTTGGAAACTTATTATGTGCCGGAACTTTATTACCGAACCAGTCTTGGCTTTCTCCAATAATTCGCTCTGGAATATACACTTTTGTTTTATTTAATGGTAACGTGTTATCTTTGTTTTTTAACATTACGATTGATTTTAGTTGTGCTTCATAACCTTTTTCCATCGCCTCTGCCCCACCGACAACATCATTAATACCTTCAGTTTCTAAGTATGGATTTTCAAATAGTCCAGTATTGAAAATGTTCATTAATAATCTCTCAGCTGAGCGATTAAAACGAGCTTTCATTGCCTCTTCACCAAACTCTTTAACTCCCATTTCATATGCTTCTAAGACTGGTGCTAACTCATTGTTTCCACCAAATTGGTCTACACCTGCTTTTAAAACTTTATAGTGACGCTCTCCAACTGATAAGTGATCAACTCCCCAGTTTTTTCCGGTTACGAAACTATCAACTTTCTCATTATCTTGCGTAATCATCCAGTCAGTACAAACTACTCCTTCATAACCATATTTTTCTCTAAGTAAGTCATTAATTATGTAATGTGAATATGAGTTTCCAACATTTTCACCATTTACTGGATCTTGTTCATACGAGATTGTGTAGTATGGCATAACTGCCGCTGCTTTATTAGTTCCACCATCTAGTTTAAATGCACCTTCTGTAAATGGAATTAAATGCTCATCAAAGTTATCTCCTGGATAAACTGCATATTTTCCAATCTCATAGTGCGCATCACGACCTGCTTCACCACTTCCGCCACCTGGCCAGTGTTTAACCATTGCGTTTACTGATTCACTTCCCCAACCATTATTAGTAGTTTGGAATCCATCAATGTATGCTTTACCCATATCTGTCGACAATTTCGTATCTTCTCCAAATGTACCACTAAATCTCATCCAACGAGGATCAGTAGCTAAGTCAATTTGTGGTGATAGTGCTGTTGTCATTCCCATTGCACGATACTCACGAGCTCCAACTTCTCCGAACTCTCTCGCAACTTCAGGATCAAATGTCGCTGCCAGTCCTAGTGGTTCTGGCCATTTTGAAATGTCTCCACCCGCTCCGGCGTTAAATTCAGTGAATGGAATTGGTGCATGACGTGGGTCTGTTGAGATGTTGACTGGAATACCGTGTCCAATTCCTTCAGTAAAACTTTGAAGGTTGTTTGACCATGTCGCTGCAACTTCTGGTGAGTCAACTGTCGTAACTAATACGTGTCTTACGTAATCATTAATTAAGAAGTTTTTTTGCTCATCAGATAAGTCCGAAATTACTGCATCTGACTCACTGAATTTTTTACCATCGTAGTGTCCTTGAAACATCATTGAGAAAACATCGTCGGCACTAGATACTGCTTGGTGCGCACTATATAACATTAGTCCACCAATTTCTTCTTTTGAAAGACGTGCCGCTAAGTCTTTGGCACGCTCTTCATAAGGAAGACGATAATCTTCATAAGGATCTAAAACTCCATTGTTGTTTAAGTCTTTAAATTTTAATCCATCAACTTCTAAAATATTTACTTTTGAATCAGTACTATAACCGATTGTAGGTCCATTTTCTTGTTTAATGTATTTAATCATTTTACTCTCCCCTTAACTATTTTTTAAAATGAAATCAATCATATCGTCTGCGCAATCTTCAGATTGTGGATAATTACCCATTTGATCAATGTACGCATGTCCCATTCCACGATAAAGTGTAAATGTCGTATCAACAACTAAGTCATTTAACTTTTTAGCATACGCTAAACTTTCAATTACTAAAGCATCATGTTCTCCACATGTAATCATTGTCGCTGGACTCTTAGCACTAACATCCATGTATGGTGTTAAATCCACGTTCATAATATCTTCAGTTCCTAATAAATCACCAAGTGATGTCGTTGCACTCGCAAACATTTCAATCATTGGCATTAATAAGTGTTTATGTTTTGAATAAATATCAAATTTATCGATACTAAATTTCGTATATTCATCTTTAATTCCACCCATATTTACAGTTGGATAAAGCATAATTTGCCCTTTAATCATATTTGAATCGTCTTTAATCGTCTGATTAGTACAGTATGCCGTTAAGTTTCCACCTGCACTATCACCTGCTACAAATATTTTATCTTTGCTTCCGCCTAACTCTTCGGCATTCGCGTACACATATTGTAGTCCTTGATATACGTCTTGATGACCTCTTGGGAATGGATTTTCTGGTGCTAATCGATAGTCGATACCAACCGCGATAATTCCAGATTTTTGAACGATATAACGTAATGCTTCACTTACAACTTTATAACTTCCCGCAAAAAAGCCACCACCGTGAATAAAGTATAAAATCGGAGCATCTTCAATTGTGTGATCAGATTCAAATTTCATTGCTGGCATCATGTAGCCATCATCCATTTTAATCTCAAATGGGGTTTCTTTAACTCCCGTTACAAATGAAGTACTGTCGACGTTGTTGAACATTTTACGCATTTTTTCAACGCTCTCTAAGTTCATTTCCATTTTTAAGAATCTCTTTGGGACAAAACGCATTAACGTTCCCATCATACCCATACCTTTTTTTGCACGAGGGTCCATTGCCCCTTTAATATCAGTATCAGGAATTGGTTTATTAATCACCTTCACGTCTTGCATAATTATCTCTGATTGCTTGTTTTTAATTTGATTTACTAAATCTTGTTCATAGTTTCTTGCCATAATAATCCTCCTTATTTATATTATATTAAAGAAAGCGCTTTCTTGGTTGTGCTATATTAGTGCAGTTATGGTCAAATATTGATATTTATTCACTAATTATCATTTACTACTTTTAATCGCATAATTACTTCACCATTAATGTCATACTCATTAATGAACTTAAATCCGAAACACTCGTACATTTTGATTGCCTGTAGATTTTCTTTATAAACACTTAAGTATATGTACTGATCATTATATTTATCTTTAAGAAACTTAGTTAAGTATTCAAAAAACAATGTTCCATACCCCTGATTTTGAAAATTCTCATCAATTAAAAATCGATCTAACCAAACCCGGTAAGTTCCATTCTTTTGAGGAAATCTACCATACATACTAAAACCAACTATTTCATCATTAAAGACTAGTCCTACAGGGTGATAGTAATGTGTATCTTTTGCATCATTTAAACATTGTCGGACAGTCTCTATGTGCTTATGTTGATTATCTTTAACTTTTAAATTCAAAACCTTATGTTCATTTGATTTTGTAATGTCTAGCAATTTTAATTTCATATTATACCTTCTTAATATACTTACTATAACATTTCAAACTCAACTTACTTTCAATAAAAAATCCTCGGTTGAGGATTTAGTTTAATATTTCATTAAATTTCAAGCGTAATTTATCTGGTCCTAAATTATTTTTAATATATGTTTTCATGACTATTGATAATAGTGGGTTGTTGCGCATTTTATAAATTTTATTTACTATCTCTTCTGCATTAATACTTTGATCTTTCACAAGAATATCTTTCGCTTCACTTGCGACAATTAATGCAATACTCTCTAGTAAAACGGTAATTTTTGGCTCACTTACATTTGAATTTTTACTTATATCTGAAATAACCATTTTTTTA
>CAYWKT010000066.1:0-5519 GCA_964458985.1 uncultured Erysipelothrix sp.
AGATTACTTCTTTTTATTTGAGATAAATTATATATCGGTTATAATAGTCATATGAATATTATAATAAATCAAATTTTAATTATGGGACTAATTATGTTAGTCGGCTATATCCTGCGTAAGCAAGGATATTTTAATGAGGAAGTAACTGAAGGTTTATCAAAGTTTTCACTTAGAATAATTGTCCCTCTGACAATCATTGAAGCTTTCATTCAACCATTTAGTATGCAGTTACTCAAAGAAATGTTTACTATCGGATTAATTACGGTAATCTTTACATTTATTACTATTTTTGTTTGTAACATTTTATATAAAGATAATCGTGGGGTTGAGAAGTTTGCGACAGTCTTTACTAATCGTGGCTTTATTGGAATTCCAATCGTACGTGCTTTATTTGGAAGTGAGGCGATCTCACTATTAACGCCAATTATTTTTATTGGCCACGTATTTATGTGGACGTATGGTATTAACTTAATGTCAGAAGATAAAAAACGACTAGATTTAAAGACGGTATTTTTAAATCCGAACTCAATTGGTTTATGGATCGGTCTCTTTATATTTATTATGCCAATTACGTTACCGAATTTTGTCGTTTCAAGTATTGACTCCTTAACGGCGATCAATACACCAATCGCAATGATTATTCTTGGAGTTTATCTGGCGAATGAAAACATCAAACAAGTATTTACGAATAAGATGGGCTACTATGTTGCAATAGTTCGATTAATAATTGTACCTTTAATTTGCTTAATCTTTATTAAGTTTATGCCAATTGATTTAATGGCGAAGCAAATATTTGTCATATCTATGGCCGTTCCAAGTGCCGCAAACACGGCAATGTTTTCTCAACTGACAGGTCAAAACCCAAGTTATGGGGCTCAACTAGTCTCATTAAATACTGTTTTAAGTGCATTATCCTTACCACTTATTATGTACTTAATGCAAATAATCTTATAAAAATACCTTCGGGTATTTTTTATTGCTCATAATTGACCAAAGCCTATTAATGTGGTATTATTTGAGCATATCTATGAAAAAGAAAAAGTAAATTATTCAAATTGTAGAGAGAGATTATTTGGTGAGAAATCTTATTTGAATACTACTGGGACGCTTAGGAGATAATTATCTGAAATTAAGTAGGATAGTTCGTGTGATTTACGTTATTGATCAGAGTGCATTTACTGTTAAGTAAGGTGGTATCGCGCAAGTTGGCGTCCTTATAGGGACGTTTTTTTATTGTAAAGGAGATAAACATGAAACAATATCAAAAAGTAAAAGGTGTTAAAGATCTATTTGATGATTCAATGTATGAATTTCAAATTATTGAAGCTTTAGCTAAACGTTTATGTGAGTTATATAATTTTAAAGAAATCAGAATTCCAGAGTTTGAACATACAGAAGTCTTTGATCGTGAAAATGATAGTTCTGACGTTGTAAACAAAGAGATGTACACATTTTTAGATCAAGGAAAAAGATCACTAACACTACGTCCTGAATGGACTGCAGGAATTATTCGTAGTGTCGTGGAAAATAAACTTTATGCAAAGCCTGATCTTCCATTAAAATATTTCTACTTAGGGACAAACTTTAGAAGTGAAAACCCACAAAAAGGACGCTATCGTATATTTAACCAATTCGGAGTTGAAAGTATTGGAGTTAAGAGTCCCCATGCGGATGCGGAAGTAATTGCCTTAGCTTATACGTTTATGAACTTATTTGAGTTAAAAGACTTCGTCATTGAATTAAATACAATTGGTGATCGACAATCACGTGCTAACTATAATGAAGCACTAGTCAAACATTTTGAACCAGTCATTGATGAGCTATGTGATGATTGTAAGCGTCGTTTAAAACAAAATCCATTAAGAATTTTAGATTGTAAAGTGGATCATAAACATGAAAGTATCATTAACGCACCATTTAACTATGAATATTTAAATGATGAATCAAAAGCTTACTATGAAACAGTGAAATCAATCTTAAATGAATTAAACATTCCATTTAAAGAAAACCACCGCATGGTACGTGGTTTAGACTACTACTCACATACTGTCTTTGAATTTATTAGTACGAATGAAAAGATGGGCGCACAAGCGACAATCTTAGGTGGTGGACACTACGATTACTTAGTCGAGCAATTTGGTGGACCAGAGATGGGAGCAGTCGGCTTTGGTATGGGAATCGAAAGATTCTTATTAGCACTTGAAGCAGAAGGAATTGACATTAAAGAAGATGAACATCCAGAGGCATATATTATGATTCTAGATGAAGAAGCCCGTACGTATGGTTTAAAATTAGCGACATACTTAAGACTGCACGAATTTAAAACTGAGATTAACTTAGAGAAACGCTCTTTAAAATCACAATTTAAATCAGTTGATCGTCTTAAGACTCCAATCGTATTACTGATTGGAAATACTGAGGCGAGTGAAAATAAGGTTACAGTAAAAAATACTGTCAATCAGATGCAAGAAACAGTTGATATTAATGAAGTAATTCCATTAATTCATAAGATGTTACAAGATAATGAAGAAGGAAGTGTAAACGATGAGAACTAGAAACAATGGCGAATTAAGAATTGATAATGTAAATGAAGAAGTTACGTTAGTCGGATGGGTTGCGAAGAAAAGAAACTTTGGAGCAATGGTCTTTATTGACTTAAGAGATAGATATGGAAAAACTCAATTAGTGTTTGATGAAAGTTTCCATGATCAAGTAAAAGATGTAAGAAACGAATATGTTATTCAAGTTAGTGGTAAAGTTGTCGAAAGAAGTGCGAAAAACGCGGACTTAAATACTGGAGACATTGAGATTGTCGTTACTGATTTAAAAGTTATTAATGAAGCGAAAACGACACCATTAATTATCGACAATGAAACTGATGCATTAGAGCCAGTTCGTATGAAATATCGCTACTTAGATCTTCGTCGTCCAAACATGCAACAAAATCTTATTTTAAGAAGTAACATTAGTGCGGCAATTAGAAGTTTCTTATACAACCATGACTTTGTCGATATTGAAACGCCAGTCTTAGGAAAAAGTACACCAGAAGGTGCTCGTGATTATTTAGTTCCATCAAGAAACTATCCAGGAGAATTTTATGCATTACCGCAATCTCCACAAATTTATAAACAGTTATTAATGATTAGTGGATTTGAAAGATACTTCCAAATTGCGAAATGCTTCAGAGATGAAGACTTACGTGCCGATCGTCAAATGGAATTCACACAAGTTGATATCGAAATGTCATTTATGAGTGATCTTCAAATTCAAGCATTGACAGAAGAAATGATGCAAACAGTATTTAAAGATATTTTAAACGTTGATATTAAAGTTCCATTTGAGCGTTTAACGTGGCATGAAGCGATGGACACTTATGGAAGTGATAAACCAGATACTAGATTTGATTTAAAATTCCATGACTTAAAAGAAGTGTTCAAAAATACTGAATTTAAAGTTCTTCAATCAGCACAAAGTGAAAGTGGAACGATTAAGGCAATCGTCGTTGAAGACTATGCGGATATCTCAAGAAAAGGTATCGATAAGATTGTCGACATTATTAAATCACACGGTGGACATGGAGTCTTAGATTTAAAATATGTCGAAGATGAACTTACAGGAAGAATTATTAAATTCTTCAGTGAAGAAGAAATCGAAGGATTAAAAACACAACTACAGTTAAAAGAAAATGACTTAGTTTTAATTGTCAGTGGAGATTGGGAAGTAAGTTGTACTGCACTTGGGGCAGTCAGAAATTATATTGCGAAAGAGAAAGCGTTAATTGATGAAACATTATTTAACTTCTTATGGGTTACAGAATTCCCATTATTAGAATATGATAATGAAGAAGATCGCTACTTTGCAAGACACCATCCATTCACACGTGCAATGGATGAAGATATTTCAATGTTAGACTCACATCCAGGTGAAGTTCGTGCAATCGCATACGATATGATTTTAAACGGATATGAGCTCGGTGGCGGATCACTTAGAAACTACAATAACGCCTCACAAACGAAATTATTCGAAGTGTTAGGATTTACTCCTGAAGAGATAGAAAGTCAGTTTGGGTTCTTCGTAGATGCCTTTGACTACGGAACTCCACCACATGGAGGAATTGCATTTGGACTTGACCGTTTAGCGATGTTAATGGCGAATGAGCCGACAATTAGAGAAGTTATTGCCTTCCCTAAAAATGCGCAAGCGAAAGATCCAATGATGGATGCTCCATCTAAAGCGACAATCCCGCAATTAGATGAATTACATTTATCAGTAAAAGTTAAAGAAGATTAATTTCAAAAGTATAAGTTTGCCTAAAACTTATACTTTTTTTGTATAATGATTAAAGAGAGAAGGAATAAAATGTCCTATCAAACAGTAATATTAATTATAATCTTAGTTTTACCTTTTATACTTACGAGTATTAATATTTATAGTTTTTATAAATTGACAGTAAAAAATAAGGAGATTAAGTATAGTAAGGCATTTGAGATAATTTCAATAATAATCGCAATCTTTTACTTACTCATCTATTTAAATATTGTGGAAGTAAAATTTGTCGATTACTACGTACAGCTTTATAATAATGAACGACATTTTATGATTTCACTAAGTAAAATTCCGACAATCATAACTTTAATGACAATATCATTTGGAGGTTACTGCTACTTAAGAGTAAAAGATGTAGTTAAAATGCCTCCACTTAGCGCAAGTATTGCCCTCAGTAATTTGTACATCGGTCTTATTATATTAATTTTATGGACGATTCAAGTGTATCCTGATTTGTTTATGAGTTTAGTCTCGATAAATATTATGCTTATTTACTTAAAGGTAATTATAAAAGTAAATCGTGATTACAATAAGTTGATTCAAAATAAAGTTATTAATGTGAAGTATGAAAAATTATCAAACATTTTAAATAAGGCTAACTCTTTATCACTTTTAGGCCTATTGTTATTAATTCCAATGCTTACGATCATACTTATGATTTTACTTTTATTTGGACAAAGACCATCTGACATTATTACAGCTTGGACTAATACGGCAGATTGGACATTTTCAAGTGAAGTTGCACCGCAAAATATATATTTTGATCAACATTACTTATGTAGTGTGGCGGCAGGTGGCCACAATAAAGTAGTTAAGCCATTAAGAGAGGGAAAACGTGGTAATAATAAAGTTTTAGTTAATCGTCAACTATGTGTTGCGAATGCGTTTGAGCAAATAATCGAAGAGCGCATCCCAAAAGTTCATCGAGTAATTAGAAAATTTTATGATACTTACGGTTATCCAATCGCTAACCATATTAACTCAAAGTTAGTCGCTGATATTATTTATATTTTAATGAAACCATTAGAATATATTTTCTTAATCATAATCTATATGTTTGAAGCACATCCAGAAGATTTAATCGCCGTTCAATATCCGCATAAAAAGTTTTAATCACAAATAATTTTTAAGTTTAAATGAAGAGCATCTTTAGATAAGTAAGTAGTTAATTATGTAAATTAAAACTTTAAAAA
>CAYWKT010000067.1:0-5508 GCA_964458985.1 uncultured Erysipelothrix sp.
GATAACTCAATGATGAACTCCTCTTCAGTGTGGACTACTATTTCATTCACTAATAGCTTTTCATAAATGAACTCATCAAGTTTGTAGTTATTCTCTTTTGCGAAACTTATTATCTGATCAAATGCATCACTTAAAGTATCGTATGATCCATGATGATAAATCGTTAAGTAATCTCCAGCTTCTTTATTGATTGTCTTTACATGTTTTCTAAATCCTAAGTAATCAACGTATAAATTATTTACACTTTCATAGTCATGATTCTCGATATTTTTGACATTATACATCGTTCCTACGTAGTTAGTAATCTTAATATCATTTTTATCACAGAAGTCGGTATATTTTTTTATAAAGTCACGTTTATCATTTTCAGCATAAGTTTCTCCAATAATTAACTTTTCGATGTCTTTACTTATTATGATAGGTATATTAGGTGGATACTTTTCAGATAGTTTTATTATCTCACGACTTTGTCTCATAAACGCCTTAGCTTCATTAAGACGTTTTATTTCTTTATCGATTATAACTTCTCGCTCATCTAAAACTTCTAGTAATCTTTCACTTGAGCGATTATCTAAATATTCTTTAATTTCTTTTAAGGGCATTCCAAGATTTTTAAAGAAGTTGATTACGATAAAAGCGTAATATTGATAGTAGTTATAATAACGATATCCATTACTTGAAGTATATTCAGGTTTAAATAAATCGATTTCATCGTAGTAAAAAAGTACATGTTTTTCGACTCCACACATCTTTGCGAACTGTCCAGTTGTAAGTTTTCCGAATTTTTTACTCATTTTGATACATTCTCCTTGACTATAAGGTTACCTTATACTTTATTATAGGCTAGTTGCGCTAAAAAGTATAGGAGGTTAATTTTTATGAAATTAATAATTAAATATTTAAAAAAGTACAAATTTTTATTTTTACTTAATGTTCTTGCGCTTTTAGCATTTACTATTGTCGAGCTGGGGATCCCTACTGTAATGGGAACTATGATTAACGAAGGTGTCTTAAATCAAGATATCGACTTAATTAAATCCCAAGGACTAGTTTTACTATTAGTCGCAATTTTAGGGGGATTAGGCACAATACTGCTTAACTTTACTTCAAGTCGAATCGCAAGTTACATGACACGCGATATTCGTAAAGATATGTTTGATAAGGCACAAGAGTTATCACATTCAGAATATAATGAATTAGGTGTTTCATCATTAATTACAAGAGTTTCAAGTGATGTGTACCAACTTCAATTGTTTACACAAATGTTATTAAGAATGGGGCTTCATAGTCCATTCATGATTTTCTTCAGTGCCATGATGATCTTAAAAACAAGTCCAACACTAGCGATGGTTATGTCATTTAGTGTTCCCTTAATTTTAATCGTCATTTATGTCGTTATTAAAAAATCAAATCCATTAAGTCGCGCTCAGCAAAAGTTAATGGATAAGCTGACAAGAATTACCCGAGAAAATATTACGGGTGTTCGTGTTATTCGTGCCTTTAGAAAAGATAAACATGAAACAAAACGTTTTGAGAAAATTAATAGAGAATACTCAGAAACATCGATTAAACTATTTAGACTAATGTCACGTGCTGAACCGTTATTCTTCTTTATATTAGAGATGGCAGTTCTTGCGATAATGTGGACTTCATCAAATATGGTTAATGCTGGAACTTTAGAAGTAGGATCAATCGTCGCTTTCTTAGAGTATCAGTTCCATGCCTTATTTTCACTACTATTATTCTCTGTCGTCTTTATTATGTATCCACGTGCAAGTGTTAGTGCAAAACGTATTGAAGAAGTCTTAAATAAAGAAGTAAGTGTAAAAAATCCAGAGAACGGAATTATGGAAGGAGATAATAAACCTTCAATCGTCTTTGACAATGTCAGTTTTAAATATCCAGATGGCGAAGCTAATGTCTTAGAAAATATTAACTTTAGCGCCAAACAAGGTGAAACTATCGCCTTTATTGGATCTACCGGATCAGGTAAGTCAACATTAATTAATTTAATCGTTAGATTCTTTGATGTTACTAAAGGAAAAATCTTAGTAAATGGTGTCGATGTTCGTAAATGGGATTTATTTGCCCTTCGTTATAAAGTCGGATTCATTCCACAAAAAGCTTTATTATTTAGTGGCTCAATCTCAGAGAACATTCGCTATGGTAAAGAATATGCGAAAGATATTGAAGTTGTACAGAGTGCAGAACTGGCATCAGCTTCAGACTTTATTGAAGAGAAAGAACATAAGTATGAAGAATGGTTAAGTGAAGGTGGAACTAACGTTTCTGGTGGCCAGAAACAACGATTAAGTATCGCTCGAGCTTTAGTTCGAAAACCAGAAATATACATCTTTGATGATAGCTTTAGTGCTTTAGATTATAAGACAGATAAAATGATTCGTGAAAACTTAAAAGAAGAAACTAAAGATGCGATCACAATGATCGTCGCCCAAAGAATAAGTTCAATTATCGATGCTGATCAAATCATCGTATTAAATGAAGGTAAGATCGTCGGAGTTGGAAAACATAACGAGTTAATTAAAAACTGTGAGATTTATAAAGAAATTGCGAAATCTCAGTTTAGTGAAAGTGAGATGGCAAAATATGAATAGTTATAAAAAATTATGGCGATTTCTAAAGCCATACAAATTGAAAATGTTTGCGGCAATATTCTTTTTATTCGTCGCAGCTGTCCTAACTGCAGTCGCTCCATACATTGAAGGTATGGTTACGACAAGACTTCAAATAGATGTGACAAATGGAACTGGAGTTCAATTTGATATAATTATCAAAATTATTATTATTTTATTTATTATATATGTCGTAAATGCGACATCAAGATTACTAATGCAATACTTCATATCAGATGCAATTCAATCGTCGGTATATGATATGCGTATGGCGGTTAAAGAAAAAATGGAACGTCTTCCAATTCGCTACTTTGATGCCAACTCGACAGGAGATTTAATGAGTAGAATGTCGACTGACATTGAAGCACTATCTGGTGCTCTTCAACAATCATTCTCACAAGTAATTATGGCTGTCTTAGGAATTATCTTTGCGATTGGATTTATGTTTTACATTGATGTGACGATGGCTTTAATTGGGGTAAGTATTTTACCATTAAGCTTTATCGTTTCAAAAGTAATAATGTCAAAATCACAAGGTTTATTTACGAAACAACAAGAAGTACTTGGAAATATGTTTAGTGTCGTTCAAGAGAAATTTAGTGGCTTTAATGAGATTAAATTATACAACTATCAAGAAAATGCGAAAGAGGACTTTAGAGTTGCGAACGATGATTTATGTGAAACGGCATTTAAGGCCAACTTTATATCTGGCTTAATGACGCCAAGTGTTTCACTAATTACTTATATCGTCATCGCGATTGCGATTTATATGGGGACAATTAGAATCATTGAAGGTGTTATGTTAGTTGGAGCACTTCAATCATTTATTCGCTACATCTGGCAAGTTAATCAACCGCTATCGCAAATTACGCAATTATCGCCAACGATTCAAGCTTCAATTGCGGCAATTGATCGTGTCTTTGAATACTTAGAAGAGGCAGATGATGTGTACGACATTGATGATAGTGTTAAGATTGAAAACTTTGAAGGAAGTGTTAGTTTCAATGATGTTTCATTTGGATATGGAACACAGCCAATTATTAAAAACTTAAGTGTTGATATTAATCCAGGTGAGATGGTTGCGATTGTCGGACCAACAGGTGCAGGTAAGACGACACTAATTAACTTATTAATGCGCTTCTATGATGTTAATGATGGAAGTATTAAGATTGATGGTGTAGATATTCGTCATATGAAACGTGATGACTTACGCGCACTCTTTGGAATGGTCCTCCAAGATACGTGGTTATTTAGTGGTAAGATTAAAGAAAATATTGCGTATGGTAAAAGTGATGCATCCGATGCGGATATTATTGATGCCGCAAAACGTACGAACGTTCACCACTTTATTACAACTCTTCCAAATGGTTATGATATGGAGTTAAATGAGGAATCATCAAATATTTCAAATGGTGAAAAACAGTTAATTACGATTGCTCGTGCTCTGTTAAGTGATCCTAAAATATTAATTTTAGATGAAGCGACATCTTCAGTTGATACACGACTTGATGCAATGATTCAAGAAGCGATGGCTGAGTTAATGAAAGGTCGTACAAGCTTTGTCATTGCCCATCGTCTATCGACAATTAAAAATGCGGATAAGATTTTAGTTGTGAAGGATGGAAATATTATTGAAATGGGAACTCATGATGATTTAATGAGTAAAAATGGTTTCTATGCAGACCTTTATAACAGTCAATTTACTGACTAACATTTAAAAAATAAAAGACTTTAAACTAAAATTTAAAGTCTTTTTCTATATTGAGTAAGGCTCGTATAGTTCATTGATTAATCAAAATATTCACAAAAGCTCCATAAGACAATAAATATTAATAAAAACATTTATAAACGTACAATCATTACACAAATACTATAGACTGGGAAATACTTCGATTGATGTAGGCTTTATGTAATGTTATGAATAGTAAATACAACTGTGATCTGTGTAAACTTATTGACTGAATCACAAACATTCCATATAATAAGTGTATCAAATATGAAGATTCGTTCATTAAAATTTCTAGCGAGTTATTCCAAGTAAAATTTGATCAGATAATGATAAAAGATACTTGTTTGAACAACTGATTTTTGAGGATGTTTATGGAGGTATAATATGAAAAGGTTATTAATGATTGAGCCTGATCAAGTATATGGTGATAGCTTATCAAATAGAATGTCTGACTATGGATTTTTAGTTGATTATCATGATAGTCCAATTAAAGGTTTGGAACTATTAGCGATAAATCGCTACGTCATTGTAATAAGTAATTTAGATTTAGAACAAATCTCAGGCTTAGATTTCTGTAGGTCAGTAAAAAATATTTCACCAAATACAATTTGCATTATCTTATCGGATAAGCAAGATGATTCAAGTGAAATGTTATCAATAGATTATGCGATTGATTTATTTTTTAAAAAAGAAAAATCAATTGATCTCTTATTAAAATATATTGAAAAAATGAGTAAGAGTAGTGAGGATATTCAATACCATGATGATATCTTATTTTCAAAAGATGATGATATTAAGTTATATGTGAACGAACATATCGTAAAAAAAGGTAATCGCCAAGTCTTACTAACACCAAAAGAGTTTGAACTATTACGGTTATTCTTATCAAATCAAAATAAAGTATTATCACGTGAAGATATAGTAAATAAAATTTGGGAAGAGCCAATGGATGATGTCGAAATAAGACTAGTTGATCCACATATCAAACGCTTAAGAGATAAATTAAAATGTAGCTCACTTAGAACAGTTCGTGGTTATGGCTATCGCTGGCTAAGTTCAAAATAATTAATTTAAGATGATGAAATAATCCATCATCTTTTTAAAGTGTGACGGGCATGTCATATATCTAGAGTGAAAGTCTCAACG
>CAYWKT010000068.1:0-5453 GCA_964458985.1 uncultured Erysipelothrix sp.
TTTTTTATTTGTCCAAATCATCATACAACACTTATCGTGTGATACGTGTATAATTAATTTGTGAGGAGAGATAAAATGAAAAAATTATTAATTGGGCTAATGGCCTTACTAGTTGTCGTAGGATGTACGGCAAAAGAAAAAGCGGAAGAGAAAGTTGTAACAGGAACATTAGTTTGCGGTTATACAGCTGATGGAGTTAAAGTTGCGGAAGAGTATGCAATTGAATCTGGAGTATTGAAAAAATACTTAATTGATTCACTAATTCCATATGATGTATTAGGCTTAGATGCTGCGGGTGTTAAGGCGTTAAGTGAAGCTGACTTAAAAGAACAACTTCTTGTAGTTGGAACTAAATATGGGGTGACTTCAGAATCTACAATTAAATTAGATGATAAAGCACAAAAAATTCAAACGGTAACTACATTTACTGCAGACACTGTTGGTGATCATAGTGTTAAAAAATTATTTGATGAAAAATATACAGAAAAAAGAGTTGAAGAAATAACTTCATCTTCAGTAGAAGATGGTAACAGCTGTACATTCACAGATTAGTATTAATTATGTTTAAGCATTAAAAATTCCTATAGTAAACAATAAGACCTCACATTATGGTGAGGTTTTATTATTTTACACATTCACACCATAAGTGAGCATCATTCACACTAACAGTTTACAAATGTACTATAATATAACAGTAATAAAATTATATTAAGGAGGAAATTTATTATGGAAATGAAAAGTAAATCGGGTTGGCTAAATGTAATTATAGGAATACTATTTGTAATACTATCATTTATGATCTTCTCAAACCCAACGATTACAGATGCAACTGTAATTGTATATTATGGTATTTTAATGATCGTGAAGGGGATTGCGAGTTTTATCTCACTCTTTACAAAAGATCGTGATGTATCTGGATGGCAAGCAATCTTAGTTGCGATTGTGGATATCGCAGTAGGATATATTCTTGTTACTAACTTATATGTAGGATTTATTAGTTTAGGTATCTTAGTTGCACTTTGGATGCTTACAATGACTATTGTAGGTCTAACAACTTTATTCTCAGCAGGCACTCCATCTTCATTTATGGCATGGCTTGCAGTTATCTTATACATTATTGGAATCTTCGTTTCAATCTCATTATTCTTTGAAGTAATGTTTGCGGCAGAAGTATTCGCTTATATGTTAGGATTCGCAGCATTAAATGCAGGAGTATTATTAATCATTAGCCCATTCATGGACTAAGTTAATCATCAAAAAAGACACTTCAAGATGAAGTGTCTTTTTTAGTGCTTAAATAATATAATGTTAATCGTTATTTCGGCTATTGCTCATCGATAATAATCGAGCTAATTGGGCAATCGCAGTTAATGTTGCGGCGACATAAGTTAGTGCTGCGGCATTTAAAACTGACTTAGCACCAGATACTTCTGATGGTCCAATTAATCCGTTTTGTAACTGTTTAATCGCACGCGAACTAGCGTTAAACTCGACTGGTAGTGTAACTAGTTGAAATAAAACAGTACCGGCAAAGAACATTACTCCGATTTGAATTAAACTGTTGCTTTGAAACATAAACCCGATCGCAATCATTAACCAAACAAAATTAGATGTTAATGAAACTACTGGGGCAATTGCACTTCTAATTTTTAATGGTACATATCCCTTTGCATGTTGCATAGCATGTCCAACTTCGTGGGCTGCAACTCCTGCGGCAGCGATTGAAGTACTTTGGTAAACACCTGGTGATAGTGATACGACTTGTGTTCTAGGATCGTAGTGATCTGATAAGACTCCATTTACTTGTCTAATTTGAACGTGTTGTAAGTTGTTTCTATCTAGTATAATACGAGCAACTTCGGCTCCAGATAAATTTGTGTCATTTTTTATTGAACTATATTTATTGTAAGTTGATTTTACTTTAAACTGTGCCCATGCCGCAAGTGCGATGAATGGTAACATATATATTAAGTAATCTAAGTTATACATATAATAAGGCATAATATCTACTTCCTCTCTTAACTATTATACATAAAATATGTAAACTATAGTTAAACTAAACAAAACAATTTTTGAAAGTGATGTTTTCAGACGTTTGATTTGAATTATCCGTTTATTGTAGTGTGAAAGAATAATTAATATATGGTAAAATGTAAAGAGTTGGAGTGTGGTTATTAATGAAGTATCGTAAAATTAAAAGTGAAATAAATCCTTATCAAAAAAGATTGAAAAAAAGGATTATTATTGGCGGTGTCATAATCGCGCTTTTAGTGACCACAATATTACTAGTTTTAAATGAAATGAATAAGGATGAACCTTTTGTAAGCAAGTATAACGTCTGTGGACTAGCACAAGAGGAAATTATTACTCGATTTGAAGATTACACATTTAATGAAGTATTGGGCGTTAAAGACTACTTTTTCTACGGTGAAACATTTAGTATGTATGATAAAGAGTATGTAGTAGGTGATACTAATGAGTTGGTAGGTAAAACATTACTATTAACTAACATTTGTACTGATGAAGAGTTTCATTATTTAATTGATGTCGATGTGAATGGTCAAATACCGTTACAAAACTTACCAGTAGGATTTTACGAGTTATTCATTAATGTGGATATGGTAAAAAAACGTGTTGTTTTTAATGAAAAAGTTATTGATAAGATTACTTTAGTTACTCGAGATAATAGAGATCGATATGTCGAGATAATTGGTGATACAACAATTTTTGATGACAACAAGCATACTAATTTACTTGATAAGAATTATGCCTTTGTAAATGTTGAAATGATGGAGAATGATTCAGAAGATTACGATATTGTTTTAGATCCAACATTAGGCATCAATGCTAGTGGGTATTTCAATGATTATGGGCTAAGCAATCTTGGTTTAGTTGAAGCTGATGAACTTTACTCTATTGCTCAAATGATTAAGGAAGAGTTAGAGGCAGAAGGTTTGAAAGTATTAATTACACGTGATGATAATGAGCATATTATTAATAGTTATGGTAAAGATGGTCGTCTTCAAAAGTCGTATGATTCAAAAGCTAAGTATTATATTGAACTTGGGTTTAATAACAGTAGTGATGGCTCTTTAAAGATATTTAAGTCTTCATACGTCTCAAATGCATTCTCGGCATTTGTCGCTAATTCTATGCTTGAAAATAGTACTTTAAAAGCAGGGGATACTCAGACAGTATTATCTGCGACAAGGTTTAAAGGTTTAGATGGTGTTATTAATATTCGAGAAACAGGTGGTAAAGCTTTAGGGGCTGCAACATATAGTGAATTATCACTAAATGAGAATGGGCACTTTGCCTTAGATAATCGCCACGCTTTAGAGTCAATTAGTATTGAGTACTTTAATTTTAGTAACGAGGACCAATTGAACTTATATAAAAATAAAAAAGAAGAGTATGCGAGTGCGACTGCACAAGCGCTTATACAATACATAAAATTAGGAGTTTCAAATGATATATCAGATTAAAGATGGACATAAACAATATCAAACGACAATTGTCTTTGATGGAATTGATTTTAATATAAAAAATGGTGAGAAAGTCGCCTTAGTTGGAAGAAATGGTGCCGGTAAAACGACACTAATGCGTATTATAGCGGAAGATGAAAGTTTAGATTCAGGTAATGTTTTTCATAAAAGTGATTTTGAAGTAGCGTATTTATCGCAGGCATCAGTCACGGATGAAAATAATACGATTATTGAGGAAGTCAGGTTAGTGTTCACTAAAGTAAAAAGCAAGTTAGAGGAAGTAGAAGCTATTACTAAGGAGTTAGAAACTGATCCTAAAAATAATGAACTATTAAGAAAATATGATCGTGTATTTCATGAATTTGAGATGCTAGGTGGCTATAACTATGAATATGAAATGAATCAAGTGTTGTTTAACTTTGGCTTTAGTGAGCAAATGTTATCGCAAAAAGTCGGGACATTATCTGGTGGTGAGCAAACAAAAGTTGCGTTTGCGAAGTTATTACTTCAAAAACCAGATTTACTATTGTTAGATGAGCCGACAAACCACCTTGATCTATCAACGATTGAATGGTTAGAGGGGTATTTAAAAGCATATCCCCAAGCGATAATTATCGTTTCGCATGATCAGATGTTTATTGATAATATTGTTAGTAAAATTTGGGATATTGAATATGGAAAGATTACTCCATACTCTGGAAACTACTCATCTTATGAAGTTCAAAAAGAAACACATTTAATTAGTCAAAGAAAACATTATGAAGAACAGCAAAAAGAAATAAAAAAACTAGAAGCACAAATTGAAAGGTTTAGAACAACTGCAACAAAAGCGGCCTTTGCTCAATCGAAAATTAAGTATTTAGAGAGAATGGATAAGATTGAATTAGATAAAGTCGATAATGCGATATTTAAGGCGAACTTTAAAAGTGGGACTAGAGGAAGTAACAAAGTTTTAGAAGTTAAAGATCTTGAAGTTGGTTATGATGAAGTACTTGCAAAAATATCACTAATTGTAAATCGTGGCGATAAGATTGCGATAATAGGTGATAACGGAACCGGTAAGTCCACTTTCGTTAAAACAATTATGGATAAGACAAAACTATTGTCTGGAGAGTATTTGTGGGGACATAGTATAACTACTGCGTATTTTGATCAACAACTTGCGCAAGTCGATTCAAAGAAGACTGTCATTGAAGATATATGGGATGAATATCCAAGTTTAGTTCAAAGTGAGATTAGAACACTATTAGGTAGTTTTCTCTTTAGAGCGGATGATGTTTTTAAAAATGTTTCAGTATTATCTGGTGGAGAAAAAGTCAGATTGTCACTTTTAAAAGTAATGTTATCTAAAGCAAACACTTTAGTTTTAGATGAGCCGACAAATCATCTAGATATTTTGAGTAAACGAGCATTATCTGATGCAATTAATACTTATGATGGAACTTTAATATTTGTATCGCATGATCGACATTTTATTAATAGTGTCGCAACAAAAATAGTCATCTTAAAAGATAAAGGGATAACGGTATTTGATGGTACTTATAAAGAATATCAAGACCGTTTATTAGGAATTGAAAGTACGAAGGTTGAAGAAGTTAAACCGGTGACTTTAGTTAATGACTCAAGTAAGACGTACAGCAACAACTGGGTTAAAAAGATTGAAAAAGAGATGGCTGATTATGAACTTGAGATTGAAGACTTAATTGAAATGACTTATGATCCAGAAATTTATGAAGATCATGAAAAATTAAGTGAAGTGAATGAAGAGATTGAAGTTGCGAAAGAAGCGTACTCACTATTATCGATGGAGTATTTAGAGTATTTAGAAACGTTAGATTAATTAATAATAAGAGTATTTATCAGCGATGATTTATACTTTTTTATTGTCAATACTCGTCTTTTTATGCAAAATATTCACAATAATATAAAGATTTTAATATTTGATTGAGTAAACTTAAGATAATGTAA